>CAZCJG010000519.1:0-1513 GCA_964498575.1 uncultured Anaerolineales bacterium | reverse complement strand
GAGGACGAAGGCCAGCTCGCTCCAGCCCGCGACGTCACTGCGGCCCTCGCGCGAGCCCAGGTAGGTCCGATAGTCCTCCGCCGCCTTCTCCAGCTCGCCCATCTCGCGGTAGATGCGCGCCCGCACCCGGTAGGGGTGCATGAACCGCGGGTCGATCCGCAGCGCGTCATCGATGCGCGCCATCGCCGTGTCGACCTGGCCGTCGAGGAACTCGGTCGTCGCCAGCTCCTCGTACAGGCCGGCGTTGTGGGGCGAGAGGTCCGGGCTGATCGCGCGCTCGAACCAGGCGCGCGACTGGTCCAGCCGCTCGGCGCGCTTGGCCTTGTCGAAGGTCCGATCCCCCCAGATCTGATAGGCGCGCGCCAGGTTGGCGTAGTGGTCGGTGTTGAGCGGGGCGAGCGTGCGGGCCCGATCGAGCACCGCCAGCGAATCCTCGAAGCTGCGGTCGCGCGCCAGCGCGGCCGTGCGCAGACCCTCGGTGTACTCCGAAGCATCGTCGCCCGCCAGGTCCGCCTCGTTGCCCTGCTCGAAGCGATCCGCCTCGACGTCCGCCTTCTCCAGGAGCGCCTTGCCCTTGAACAGGTAGTAGTAGTCCTCGCGCGGATCGAGCGCCATCGCCTGATCGTAGTCGAACACCGCCTGGTCGTACATCTGCTGGGCGTGGTAGAGGTTCCAGCCCTCCTTGTAGTAGACGTCCGCCCGCACTTCGTTGATGTTGGTGTAGAAGGCCAGCACCAGGGCCAGGACGCCGGCCAGCGGGTAGAGCCAGGCGGCGCGCAGGCGCGCGAAGCGGCCGGGATCGGGGTCCCGCCGCACGAGCACCCAGGCCCAGAGGCAGAGCAGGATGAGGAGCATCAGGTAATACATGCCGAGCAGCGCCGAGCTGGTGTCGGCGCCGCTGCCGGGCTGGGCACCGGAGAGCAGCATCCAGTGGCTGAGGGCGTAGGCGCCGGTCACACCCAGGGTCAAACCGCCGTAGACCAGGACGCCGCTGGAGAGCGCCCCGCCCTTCCACTCGTCCCGCCGCACCAGCCCGACCACGGTCTCGCCGACCAGCGGCATCGAGCCGATGACCCAGGTGGTGGCCAGGAGCCAGGCGAGCGGGCCGAGGCTCCGCATCTCCGGGCGCGGTGAGACGATGAAGTCGAAGATCAGGGTGACCAGGATCGTCACCATGATCAGCGCCTGCGCCGCCCAGGTCCAGGTCGGCGGCGTGGCCGGCCCGGTGGTGGACCGGGCCCGCTGCGCCGCGGCACGCCGGCGGCGGGCCGCGGAGGAGCGCGCGGCAGGCTCCGGGATGGCCGCCGCCCGCGCCGCGTCCGGCTCCTCGGCGGCGAACAGGCCGCGCGCCTCGGCCAGCGCGCCGATGACGACCAGCGCGCCGCTCATCGCGAAGAACAGAGTGCGGGTGGCGGCGATGGCGATGCCGAAGTGGATCTCGACGAAGTGGGCGATCAGCCCGGCGAGCAGGCCGATCATCACCAGCCGGCCCGGCCGCGGCAGCACCTCCCAG
>CAZCJG010000518.1:0-1517 GCA_964498575.1 uncultured Anaerolineales bacterium | reverse complement strand
AACGGCTTCGCGATGGGCCTGGCCCAGGTGGCGCAGCTCATCAAGGCCGAGGTCGGCCTCGAGGTCGCCTGCGTCGACATCGGCGGCTGGGACACCCATGCCAACCAGGTCGACGCGGCCGACCCGACCCAGGGCGGCATGTCCAACCAGATGCGCCAGCTCTCGCGCGGCATCAGCGCCCTGGTCACCGACCTGCGCGACCGCTTCGATCCCAACAACTCCGACAAGCAGGGCATCACGATCGTCGTGATGAGCGAGTTCGGCCGGCGCGCCGGCGAGAACGGCGGCCGCGGCACCGACCACGGCCACGGCAACGTGATGTTCGTGTTCGGCAAGGGCATCAACGGCGGCAAGGTCTACGGCCGCTGGCCCGGCCTGGCCGACAACCAGCTCAACCGCGGCGACCTGGACCGCACCACCGAGTACCGCGACGTGCTGGGCGAGATCCTGTCCAAGCGCGCCGGCAACGAGGCGGTCAGCGAGGTCTTCCCCAGCCACGCCTTCAGCTTCCTGGGCCTGGCGCGCAAGGACGGCACCACCGTCCCGCCGACCGAGGTCCCCCAGCCGACCGCGACCACCCGGCCGCCGGATCCCACGGCTACGCCGCCGGTCGTCGACCCGTACCCGCACAAGGTGTACGTGCCGCTGGCGAACAACGGGGGCTAGCCGCCTGGGGTGGACCCGCCGGGCGAGCCCCGGCACGGATCACCGGATCGGACAACAGGAAGGGCGCCGCGCTGCGGCGCCCTTCCGCTTGTTATCGGGTGAACGTTAGAGGACTTGGGGCTTAGTGACTGTTTATTAAGGCCGTTCCGTCTGTCATGCCGGGCGGTCGTGCCCGGCATGACATTCTTACAACCAACTCTCAACCCTCAGCTTGGCGGGATCCGTTACCGTTCCTCCAGCCAGGGCCGGATCGACGGGCCGTCATCCTCCGGCGCCGGCGGGTCGATCTCTCGCTCGTCCAGCTCGGGCGCGGCGGGGTCATCTCCGTCCGCCGGGTCTGCCCCCTGCCCTCCGGCCCTTGCCGCGCCGAACACCCGGTCCAGCCGCGTCTTGTAGTCCGCGGCGGCTTCGACGTCTGCGTCGGAGTCCACCAGCACCTCACGTGGGGCGTTGCCCTGGGCCGGGCCGACCAGGCCGGCGGCTTCGAGCTGGTCCAGCAGCCGCCCCGCGCGGGCGTAGCCGATGCGCAGCTTGCGCTGCAGGAAGCTGGTCGAGGCGGCGCGCGACTCGCGGATCACGGCCACCGCCTCGTCCCATAGCGGATCGCGGGCGTCGGCCAGCGCGCCGGCCTGCGGGTCGACCATCTGGTCCCACAGCTCGGGCTGGATCAAGGGCTCGGGGATGCCGAGCGGCGAGGCCTCCGCCTCGCCGTCGGGCCGGCCGGCGCCGGGTTTGGACCGCGCGGCGAGGCTGGCGTACTTCCAGTAATGCGTCAGGCGGTTGATCTCGTCGTCGGACACATAGCAGCCCTGCAAGCGGCGCAGCTTGGAGTCGTCGCTGGCCATGTACAG
>CAZCJG010000517.1:0-1568 GCA_964498575.1 uncultured Anaerolineales bacterium | reverse complement strand
GCTATCCAGGGCGCCGGCCAGCGCGGCCGTCGCGGTCAAGGCACCGAGGTCCTGGGCGGTGGCGCAGGTGTTGTTGGGTTCGGTCTCGGTCAACGCGACGGCTTCTTGACCGAAGGTGACCAGCGCGGGTCCGAGCGACAGCAGGGCAACCGAAGTCACCGCGATCAGCACGCGCCGGAGCGCGCGGACGAGCCTTGTGGGCGGGACGATACGAGCATAATCGATGCGACAGTTCACTTCAGACATTCCTTTTGTATCTTATTTGGATATTTACGGTTACTTCTTGGTGCGTCGCGTTTGAGACGCCAGAACAGCGCTGAGCCTTTCACTGAATTTTGGGGCTGTCGGGTGTCTCCAAAGGCGGGGAAGCGCAAACCGGCTCGAAGCGCCGGCGCCGTATCTCCAATGCCGATTGCCACGTCTGTCTGTGCATATTCGCGGCGCCGGATCACGGGGTAGGGCGACTTTGGCCCCCCCGGCATCGGCCGCCGCGCCATATCCCCGCCCAGATCAGGAGAGACCCGCGCATGATTCCCGTCAAGCCCTCTATCGCCGCCGGCGCGCGCGTCGGCAGCCTGGACGCCTACCGCGCGCTCTATCAGCGCTCGCTCGACGATCCCGACGGCTTCTGGCGCGAGCAGGCCGCACGGCTGGCCTGGTACCGCTTCCCGGAGAGCATTGTCGACTCAGATCTGCACACGGCGGACTTCGAGTGGTTCGGCGGCGGCCGGCTCAACGCCTGCGACAACTGCGTCGACCGCCACGCCGCGACCCAGCCCGACAAGACCGCGATCATCTGGGCTGCCGACGAACCGGGCGAGTACCGCCATATTTCCTACCGCGAGCTCAAGCGCAACGTCGCGCGCGTCGCCAACGTCCTGATCGCCCACGGCGTGCGCCGCGGCGACCGGGTGGCGATCTACCTGCCGATGATCCCCGAGCTGGCCTATACCATGCTCGCCTGCGCGCGGATCGGCGCGGTGCACAGCGTCGTCTTCGCCGGCTTTTCGGCCGAGAGCCTGCGCGACCGGATCCTGGACGCCGGCTGCAAGCTGCTCGTCACCGCCAACCAGGGCCTGCGCGGCGGCAAGGTGATCCCGCTCAAGGCGACGGCCGACCACGCGATCGAGGGCCTGGGCCTGGTCGAAACCGTGCTCGTCGCGCGCCGGACCGAGGCCGAGGTGCCCATGCGCGAGGGGCGCGACTTTTGGCTGGACGCGGAGATGGCCCGCCAGCGCGCCGCCTGCCCCTGCGCGTCGATGGACAGCGAGTCGCCGCTCTTCGTCCTCTACACCTCCGGGTCCACCGGCAAGCCCAAGGGCGTGCTGCACACGACGGGCGGCTACCTGGTCTACGCCGCCTTGACCCACGAGCTGGTCTTCGATCTCCATCCGGACGACATCTATGCCTGCGTGGCGGATGTCGGCTGGGTTACCGGCCACAGCTACATCCTGTACGGCCCGCTGGCCAACGGTGCGACGACGGTGATGTTCGAGTCGATCACCACCTACCCCGACCCCGGTCGCTACTGGAAGATCGTCGTCGACCAGGGCATCCATATCCTCGAC
>CAZCJG010000516.1:0-1571 GCA_964498575.1 uncultured Anaerolineales bacterium | reverse complement strand
ACCTTGAAGGTATAGCCATCGTAGCGGTTCAGTCCATCCTCGGTGCCGAACCAGAGGAAGCCGCGGCTATCCTGAAAGATGGTGTGTACCGAACTTTGGGATAGCCCCTCTTCGATTCCGATCATGTCAAAGCGGAGGATGCAATTGCAGATTTCGGGGAGCGACTCATCCACTACCCGATTCACGATGGGGGGACGGCTGGTCGCAGGTGCGTCAGCCTCCACCGCCGCTTGAGGCGTTTGCATCGCCCCGCAGGAAGCCTGAAGGAGGAGGAGGAGAATCCATATCGTTTGACCGATGAGGCGAGTCTGCTTGCTAAACATAGACCGATTATAGACCCATCTGATGAGTTGTGTTTTCAATTTTATTCTCCCAGAGAAGTCTTTCATCACCCCTCGGCAGAGGGGTTTTTGAGGTGGGGTATGCGAGGTTTCCCGGTTGCCTGAGCCGTACTTGGCGAGGGAAGCCAAAACATTCTCGCGCGGGAGGCGAAACGGGTGTGGGGGCGGATGCTTGATTTTCCCCCAGTAGGTATGATGCACATGCTTTCAAAAAATCTCCTCACAGAGAAAGCAACCCGTTGGCGTGAGGCGGAAACAGGTCTACGCAGCTTGTTTCCGCCTCGCTGATTATTTTCCAAAGGAGGTGGCTCGCAACGAGAACACGGAACGGCTTTGATCATAGTCACTAAATTTTCTTTTAGGAGAGAAGAGCATGAAAACTAATAAGTTGTATTACGTTCTAAGTCTGCTTGTGGTATTCAGCATGGCGCTTGCCGCATGCGCTCCTCAACAAGCGACTCAGGCTCCCACCGAACCGCCCGCGGCGGCAACCGATGAACCGGCTGCCACCTCCGCGCCAACTGAGGAACCTGCAACTCCCGCGGCTCCCGCCACCACGCGGCACGGCGGATGGCTCGACGAGATTGATGTTTCGGTCGTGGATGGCGCGTCTGCCATTTCGCAGATCCAAGCCGGGGCGATTGACTTTTTCTCGTTCAACCTCGCTTCCAACGTGTATCCTGAAATTCAAGCCGCGGGCTTATCCTCTACCCAATCCCTCGGCGGATATTACGGGATCAGCCTGAACCCGGCGGTCTTCACGGATACGACGAAGTTGAATCCGTTTTCGAATCGCAAGATCCGCGAGTCGCTGAACTGGCTGTTGGATCGAAATTATTTGAACCAGGAGATCTACGCGGGCGGTTCACTGCCTCGCCTCTTGCCGATCACCACTGAGTTGGTCGAATACACCAACTTGATTGATACCGCTCGCGCATTGGAAAGCAAATATGCGTTTAATGCGGCGCACGCCAAGGAAGTGATTGACGCTGAAATGCCCGCCATGGGCGCTACGCTTGGCTCGGACGGCAAATGGCAATTCAACGGCGCGCCGGTGGTGTTGACCTTCCTCATCCGTTCGGATGGCGATGGCACACGCAAGCCGATGGGCGATTACGTGGCGAATCAATTGGAGAGCGTCGGCTTTACCATTGATCGCCAATACAAGAAATCCTCCGAAGCCTTCCCGATCTGGCAAGGCACTACGGCGGCTGATGGACTGTGGAGCCT
>CAZCJG010000515.1:0-1618 GCA_964498575.1 uncultured Anaerolineales bacterium | reverse complement strand
GCCCAAGACGGAGGAGATGGAGCGCAGCCTCTGGGAGACTATCAACCGCCTGGCGCCGCTCGCGCCCAATTTCGTCTCGGTGACCTATGGCGCCGGCGGCTCGACCCGCGAGCGCACCCATTCGACCATCGCCCGCATCCTTGCCGAGACCTCGCTGGTGCCGGCCGCGCACCTGACCTGCGTCGGCGCTGCGCGCGGCGAGATCGACGAGATCGTCGACCGCTATCACGACATCGGCGTCCGCCACATCGTGGCGCTGCGCGGCGACCCCATCGGCGGTCTCGGCACGCCCTTTATCGGCCATCCCGACGGCTACAGGAGCTCGGCCGATCTCGTCGCCGGAATCAAGAAGCGCCATGGCGACATCGAAGTCTCGGTGTCGGCCTATCCCGAGAAGCATCCCGATGCGCAAAGCCTCGATGCCGACATCGACACGCTGAAGGCCAAGGTCGACGCGGGCGCGGCGCGCGCCATTACGCAAGTGTTCTTCGACAACGATCTGTATCTGCGTTACCTCGACCGCGTCCGGGCTCGGGGCATCGACATCCCGATCGTTCCCGGCATCATGCCGATGCACAATTTCAAGCAGGCGCGCAATTTCGTCACCCGCGCCGGCACCACCGTGCCGAACTGGCTGGCGGAAAAATTCGAAGGGCTCGACGACGATGCCGAGACCCGCAAGCTGGTGGCGGCGACCGTCGCTGCGGGCCAGGTGCAGAAGCTGGCCAAGCACGGCGTCGACACCTTCCATTTCTACACCATGAACCGCGCCGATCTCGTGTTCGCGATTGCGCACCTGCTCGGCATCCGCCCGAAGGGCGCGGCGAAGGCGGCCTGATCGATGAAACTGCCCGTTTCTCCCAAGCGCACCGCTCTGCTCGCTGCCGCGCGTGAAAGAATCCTCGTGCTCGACGGCGCCATGGGCACCATGATCCAGGGCCTGCAATACGACGAGGCTGCTTTCCGCGGCTCGCGGTTCGCGGACTTCCACCGCGACGTCAGGGGCAACAACGATCTGTTGATCCTGACGCAGCCGAAGGCGATCGAGGATATCCACGCGGAATATCTGCGTGCGGGCGCCGACATCGTCGCCACCAACACCTTCTCGTCGACATCGATCGCGCAGGCCGACTACGACATGTCGGAGCTGGCCTACGAGCTGAACCGCGACGGCGCCAGGCTCGCGCGCGCCGCGGCCGAGCGCGTCACCAAGGAAGACGGCAAGCCGCGCTTCGTTGCGGGAGCCATCGGCCCGACCAACCGCACTGCCTCGATCTCGCCCGACGTCGCCAATCCCGGCTACCGCGCCGTCACCTTCGACGATTTGCGCCAGTCCTATGGCGAGCAGATCAGGGGGCTGCTCGACGGCGGCGCCGATTTGCTGCTGGTCGAAACCATCTTCGACACGCTGAACGCCAAGGCAGCGCTCTATGCCATCGCCGAGATCACGGAAGAACGCGGCATCGACGTGCCCGTGATGGTGTCCGGCACCATCACCGACAAATCCGGCCGCCTGCTGTCGGGGCAGATGCCGGAAGCGTTCTGGAACTCGGTGCGGCACGCAAAACCCGTCACCATCGGCTTCAACTGCGCGCTCGGCGCAGAGGACCTACGCGCG
>CAZCJG010000514.1:0-1656 GCA_964498575.1 uncultured Anaerolineales bacterium | reverse complement strand
CGACGCTCGGCCGAAGGCCCCGAGCCGCGGTTTCCAACCGCCTGGCTCTGGCTCCGGCGCGAGAATGCGTTCGCCCTGCCTCCGCTTGCCCAATCGCCCCACCCGTGATACCCTTAGAACAAGAGTTCGCCATCATCCCGACCCGACCACCACCCCACCCCCTGTCCCGCCAGCCTCCCCACCAACGTCATTATCTTTAGTGTCATCCCTGTCCGCCCGTGATTCAGGTACCGTGATCCCGTGACCACCGCCCTGGCCGAGTTCGTCATCGCCAACCCCTACCACACCGACCGCCGCACGCCGCTGCGCTGGGTGACCTCGCACGTGCTGCGGCAGGGCTGGTTGATCCCGGTGATCCTGGTCGGCGCCCTGGCCAACGCCGCGCTGGCCGGCGTCGTCCCGATGCTGATCGGCGGCGCCTTCAACGCGATCAACGCGGCGCTCTCGATCCCGGCGGACGCCGCATCCACGACCGCCGCCGCGGCCGGCGGCGTGGCGATGAGCGCGGTGATCGCGGCCGCATTCTGGATCATCATCTCCCAGGCGCTGCGGGCCGCGCTGCAGCTCGCGCGCAACTTCGGCAGCGAGGTGCTGGGCCAGCGGCTGGAGCGCGACACCCGCGACGAGCTCTACGCCAGCCTGCTCGGCAAGAGCATGACCTTCCACGGCCGTCAGTCCGCCGGCGACATCATGGCCCGCGCGACCAACGACGTGCGCGAGCTCAACCTGATGTTCAACCCGGGCCTCAACCTGGTGATCGGCTCGGCGACCTTCCTGGTCATGCCGATCCTCTTCGCCCCGCGCTACGCGCCCCAGCTCGCCCTGACGCCGATCCTCTTCGTCATCGCCTATGCCTGGTCGGTGCGGCGCTACCTGCGCGTCCTGGCGCCGATCACCGAGCGGGCGCGCGGCTCCTTCGGGCGCATGAACAGCCACCTGGCGGAGACCATCGACGGCATCGAGGTGGTCAAGAGCGCCGCGCAGGAGCTGCCCGAGCTGGCGCGCTTCCACGCCAACGCCGACGCCTACCGCGAGGCCTTCGTCGCCCAGGGCGAGCAGGAGGCGCGCTTCCTGCCGCTGCTCCTCATGGGGCTGGCCACCGGCCTGGGCTTCATCCACGCGCTCGTCCTCTACCAGCAGGGGGTGATCCAGGTCGGCGATGTCGTCGGCTACCTCGGGCTCTTGCAATTGTTCGGCTTCCCGACCTTTACCTCGCTCTTCGCCTACTCGCAGGTCTCGCTGGGCATGGCCAGCGCGCGGCGCATCCTGGACCTGATCAACCGCGAGACCGAGCTGGGCGAGAACCGCGGCGGCTACGGGGCGGACATGCGCGGCGAGATCGACTTCGAGCAGGTGGACTTCGGCTACGCGCCGGGCCAGCTCGCGCTGACGGACGTCAGCTTCCACATCCGTCCGGGCCAGACCGTGGCGCTCGTCGGCCAGACCGGCGCGGGCAAGACCTCGATCACCCGGCTGATCAACCGGGTCTACGACGTCGAGCGCGGCACGGTCAAGATCGACGGGGTGGACGTGCGCGACTGGGATCTCGAGCGGCTGCGGCGGCAGATCTCGGTGATCGAGCAGGACCTGTTCCTGTTCTCGCGCAGCATCGCCGAGAACATCGCCTTCGGCCGCCCGGAGGCCACGCGCGACGAG
>CAZCJG010000513.1:0-1685 GCA_964498575.1 uncultured Anaerolineales bacterium | reverse complement strand
TTCATCAAGCGTCGGGACGCCAGCGAGCCGGTGGCCATCCCCGGCACCGAGAACGGCCTCTCCCCGTTCTTCTCCCCCGACGGGACCTGGATCGGCTTCCTGCTGGTGGATGGCGCCCTCCGCAAGGTGCCCACTGCCGGAGGAGGCGCGGTCACCATCGCCCAGGGCAACGCCGAGACGTACTACGCTGCCGCCTGGCTCGACGACGGATCGATCGTGTTCACCCGGGGGCTGGGAGGGCTGCACCGTGTCTCGGCCGATGGCGGCCCGACCACACTCGTGATCAGCGACAGCAGCCAGCGACGCAACCTGGCGTTGATCCAGCCGCTGCCCGGCAGCCGGGGCGTGCTGGTCACCTCCTGCCCCGGCAATTGTGCCACCGGCTCGTCCGTGGGTGTGGTGGACTTCTCCCTGGACAGCATTCGGCCGCTGGTCGACAACGCCGCCGGCGCGTGGTACGCCCCGACCGGGCACCTGCTCTACACCGACCGGGCCGGAGGGCTGTACGCGGCGGGCTTCGACCTCGATCGCCTGGAGCTCACCACCGGCGCGGTGCCGATCCTGGAGGACGTGTCGCCCGGGCAGTTCGCCTTGTCGTCCTCCGGCACCGTGGTGTACTCGCTCGACCGCGGTGCCGGCGCATCGGCGGAACTGCGCTGGGTCTCCCGCGACGGGAGCAGCGTCCCGGTCGACACCTCCTGGAAGGGGGAGTTCGATTACCCAGCGGTCTCGCCGGATGGCAACAGCATCGCCGTGAGCGTGCGTGACCGGACGACCGACCTCTGGATCCGCCGGGCCGATGGCGCGCGCCTCAAGCTGACCGGATCGGGAACCCTGAACTGGCGGCCGTCCTGGATGCCCGACGGCCGATCCCTGCTGTTCGTCAGCAACGTCCGGGGCGGCAACGACCGCGACGACACCGACCTCTACGTGGTGCCCGCCGACGCCAGTGGCCCGCCCGTCCTGCTGCATCGCCACCTCCATGGAGTCTGGGAGGGCGAGGTGACGCAGGACGGGACGTGGCTGGTGCTCCGCTCCGACGAGGCGGAGTCCAACATCAACATCCGCGTCCGACGGATGGCGGGTGACACCACCCTGAAGCCCCTGGTGGTCGGCGGCATCAACATCCAGGTCTCGCTCTCGCCCGATGGGCGCTCGCTGGCGCACCTGAGCAATGCCACCGGCCAGCGGGAGGTGTACGTGACGCCGTTCCCCGGCGGCGGCCCCAGCCAGATGGTTTCGCGGGGCGGGGGCACTGAACCGCGTTGGTCGCGCAGCGGCCGCGAACTCTTCTTCAAGAGCGGCGGCCAGCTCATGTCGGTGGCCGTGACGCCCGGCCCGGTGCCATCGTTCGGCACGCCGCGGCCGCTCTTCCCGGTGGCGGGCTACCGTGGCGCCCGCAACCGCCAGCAGTACGACGTGGCCCCCGGTGACCAGCGCTTCCTGATGATCCGGAACCTGGCCAGCGCATCCGCCAGCGAGGCGGTGTACGCGGAGCACTGGTTCACCGAACTGAAGGCGAAGCTGCAGCCGTGACGTCCCGGCATGGCACCAGAGGGAGGCGCCCGTGAGCCCGACCGAATTCAGCACCGGCAGCACCGCACCGACATCGAATGCCGGCCCCAAGCCCCGCGACGACGAGCTCGACCTCTTCGGGCTCACCCACGTCGGCAAGGTCCGCAAGA
>CAZCJG010000512.1:0-1711 GCA_964498575.1 uncultured Anaerolineales bacterium | reverse complement strand
GATCGCCGACTTCGTGGTCGCGATGGGCACCGGCCAGATCAAGACCGGCGCCCCATCGCGTTCGGAGCGGGTGGCCAAGTACAACCGCCTGCTCCGCATCGAGGGCGAGCTCGGTGACGCCGCGCGCTATCCCGGTCGATCGGCGCTGTCGGGATCGTGAGTCTCGTCGCCGGGCGTTTCGTCGACCGGGGAGCGGTCACGGCCGCCTATGTCGGGATCGGCATGGCGGTCACGATCGCGATCAGCTTCCTGCTGATCATCCCGATCGAACCCGTCGTCTGGTTGCTCGCCTTGCCGTCCGGCTTGCTCATCGGGTATTACGCGAACCAGCGTTCCAACCGGGTCCATGGCCCGTGGCGGCGGATCATCGTGAACGGCGTGTTCGCCGGGCTGGTGACCGGTCTGACGGCGGCGCTCCTGCTGCTCGGCGTCAAGGCGCTGTTCTTCGCGGTCGACAACGGCTATCGCGACGAGAGCGCCGGCGGCCAGATCACCTGCCAGACCGGCGCCGATTGCGTCTACCAGCGCTACCTGCTCATCGACGACGGGGCGCGCATCCCGGAGCTCGAGGCGGCCGGGGTGACGGACGTGGCCTCGTTCACGTCGTTGTACTGGTCGACGCAGTTCCAGACGGCCGTGCTGATGATCGTGCTCACGACCCTGGGCGGCCTTGGTGGCGCCGCCGCGTACGGCGCGACCCGGCCCAAGCCGAAGGCGCCCGAGGGCTCAGGGGACCCGATCCCGGCCGGCGGCTGACGCCGCGCCTCTGCAGGCTTCCCGCGCGCGGAGACCTTGCGTCCCACGGCACAAGGAACCAGCCGCGCCGCTCCGGACGCCGCGGATCGGTCCGGTGTTGCGTCACAGGGCACGGGCAACCGCTTGGCTGGGACCGAGGATGGTTGATCGGTCCGTTGTGCCTCCAGATGCAACGGAGCCTCCGGATCGCGGGAGTCGGGCCCGCGCCCGTCGCTCCGTTCCCGGCCCGGACATGACGACGCCCCGGGCGGTGCCCGGGGCGGTCAGGGTGGCGGAGCCGCGGCGTCAGGCCTTGGGCTCGGCCTTCTTGGGGGCGGCCTTGGCGGTTGCGGTCGGCTTGGCGGCGGTCGCCTTCGGCGCAGCGGCCTTGGTCGTCGACTTGGTCGTTGACTTGGCCGACGTCGACTTGGTCGACTTCGCGGCCGGTGCCTTGCCGGCGGCGGCCGGGGCCGCGGCGGTCGTCGCGGTCGTCGCCTCGGCGGCGGCGGCCTCGGCGCGGGCCGTCTTGCTGAGCACCGCACGGGCCTTGCCGGCGGCGGTCTGGGCGCCCTTGGCCTTGGTCGACTTGCCGGCGGCGATGCGGGCCTTGGCGGCCTTGGTCGCGGCGGCCTTGCTGACCTGCTTGGTCGCGCGGGCCGAGGTCTGGACGGTCGCGCCACCGAGGGCCGCGTTGACCTTGCGGGTCAGGCGGGACTTGCGCCGGGCGGCGGCGTTCGGGTGGATGGCTCCGGCCTTCGCGGCGCGGTCGAGCGCGCTCAGCGCGGCGGCGAGCGCCTCCGCCGGATCGGTCCCCTCGACGGGGTTCGCGGCCACGTTCAGGGCCTTGGCGACATAGGTCTTCGCGGCGCTGCGGCGCGGACCCAGGACCTCATGGCGTCGCGCAGCCTGGCGAACGCGCTTGAGCCCTGACGGTGTGCGCGCGCCTGTCCAGGTGCGGGGCGTCTTGGCCAACGGG
>CAZCJG010000511.1:0-1729 GCA_964498575.1 uncultured Anaerolineales bacterium | reverse complement strand
CTCGACAAGGCGCGCGCGAAAATGAAAACGCATGCCGGTGTGCTCGCCTCGATCGAGAAGCGCTATGGCGTGCCGCCGCAGATCCTGGTTTCGATCTGGGGATTGGAGACCAACTTCGGCGCCGATGGCGCCGGCAAGTATTCGATCATCCGTTCGATTGCCACGCTGGCCTATGATTGCCGCCGCTCGGAATTCTTCACCGGGCATCTGATGGCGGCGCTGCGCATCGTACAGAAGGGTGACATGAGCCCGGAGCAGATGCGCGGCGGCTGGGCGGGCGAGATCGGCCAGGTGCAGTTCCTGCCCGGTTCCTATGACAAGTACGCGGTCGATTTCAACGGAGACGGCCGCCGAGATCTGGTCCACACGGTGCCCGACATCCTCGCCTCCACCGCCAACTTCATGAAGGGTCATGGCTGGCAGCGCGGGGCGCCGTGGGGTCCCGGCACCGCCAATTACGGTGTCATCAAGGACTGGAACAAGGCCGACGTCTATGCCCGCACCATCGCGGTGATGGCCGAAAAGCTGCGGTGAGCGAGTCGCCGCCACAACACATCGAGCCCTGAAACGAACAGCCGGCGCGAACTGTGCGCCGGCTGTTTTTTATCAATGCCGTTATCGCGCTCGGATATCAGTGCTCCGCCACGCTCAGGCCATAGACGTACAGGCCAGCGATCGCGACCAGGATCGGGATGACGACGACGTGCAGCACGTCAAGGGTCCAAACCAGCCAGCCACGCGATGCGATCAGCGGATTTACCCTGAGGATCGAGATCACGATCATCGCCGAGACCATCATGTAGTCGAACACGAACATGCGGTCGGACAGGGTGGCGGTGTCGGAAGCAAGTTGCGGCAACGACAGATACAACGCGACCGCCGACAACAGCGCCGTCACCTGGATGGTGACGATGGCCTCGAAGTTGGCTTTCGGAATGAAGATCGACAGATAGGCGACGATGAGAATGAAGCCGAGCGGCACCACCACGCGCAAAATGTAGTCGGTCGTCTGCCGCTTCATCATCCAGGCGAACGAGGCCTTGTAGAAGGGCACTACGCTCGGCTCGTGCGTGTAGGCATCGACGACGGGCACGAAGTCCTCCTCCGCGCCGACGTATTGCGTGATCTGGTCCCAGCCGTCGGTGATGACGAGCTTGTCGCGCAGCGAAAGCGGCGGCGGCTGGAAGATGAAAGGCATGTCGCCGCTCTTGGGCTGCAGGTCGATGGAGAACAGTTGCGAGTCGAGCGGATAGGACTGCAGGTCGGGGTTGAACAGGAAACGGCCCGCCACCTTGTAGATCTTCATCGACTCGGGATAGGCCGCACTCGGCCCGCCACCATGAATGGTCTCGATCGTGATCTGCCGGTTGCCGGATGCGGGGTCGATGAAGGCATTGGAGAACTCCAGCCGGTCGAGCCGGGCGACATCGTTGGCGCGCATCGACAGATAGAATTCGGCGAAGAACGAGTTGGCGTTGTCGTCGACGCGGTCGGCCTTGATGAGATCGATGTCCGCGTAAAGCGTCATCATCTGCCGCAGCTTGCCGTCGCGCGAGCGGGAGTACTGTATCGGCGCGAGCTGCGTGCGTCCGAGCCCTTGCGGCAGGATGACGACGAACGGCATGCGTGTGGCCGTGCGCGTGGTGGGATCGAATGCCCAGTTCTCGAATGTCCCCTTGAAGGCGCCGCGACCGGCTTGCGGAATCAAGGCGACGCGGGCGCCTTGCTG
>CAZCJG010000510.1:0-1731 GCA_964498575.1 uncultured Anaerolineales bacterium | reverse complement strand
GACCGTCGCCGACCGCCTCAACACGCTGCGCGACAAGGGCGAGTCGCACCGCTTCGCGCTGCTCTACGGCCGCGGCTGGGGCGCGGTGGATGCCGGCCTGCACGGCAGCTTCGGCAAACTCTACGGCTCGCCCAACGTCGGCCTCGGCCACTCGTCGACCTGCGCCGACGGCTCGAAGAAGGCCAAGCTGTACACCGAAGGCACCTACGACTACAGCGCCTATGACTACGCCAATGCCAACAACCTGCTGATCTTCGGCGCCGCCTTCCTCGAATCCTTCCGCCCCTACAACTACAACATGCAGGTGTGGGGCCACATGCGCACCAAGGCGGCGAAGACCAAGGTCACCGTGGTGGACGTGCACATGTCCACCACCGGCGCCGCCGCCGACCGCCTCATCATGATCAAGCCGGGCACCGACGGCGCCATGGCCCTGGCCATGGCCCACGTCATCCTTACCGAGGGGCTGTGGGACAAAAAATTCGTCGGCGACTTCAAGCCGGTGGTGCAGCCGAAGGATCCGGACGCGCCGCGCATTCCGCCGCACAGGTTCGAGGCCGGCAAGGAGCTCGATCCGACCGCCTTCGAAGCGAAATGGACGCATGGCCTGATCGAATGGTGGAACGCCGAGCTGAAGGACCGCACGCCGGAATGGGCGGAGAAGGTCACCACCGTGTCGGCGAAGGAGATCACGGCCGTGGCGCGCGAGCTGGCCACCGTCAAGCCCTCCATCGCGCTGTTCGAGCGGGGACCGACGGCGCACACCAACGGCGTCTACAACGGCATGGCCATCCATGCCCTCAACGCGCTGGTCGGCAGCCTGTGGGCCGAAGGCGGCATCTTCCACCAGACCGGCAAGACGCCCTGGGGCAAGCTCGACATCAAGTCGGACGACTTCATGGACGACTACGCCAAGGCGGACGAGCGCAAGAAACCGAAGATCGACGGCGTCGGCAAGACCTACAAGATGGCCAGCGCGCAGATCCAGCGCATCGGCGAATACCACATGAAGGGCGATCCCTACAAGCTCGACACCATCATGTTCTACCTGACGGCGCCGATCTTCTCCTCGCCCGAATGCAATACCTGGGAAAAGGCGCTGCAGGATCTCTACGTCATCGACACCTCGCCTTTCGCATCGGAGAACGCCAGGTTCGCCGACCTGATCCTGCCCGACCATACCTACCTGGAGCGGCTGCAGGTGGCCGACACCTACTCCTTCCAGGGCTGGCCGATGTCGATGATCCGCACGCCGGCGGTGAAGCCGGTCTACGACACCAAGTTCTACGGCGACACGCTGATCGAAATCGGCAAGCGCATCAAGGGACCGATGGGCGACTACTACAAGAAGGTCGGCAACACCGAGAACATCGTCAGGGCCATGGCCGCCGGCTTCGCCGAGAAACCGGGCGACAACGGCGTGAACGACTTCGAGTCCTTCAAGGCCAAGGGCGTCTGGTACAAGAAGCCGGTCGCCTATCGGCAGGTGCGCGGCGAGTTCCTCGAGTGGGACAAGGAAACCAAGTCGCACTCGATCCCGATGGATGCTGCCATGGTGAAGGAGAAGATTCTCAAGACGCCCAGCGGCAAGTTCGAGTTCAAGTCGGGCTATATGGAGCAGGAAAAGTACGCCCACTACATCCACGAGAAGCACGGCATCCCGGAGGACCGGGTCGGCTTCCCGCAATGGATCGAGCCGAAATATTCCGGCACCGGCGACCTGCACTTCAT
>CAZCJG010000509.1:0-1737 GCA_964498575.1 uncultured Anaerolineales bacterium | reverse complement strand
GATCGCGTCCGCCGCCGTGACGCCGCTCATCAGCGTGTGCACGTGCTCGCTCGACGGCAGCGTCGCCAGCCGCGCCTGCACGTCCGCCGCTTGCGCGATGAGCGTGCTGTGAATCTTCGAGATGTCCTCGCTGAGCTGCGTGCGCGTCGCCGCGAGTTCAGGGCCGGCCGACCCTTGTCCGATAAGCGCCAGCATCTGCTCCGTCGACGGCAGCGACGCGAGCCGCGCCCGCGTGCCGGCCGCTTCTTGGGCGAGCGTTAACTGGACCTGACGGACCCCATCTGCGAACTCGCTTCGCATCGCGACCAAATCCTGGCGCGCCGGCTCTGAATCCTCCGCAATCTCCGTGAGCCGCCCCAACGATGCCTCGAGCCGCGCAAACATCTCGCTCTGCCGGTCCAACAGTTTGATGATGTTGGCCTGATCGCGCGCGATGTCGTTGATCTGCGCGCTCATGATCTCGATTGCGGCGCCGTGAACCTGCGCCCGGCCGTCGAGCCCGCGCAGTTGCTGTCCGACCGGTCCCTGATCGACTATGGTTGCGGCTTGCACGGCGCTCCATGTCCACGGCGCGCTCAGCCACCGCCAAACGGTGCGCGCGCCTGCCTTGGCCGCCTCCGCCACCTGACCGGTTACCGGCTTCTGCGGCGTGCTTTCAATGGCCATGACGTCACCTGCGTTGAGCAAAAAACCGCTAAACGCCTAGCAAAGCGCGAGACAGGGCACCAGGGAACGCGGGTTGGACTTTGCAAGTATCAACAATCGCCGCGCGCGCATCCGCCACCACAGCGTGCGTCTGCACAAGCGACTGCCGCACACGGCGAAACGTTGCCGCTCGTTTGAAACGAAAAGGCCGCCGGAGTACCGGCGGCCCTCATGCCGTTTCGAAGTGCTCGACTTTAGTACGGTATGTAGATCGACTGGCCGCAGACTTCGATCGTCGGCGGTATGTAGGCAATGCTCGCTTTATTCAGCATAACCTGCTGCGGCACTTCGCACGAAGCCTCGACCGCGTTCAACAGGTCGATGAGCGCGCTGTCCGGGTCCTGCTTGCGGTGGCGATCCTTCAGGCTCGCATCCGGCCCAAAGTAGTAGGTGATACCGCCCATGGCGCTGTCATAGCCGTTGTCGCCGAGGTTCAGGTCGCCGCGCAGCGCGAGGCCGGGCAGGGACGAACCGCTACCGACCAGCCACTCGGCGCCGATATGCGTGATTGCGTTGTCGTCGTTGAACCCAACGCCGCCCGAAACCGCGAAGTCCGGATCGAGATACCAGCTCGCCTGCACTTCGCCGAACCAGGTGTCGTCGATGGCGTTGTCGCCGAACTGGTAGCCGGTGTTGGCCGAGAGCGTGATCTTCTCGAGGTAGTATTCGCCTTCGACACCGATGCGGCCGACGTCGGCATCGAGGCCGTCGGCGTGCGCCCAGGCGCCGAAGCCGCCGAGCAGATAGCTCGCCGGGTCGCGCGTGAACACGTGTCCGGCAAGGCCATAGGCCGTGTCGCCGCTGATGTCGGCGACGGCGGCTTCACCCTGAATGCCCCAGGCATGTCCGAGAGGCGCAGTGCCTTGCACGAGACCGAGCCAAGCCTCTTCCTCTTCGACGTGACCACCCTGGGCCGTAACCTTGAAGTTCAAGGCCGATACCGCCGGATCGCCGGCAAGTGCAGGAAGCGCAGCTGCACCGAACGCAACCGCCGACAGCAATAACCCAAAACGCATGTGAACCCTCGCTGAT
>CAZCJG010000508.1:0-1746 GCA_964498575.1 uncultured Anaerolineales bacterium | reverse complement strand
ACGCGCTGACCGACGGGCTGGCGCGTCGGGCGGAGGGCTACATCTACGACGCTTACGGCCTGCCGACGGTGTTCGAGCCGGGGCCGAACGGGCGGGTGGACTTCGGGCTGGACGACGTGATTACCAGCGGTGGGACCGGGCTGGCCGGCAACCCCTACCTGTACGCCGGGCGGCGCTGGGACGGCGAGACCAGGCTCGTGGAGGCGCGACTGCGCTATCTGGATACCACGCTCGGGCGCTTCACCAGCCGCGACCCGCTGGGCGCCTGGGGCGATCCGCTGGACACCGGCAACGCCTACCTGTACGCCGGCGGCAACCCGATCGTCCGGCGCGACCCGTTCGGCCTGGCGGCCGAAGATCAACCGGGGGCGGGCGGCGCGGAGATCGGGACCGGCGTCCCCGATCCGCCCCAGGCTTGGGCCGCGGGGGACCTGGTCTGGGGCGGTGTCGGACTGTCACCGGACCTGCGCGGCGCGGGGGGGAGCGGCATCGGGCAGGGCGCGGGCGGCGCAGCGGGAACGGGACCGCTACCGAGCATCGGGGCCACGCCGGGGAAGATCCTCGGTACGGGCGAGGATGCCGGTGGTACGGGCGAGTCGGGATCGGATGAGCGCGGATCGATGGCGGAGCTTCCGGATGGGGCGGGGCTGGCGCTGCGGCTGGCGTTGCTCGGCGGCATGGGGCGTGGCGGTGGGTTGTGGAGGGGGTCCGGCGTTCTGCCCGGGCGGCTGGTAACCGGCGGGCGGGCCTGCGCGTCGGGGGCGACGCTGCATGGGGTGCGCGAGCAGCGCTTGCGCAACCGCACCGTGCTGCAGGCGGTACCGCTCGCGGGAAGCAGCGCCCGGAGCGGCTCGAGCATCGCCGCCCTGGGCATGGTCAGCGCGCACTGCGAGCGTGCACCAGGGCCGCGCGGCGGCTGGACAGGCACCGGAGCGCAGTGGAACGCGAAGGACTTGATGCGGCCGCGCTGATCCGTCCAGCCGGCCGTGGCGGCGGATCACACCGAGACGGTGGCCGGCACGGCGACCGGTACCGGCCCCGCCGCCTGGGCCATCACCTGCTCGAACTCCTGGCGATCGAGCGTCTCGACCTCGAGCAGCCGCCGGGCGACGGCGTGGACGCGATCGATGTTGTCGGTGATCAGGCTGCGGGCCCGGTCGTAGGCTTCGTTGACCAGGCGGCGCACCTCCTGGTCGATCTGGCGCGCCATCGCCTCGGAGTAGTTGCGCTGCTCGCTGAGCTCGCGGCCGAGGAAGATCAGCTCGTGCTTCTGGCCGAAGGTGATCGGGCCGAGGCTCTCGCTCATGCCGTAGCGCGTGACCATGTCGCGCGCCATCCGGGTGACATGCTCGATGTCGGAGGCGGCGCCGGTCGAGATCTCGCTGAACACCACATCCTCGGCGGCGCGCCCGCCCAGGCTCACCGCGAGGCCGGCCTGGTAGTAGCGGCGGCTGTGCAGCACCCGGTCCTGCTCCGGCACGAAGCTGACCAGACCGCCGGCGCGGCCGCGCGGGATGATCGTGACCTTGTGCACCGGCTCGAAGTCCTCGATCAGGTGGCAAACCACCGCGTGGCCGGCTTCGTGGTAGGCGATGACCTCGAGCTCGCGCCGGTTGATCATCCGGCTGCGCCGCTCCGGGCCGAAGCGGACCTTGTCGGTCGCCTCCTCGAGATCGGCCTTGGTGATCGTCCGCCCGTTGCGCCGGGCGGCGAGGATCGCGCCCTCGTTGATCAGGTTCTCCAGGT
>CAZCJG010000507.1:0-1760 GCA_964498575.1 uncultured Anaerolineales bacterium | reverse complement strand
CCCCGGCTCCGCGATGAACGCGGTGCGGATCTCGCGGCCTTCCTTGGTGCGCACGGGAATGTTCTGCAGGTTGGGATCGGATGAAGCGAGCCGTCCGGTGGTCGTCGCGGCAAGCGCATAGCTCGTGTGAATGCGCCCCGTCTCCGGATCTATGTAATTGGGCAGCGCATCGGTATAGGTGGAGCGCAGCTTGGAGAGCTGGCGCCACTCGAGCATCGTGTTGATCAGGCGGCGCGCATCATCGGGCAGTTCCTCGTTGGCCGCCAGATCGTCGAGCGTGCCGGCGCGCGTCTCCCACTGCCCGGTCTTGGTCTTCTTGCCACCCGGCAGCTTCAAGCGGTCGAACAGGAATTCGCCAAGCTGCTTGGGCGAGGCAAGGTTGAAGCGCTCGGCGCCGGCCAGCGTGAACACCTCCTCCTCCAGCGCACCGATGCGCTGCGCGAACGTACCTGAAAGACGCGACAGAATATGCCGATCGACCTTGATGCCGGCATACTCCATATCGACGATCACGGGTAGAAGCGGCCGCTCGAGCGTTTCATACACCGTCGTCATGCTCTCGGCGGCGAGCCGCGGTTTCAACACCAGCCACAACCGCAACGTGATGTCGGCATCCTCCGCCGCATACTCCGTCGCCTTGTCGATCGGCACGCCTGCGAACGTCTTCTCCGCCTTCTTGGCGCCGTGGGCATGCTCAATGACGGCCGAGAACGGAATGCAGGTGTGATGCAGGTGGCGCTCCGACAGGTCATCCATGCCATGTCCACCGCGCCCGCCATCGAGGACATAGGACAGCAGCATGGTGTCGTCGAGCGGCGCAATCGTGACGCCGAAACGCTTCATCAGCAGCGCATCGAATTTGAGGTTCTGACCGATCTTCAGGATCGAGGCATCCTCGAGCAGCGGCTTCAACAAATCGAGCGCCGCCTTGCTCTCGATCTGCCCCGGCGCCAGACCGCCGCCGCCGAACAGATCGCCTGCTCCTTGCATGTGCGCCAACGGTACATAGCAGGCGCGGCCCGGCTCGGTTGCGAGCGAAAAGCCGACCAGATCGGCGCGCATCGCATCAAGCCCGGTCGTCTCCGTATCGAAAGCGAAACGGCCTGCGTTGCGGCAACGTCCAATCCACTGCTTCAAGGCTGCCGCATCGCGCACCGTCTCGTATTTCGACCGGTCGACGGCCACCGCACGGGCAAACTCGGCCTGCTGACGCGCGCCGGCGGACGGCGTCCCTGCGGCGCCCGAATCCTTCTTTGAGGTGTGGCCGGCACGTTGCCGCGTCGCGCCCGACGCTTCGTCGTTCGGCTTGCCGCCGGCCTTTTTCAGCGATGCGCCGACCGACACTTCCGGCAGCGCGCCCGCATCCGCGCCCAGCGCCTCCGCGATGCGTCGCGTCAACGTCGAGAATTCCATCGAGCGCAAGAATGCCAGCAACGGCGCCGGCTCGGGGTCTTGCACGCCAATCTCGCGCAGTGGCGTCTCCACAGGCACATCCTCGGCAAGCCTGACGAGCTCACGCGAAATGCGCGCCTGGTCTGCGAATTCGATCAGCTTCTCGCGGCGCTTGGGCTGCTTGATCTCGTCGGCGCGCGCCAGCAGCGTATCGAGATCGTCGTACTCCTTGATGAGCTCGGCCGCTGTCTTGATGCCGATGCCTGGCACGCCCGGCACGTTGTCGGTCGAATCGCCCGCCAGCGACTGCACGTCCACCACCTTGCCGGGCGGCACGCCGAACTTTTCGACCACCTCGTCGGGGCCGA
>CAZCJG010000506.1:0-1770 GCA_964498575.1 uncultured Anaerolineales bacterium | reverse complement strand
GCCGACCAGGTGCGCGGCAAGCTCACCGGGCTGGGGGGATTCCAGGTCACCGCACGCACCAGCTCGGATCAATACCGGCAAAGCACCAAGTCCCTGCAGGAAATCGGCAAGGAACTCGGGGTGGACTACCTGTTGTCCTCGACCGTCACCTGGGCCAGGTCGGGCGAGGGGAAGGGGCGGGTACAGGTGAGCCCCGAACTGATCGAGGTGAAGACCGGCTCGTCGAAGTGGCAGCAGAGTTTTGACGCCGACGTGACCGACGTCTTCGAGGTGCAGAGCAAGATCGCCGCGCAGGTAGCCGGCGCGCTGGGCGTGGCCCTGGGCGGCAGGGAACAGGAGCAGCTCGCGGAGCGGCCCACCAAGAACCTCGCCGCCTACGAGCTCTTCTTGAAGGGCAAGGCGCTGACCGGCAATGACCCCGCCACCCTGCGCCAGGCCGCCGGGCTGTATGAACAGGCGGTCGCGCTCGATTCGACGTTCACCCTGGCGTGGTCGGATCTCGCCGGAACCCTGAGCACTCTCTACTTCAACGGCACTCCCGACCCCGTGGTGGCCACCCGCGCCAAGACGGCCGCGGAACGGGCGCTGGCGCTCGACCCGAACGGTGCCGCCGGCCATTCGGCGCTGGCGCGGTATTACCTGAGCGTGGCGAAGAGCCCGCTGCAGGCTGGAGAGCAGATCACCCTGGCGCTGCAGGCGGCGCCGAATGACCCGGCCCTCCTGAGCCTGGCGTCGAGCGCCGAGCGGGCGCTGGGACGCTGGGACCAGGCGCTCGAGCATCTCCAAGTGGCCCGGCGCCTCGACCCGCGTTCGGTCCGGGTCATGTCCGCGCTGCACTCGATGCTGACCAACCTGCGCCGCTACCCCGAGGCAATCGCGGCCGGCAACGATGCCCTCGCGCTGGCTCCGGCGGATCTCAACATCATTCAGGTCCAGGTGATTGCCTACCTCGCGCAGGGCGACATGCCGGGCGCGCGCAGGGTGCTGGAGGCGGTGCCCGCCACGATCGCTCAGCCGGCGCTGGTGGCGTATCTGGCCACTTACAACGACCTCTATTGGGTGCTGAATCAGTCCGAACAGGAGCTCCTGCTCCGGCTTCCTGCCTCGGCGTTCTTCGACGACCCGGCGGCTTGGGGATCGGTCAAGATGCAGGTCTGGTGGATGCGGGGTGACAAGGCCAAGGCGCGGGCCTACGCCGACTCGGCCCGGGTCGCCTTCGAGGCCCAGCTCAAGGCGGCGCCCGACGATCCCCAGTTGCACGCGCTCTACGGGCTGGCGCTGGCGTACCTTGGCCGGAAGGCCGAGGCGATCGCGGCGGGACAGAAGAGTCTCGATCTCATGCCGATCAGCAAGGACGCCGCGAACGGCGCGTACGACCAGCACCAGCTGGCCCGCAGCTACCTCCTGCTCGGCGAGCCCGACAAGGCACTGGACCTGATCGAGCCGCTGCTGAAGATCCCGTACAAGCTTTCACCGGGTTGGCTGCGCCTCGATCCCGACTTCGCGCCACTCAAGGGCAATCCCCGCTTCGAGCGGCTGCTGAAGGGAAGCTGAAACGCCCGCGGGGCGGATTCGTAGGGCCTTCATGATCCTTCATCTGACCCTTCTCGGCTGCCTCGCCCAGGCGCCGGGATCCACTCCCTCGGCCGCGGTGGAAGCCCTGCTCGCCGCCGACCGGGCCTTTGCTGCCGCCAGCGCCAGGACCGACCTGGTCTCCGGGCTCGCGGCGATGTTCTCCGATGACGTCGCGATGCCGGCGGGCGAAAATAC
>CAZCJG010000505.1:0-1797 GCA_964498575.1 uncultured Anaerolineales bacterium | reverse complement strand
GTTTTGTAAGAACATTCCAAAGATATAAAATTAGCCTTTTGTCCTATTAGTAAAAAAGTGCTTCGACACTTTTTTATAGTGTTCTTAACATAAGAATTATGAATTATTACAAAGTGAATACAATATAAACAATGCCTAAAAATGGAATAAGAATAGTTTAGACTAATGTTTTTATGATTATGAATGGAATTCGTCTACAGCTATTAAATACAAAAACTATTTCCCTTGAAAAGTGATGCGTTTTTCAACACTGCACTGTTGAAAATAAATACACTTTTCTTTCAGCTTATGATTAACAATTCGGCACCGCCTGCGTAACTCTTTGTCATATAATCATATAAAAAATACTTATAAAAATAGAATCCATGGTATACTATTTGTCCTTTACGATTACAATTAATGAAAAAAGGAGTTCATCATGTTTACATTTATTATTTGTCTCATCGCAGTTTTTGTTTTAGTTGATTTATTCGTCCGATTTATAATCGAGCCTTTAGCTGACAGGTTAGATCAGAAAAACAAAATTTCAAAATCATATGCTCCGAAATTAGATCCGTCATTTAGATTGGCAACCGAAACAATGTATGACGGAGGAAAACCGATTAATCCCGAGTCATCTAGTAATTCCGCCGATGAGGGGAAAATCTCTGAAAGCGAAGTAAAATCTTAAATCAATTAAAAATGTAATGACTTTATAAAGGATTCACAATGGTTGCGATTTCTGTTCTGTCTGCGTTTTTAATTGTTATCGCAGTTGATTTGATTGTATTAAAAGTTCAACGAAAAAACCACCCGGCATTCGAACCATCGTTCTCTCAAATTGAATTTCAAATATCTAATGGAAATGTATTTACTTTTCCATCGAATATTTTTTTTTCAAAAGGACATACTTGGCATAAAAAGAATAAAGAAGGTCTACTGGAAATCGGAATTGATCCATTTGGATGGACTGCATTAGGTGCTTTGTCAATTCTTAAATGTGCGGAACCAGGTGTGGAAGTAAAACGTGGAACAATGTTATTCGAGGGTTGTTACGGCAATAAAAATATAAAGTTCCTTTCGCCTGTTAGTGGGATTATAAAATCCGTAAATAATAATATAATCGGCAAAAAAATATCCGATCCATTTGCAGCATGGGGCATTCAGCTTATTTCAAAGGATTCACCGAAAAATAAGGATCTGTTTTTTATCGGAATTGAAGCATTGAACTGGATGAAAAATGAATTCAGCAGGCTGAAGACGTTTATCGAAACTCACTCTTCAAAAATAGAACTTGCCGGCGAAACCATGTACGATGGAGGATCATTGTCCAATGATTTGGCAGGCTTGCTGGATAATCAATCTATAAACGATTTTGAAAAAGAATTTCTCTCACTATAAAATTGGAAATTAAATGTTGGAAGAATATGGGATTCTCTTCGATGTAAATCTTTGTGTGGGATGCGGTGAATGCCATAATAAGTGCAAAAAGGTTAACAATTTACCAGAAACGAATAAAGACTTTTTAAAGGATCATCTTTCGGATGACACTTTCACTGTTGTTCAGCAATATGGCGACATGTATGCGCGGAAACTCTGTATGCACTGTAATGACCCGGCTTGTGTATCTGTGTGTCTTGTCGGGGCAATTAAGAAAAGTTCTACCGGAGCTGTAGTTTATGATGCCGATAAATGTATCGGCTGCAGATATTGTATGCAGGCTTGTCCTCACGGTGTTCCACGTTACGAATGGGGAACTACTAAGCCGCGCATACGCAAATGTAATTTGTGCGAGGACCGTGTAAAAGCCGATAAGCT
>CAZCJG010000504.1:0-1812 GCA_964498575.1 uncultured Anaerolineales bacterium | reverse complement strand
GGCGCCGCCATCCCGCTATTGCGAGCGTCGTGCCGCGGCGCCGGCCAGCGCGCTTTCGGGTCCAGGCCGTGCGAGCCGGTCGAGATCGCGACGATCGAGAGGCTGGTGCCGGCATAGAGCATTCCGCCGGGCGCCAGCGCCAGCGGGCCGATCAAGTCCTCGTTGCCCCAGGGGAAGCTCCACCGCTGCTCGCCGTCGGCGCGGCTGAAGGCCAGCACCGATCGCCTCGTCGCCACGTACAACTCGCCATTGTCGCCCAGAACCGGCGGGCTGATCGCCGGCTCGTCGATGTCACGCGCCCAGTTGAAGGTCGGCCGGCCGGTGGCCCAGGGCGTGCCCGGCACCGACATCGATACCAGGAGCCCGCTGGCGTCGGCATAGACCAGCTCGAGTCGGCCGGTCTCGGGGTCCAAGATCCCGAGCGCCGGGTTGCCGGGCAGCGAGCCGCGGCTGAAGTGCTGCCACAGGAGCACCGGCGGATCGCTATCGACCGCGAGCGCGACCATCCGCGGCGGCTGTTCGGCGAGCGTCACGATCACGACGTCGCCCGTGCCGACCAGCGAGGTGGCCGAGCCTTCGCCCAGCGCGAAGGCCTTGCCCGGTGCCTTGGCGTCGGTGATGATGTGGAGTTGGGCCAGCGGGGATCCCGGCAGGAGAGTCGGCGTCGATCGCGGGGGTGGCTGCCGCACCGTCGCCGTCGCCTGTTGCAGCGCGCTACCGCTCCCGGGTTCATGCCGAGCCGAGGTCGCGCCGGCTTCGATGATGCCGGTGGACGCCAGAGGCAGGAAGATCGTGCCGTGCCAGGTCCGCGCGCTGGCGCTGGGCGAGGCTGTGTTCGCGGCCGTCGCCGTCGTTCCGGCCACCGGCGTCGAGGTCGGGGTGGAGGACACGGGCGGGGTGACCGACGCGGACGGCGTACCCGAAGCCACCGCCGTCCCCGAGGCGTCGGGAGTCCGGCTGACGGGGAAGACGGTGGTCGCCGTCGCGCCGCCGATCGGCCCGCCGGCGCGGATGTTGACCTGGCTGGCGAACACGACGCGGTCGCCGCTCAGGCCCACCGGCGAAGCCAGGATTCGATGGGTCGAGATCGCGAAGCCGGGCAGCACTTTGAAGCTGCGGTCGAGCGCGATAATGCTGCCCGCCGCCTGCGTGTTCGAGAGCAGCCCGATGTAGAGGCGCTGCTCCGTGTCGATCGACAGGGCGCTCGAGATCGATTGAGGCATCGGCTGCGTTTGGAACGAGCCGTCGCCGGCCGCGACAATATGCAGCATGCTGTCTGTTGGTGTGCCGAAGCCCATGTAGACCCGCCCGTCGGTGTGGAGAACAGGAGGCGGGACGGCCAGCGTGCGGACAGCGGGCGCCAACGGGGGGACCCTCCAGCGCTCCTTGCCATGGCAATCGATGCCGTAGAGGTTGCCGCTGGAGGTGGCCACGTACAGCGAGCCGTCTTCACCGATCGCCGGCACGGCCGCGATCGGGGCCGCGGCATAGAAGAACGGGAACGGTGACGTGCCCGGCTCGCCCGGCCGCGGGCAGTCGGCAGGCTGGTCGGCGCGGCCAGGGGTATTTGAACCGGCCGCTGCTGCTGCGTCTGTCGTCGCGCCGGTCGTCATCGCGCGAGGACCCCGGCCGGTACCGCCCGCCGCCCGCGCCGCGCCCGCCAACCCCCCGATCGCGAGGATCAGGGCGAGGGCGGCGACGACTCGGTTCATGGGGACGCTGGGCATGCCGCTCCCTTACAATAGGTGTGGTTGCTGATATAGACACCGCCGTGAGCGAAAAGGGCACGTGTGGCGGGATTTGTTAACCCGC
>CAZCJG010000503.1:0-1834 GCA_964498575.1 uncultured Anaerolineales bacterium | reverse complement strand
GGGGCTGGATGGCCGACGAAGCCGCGTCGGACGCGGTGCGCCCGCCCTTCGCCTACCGGCCGCCGCCCGCCCAGTCCGCCGGCGCGCGGCCGACCGTGCCTCGGAGCGACCCGCGCAAGGGCAGGGAGAGATCGAGCGCGCCTCAGCCGCGCGTGCGGGGGGCAGGCGAGGCGCCGGCGAGCGGACAGTGGCCGAAGGTGGCTCCTCTGCCGAAGCGCGCCGGGCGTCGCGGGCGAAGGAAGAACAAGCGGCGGTGAGGCCGTGGTTACCGCGATCGAGCGGCTAATACCTCTGCTCTACCCTGCTTTGACCATTTTCAGGCACGCCCTAGAATTCCCCAGTATTCCACGCCCAGGAGCCTTGCCGATGACCACCAGCCCGCAGGATAACCCGACCGCCGTAGGCGATGCCTCGCCCGAGGCGGCACCGACCGCTCCTCCCGACGCCGCGCCGGTCGCCGATGATCTCGCGACTGCCCCCCCGGATGCCGTGGCGCCCGCGTCCGCCCGGCGGCGCCTCGCGTTGGCGCTGCTCGGCTTGGGGGTGGTCACGGTCGCGCTCGGGGCGTTTTGGTACGCCGGCGGCTTCCGGCTGGACGGCGCGACCGGCGGAACCGCGGCGGAGGCGGAATGGCCGGTAGCCGAGGTGCCGGACAAGTCGCCCTTCCGGGGCGCGCGCTTGATCCCCGAGCAGCCGGCGCCGGACTTCACGCTCGCCGGCGACACCGGCCAGCCCTTCCAGCTCAAGGACAGCCGCGGCAAGGTTGTGCTGGTGTTCTTCGGCTACACCTCGTGCCCGGATGTCTGCCCGATGACGCTGGCCAAGATCGGCGCGGGCCTCCAGGCGCTGGGCCCCGACGCCGACAAGGTCCAGGCGGTGTTCATCAGCGTGGACCCGGACCGCGACACGCCCGAAGCCATGCGACGCTACCTGGCCGGCTTCGACCCGCGCATCGTCGGCGTCACCGGCGACGATGCGGCGCTGAAAGCCGTCGCGGCGGATTACGGCGTCCGGTTTTTCAAGGAGTATGCGGAGGGTTTGGACAAGGCAGGCGCTCCGGACGGCTCTGCAACGACGTCATCTACCCCTGAATCCGGCGCGGACTCAGCCGGAACGGCGGCGCCGGCCGCCGCGTCGCCCGATGCCGAACATGCCGACCACGACGCCGATCACACCCACCCCGGCGCAGACGACTACACCATGGCGCACTCCAGCACGGTGTTCGTCATCGATCCGCAGGGCCAGCTCCGCACCACGTTCTTCGAGCCGTACTCACCCGACGACATCGCGCATGACGTACGATTTCTCCTCGAAGAGTCGAACGGCTAGTCTGTGCCACTCGGCCTTCGGCGCCACGCACGGACATTCACGGACTTACACCGACCCACGAGACGCAATGCCACGCTCCCGGCGCGCTTCATGAGACCTCGCCATTCGATTCCCCAGCTCCGTACCATCCGGCGCTCGACCGCCAGGCTGATGGGCCTGGCCGCCCTGTTCCTCGCCGCCGCCTGGCCGGCGGGCAGCCGGGGGATTGCGCCCATCCACGCCCAGTCCACGCCGACCGAGGCTTATCGGCTGGCGACGACTTGGCTGTCCAACCCGGCAGCGCTCCCGCCCGAGGCCTTCCTCAGTCCGCGCGGCATCGACATCGACGTCGATCCCTTCGACGGGCGGCTCTCGGTGTTCGTCGTGGACGGCGGCAACGAGCGGGTGCAGGTGTTCGGGGCGGACGGGAGCTACCTGCGGACGATCGGCGGGCCGGGCGATCCGCCCGCGGGCCTGGCCGATCCGCGCGACGTCGCGGTGCAGGGCTCGCTGGTCTTCGTCACCG
>CAZCJG010000502.1:0-1859 GCA_964498575.1 uncultured Anaerolineales bacterium | reverse complement strand
AGCCGGGGACCAACGGCCAACATTCCTTCTTCCAGCTCCTGCACCAGGGCACGCCGCTGGTCCCCTGCGACTTCATCGCCTTCTGCCAACCGCTGAATCCCCTGGGCGCGCAGCACGACCTGCTCGTCGCCAACATGCTGGCGCAGGGCGAGGCCTTGGCCTTCGGCAAGACCGAAGCGGAGGCGCGGGCCGAAGGCTCGCCGGAATGGCTGGCGCCGCACCGAACCTTCCCGGGCAACCGGCCGTCCAGCACCTTGCTCCTGGACCGTCTGACGCCCGCGGCGCTCGGCAAGCTGATCGCCCTCTACGAGCACAGCGTGTTCACCCAGGCCGCGATCTGGGGCATCAACCCCTTCGACCAATGGGGCGTCGAGCTCGGCAAGGCGCTGGCCGGGCGCATCGCGCCGGAGCTGGCGGCGGAGGAGGAGCCGGAGCTGCGGCACGACAGCTCGACCAACCGCCTGATCCGCCGCTACCGGAGCCTGAAGTCTGGCGGAGAACCCGGCGGTCTGAAGGAGAACTCGCCATGACATCTGGATCTGAGGCCGCTCTGCCCGGCAGCGGGCCCCGCGTGATCAAGCTCGCCCCGTCGATTCTGGCCGCCGACTTTGCCCGTCTCGGCGAGCAGGTGCTGGAGGCCGAGCGCGCGGGGGCGGATCGGCTGCATGTGGACGTGATGGACGGGCGCTTCGTGCCCAACATCTCGATCGGGGTGCCGGTGGTCGAATCCCTGCGCCGCGTGACCCGCCTGCCGCTGGAGACCCACCTGATGGTCGAAAGTCCGGACCACCTACTCGACGCCTTCGCCGCGGCGGGATCCGACGCGCTCCTGGTCCACTGGGAGGGCAACGCCAACCTGGCGCGCACGATCCAGCGCATCCGCGCGCTAGGCAAGAAACCGGGGGTCGTGATCAACCCGGCGACCCCGGCCTCGGTGTTGGAAGAGGTACTGCCCGCGGTCGACCTGGTTTTGGTGATGACCGTCAACCCGGGCTACGGAGGCCAGCGCTTCCTGGAGGGCTGCTTGCCGAAGCTCCGCCGCGTGCGGGCGATGATCGACGCGCAGAGCCCGGCTTGCGAGCTGGAGGTCGACGGCGGCATCGATCCCACGACCGCCCCGCTGGTGGTCGAAGCCGGCGCGAGCGTGCTGGTCGCCGGCTCGGCGGTCTACAACACGGCGGCGGATGTCGCGACGTGCATGGCGCGGCTGCGGGCGGCGCTGGGGTAGCTCAGCGGGTCACGATGTCGGCGGGTCTTCGTCCGCGCGCGAGGCGGATTGAGATTCCGCCGCGACCGGCGCCGCCACCGATCGACCTCCCGCCGCGGCCCGCTCCTCCGCGGCGGACACCCGCACGACGCGAATTCGATCGAACAGCGACAGCAGGATGCCGATACCGTTGATGACGTAGACGATGGTGAAGGCGCGGCCGAATGGCGTCGTCGGGGTCAGATCGCCGTAGCCCACCGTTGCCAGGCTGATGACGCAGAAGTACAGCGCGTCGAGGTAGCTCCAGCCCTCAATCCAGTGATAGGCCACCGTCCCTAACAGCAACGTGAACACCGCGTAGCCGAGCGCGGGCCTGGATTCGTGATCCTGCAGCACGTCGATCAAGAACAAGTGCTTGATCAAGCCGCGCGTGCGGAGATTGCGCTCGGCGCGCTCGATCTTCTGCTCTGTTGTTGGGCCCGTCATCGCTGTCCGCCCCAGTCGAGCGGGCCGGCGAGCATAGCGGGTAGGGGGTGGTGAAGCTGTGGGTAAGGGTGAACCATGGTGTCGGTCACTTCAGGCACGGCAAGGCAAATCCGCCGCCGAGGGGAGTATAGGAGAAACGCCGAGCGCGTCAACTTGGCGGTTATCG
>CAZCJG010000501.1:0-1877 GCA_964498575.1 uncultured Anaerolineales bacterium | reverse complement strand
CGGCCGGGTCCTGCGTGTCGACGGCGCCCAGGGCTGGCAGACCGCGTCGGTGATCCGCAACCCCGGCTCCAACTTTTGGACCGTCGTCGACCAGCGGCTGGCCCAGGCGGGATCGAGCGCCGCGCAGGTCCAGGTGGTCTGGCTCAAGGAAGCCAACGCCCAGCCCGGCGCGCAGTTCCCGGCGGATTCCTTCCCGGCGGCGGCCCAGGCGCTGCAGGCCGACCTCGAGGCGGTGGTGCAGCTCGCCCACGCGCGCTTCCCCAAGCTCAAGCTGCTCTACCTGGCCAGCCGGACCTATGCCGGCTATGCCTCGACGACGCTGAACCCCGAGCCTTATGCCTACGAGGGCGGCTTTAGCGTGAAGTGGCTGATCCAGAAGCAGGTCGATGGCGATCCCGCGCTCAACTTCGACCCCAACCGCGGCGAGGTCCGCGCCCCGCTGCTGCTGTGGGGGCCCTACCTGTGGGGCGACGGCCTGACGCCGCGCGCCGACGGGCTGGTCTGGCGCTGCGAGGACTTCGTTGAGGACGGCACGCATCCCTCGCCGAGCGGCCGGCACCTGGTCGCGAGCCTGCTCCTGTCGTTCTTCAAGTCGGATGTCACCGCGAGAAGCTGGTTCATGGCCGATCCCGGCGCGGCCCCCGTCCCCGTGCCGACCTTCGACCCACGAACGATGCCCACCCGCCCGACGCCGGGTCCGACCGCCACCGGCCCGACCCCGGCGCCGCCCGCGCTGCGGAGCTACCGGGTGCGCGAGACGCCCAGCGCCGACGCGATGTGGGTGGCGGCGCGCCTTCCCCAGACCCAGCAGCAGCTCGATCGCCTGAACCAGGCCCAGCAACCGGCCTGGCTGTGCGGCCGGGTCCGGGCGGCGCCGGGCAGCGCGTGGGGCTTCCTGTTCGACCCCGACAACGCCCGCCTGGTCGCCACCCCCCCGATGCAGGCTACCCGCAGCACGATCCGCGCGATCACCGCCAACCCCGCGGCGGCGGCGATCCCCTGCATCAACATCGACCGCGTGCTGGACACGGTGGAGGGCGAGCCGCCGGGCGGGACGGGGACGCCGCCGGCGGGGACGAGCACCGCGACCGTGGCGACGGCGATCCCGACGCAGACGCCCACCGCCACCCGGCCGGCCGAGCGCACGCCGACGGTGGGGGCGACAGCGTGCGTGGACTGCGGGCGCGGGCTGCCGGCGTATCTGCCGTGGCTGGGGCGGGAGGCGGAGGTAGGGCCGTGACCGGTCGATTCAACGGCACCGCTCCGCAATGAGCGACGAGACGGCCGGCTCGCAAGCCGAGCTTGAAACGCTGCGCGAGCAGTGGTCCCAGCTCGAGGCGCTCCGGCGCCAGGGGCTGGACGTCGCCGCCGCGCTGGAGCAGGTGGCGGCGCAGCGGCGGGCGATCGAAGCGACGATCAGCGGCAGCCCGGGCGCGATGCAGGCGCTGGGCGATCACAACGTGCAGGTCTACATCGGGCGCTACGTCGAAGCCGCGGAGCGTTCGGCGGCGCGGGCGCTGTTTCGGGATTACCTGCACCGGGTGTGGGAGCGGGCGAGCAAGCTGCCGCTCTTGGCGGTGACGGGGCAGCGGCCCGGCCGGGAAGACGCGCTGGCGCGGGTGTACACGGCGCTCGACGTGACGGCGACGGTGACCGTGCGGGATGATGCCCACAGGCCGGCGCCGAGAGGGGCGGAGCGGAGCGTCGAGTGGAGCGGCGTGTCGTTCGGCTTGTCAGGCGATCCCGAGGACTTGGCCCGGCTGGGCGCGCGCGTCCGGCGCGAGGCGGGACGGCATCATGCCCAGCGCGAGGCGGGGACGGGCACGCCGGCAAGTCGCCAGGCTGGTGGCGACCGCGAGGACGAAGCCGCTCCCTAC
>CAZCJG010000500.1:0-1883 GCA_964498575.1 uncultured Anaerolineales bacterium | reverse complement strand
TCATTGGCCTGATGGCGGCACGGCTCGGTGCACGCGAGGTCTATCTCTACGAGGTGGCCGAGGTGGCGGGTGTCGCCCAGCAGGTGCTGAAAAAGAACCGTGCCCGAAATTGTCACATCATGCCGTTTCATTCGACCGAGGCCGCCGATCCGCCGCGCGTCGATATCGTCGTGTCAGAGACGCTTGGCAACTACGCGTTCGAGGAAAACATCATCGCAACCATGAACGACGCGCGCTTGCGCCACCTGAAGCCGGGCGGCACGCTCATACCCTCGCGCATTCGCCAGTTTGTGGCCCCTGTCGTCGCGGGGCGCATTCACGGCGAATTGCTGGCGTGGGACAAGGTGGGGGACGACGTGGGGCTAGACATCGATCTCAGTGATGCACGCACCATGAGCCTCAACAACATCTATGTGCGCCGCATCGCGTCAGATGAGCTTCTCTCGGGCGGGGCGAGCGTGGTGTGCTGGGATGAAGCGGATTTGACACGCGCATGCTCGTCAACAAGGAAGGGCGAGGCGCGCTTTGCTGTGAAGAAGACGACCACGATTTTTGGATTTGCGGTGTGGTGGGAGGCGGATCTGGCCCCCGGAATCGTCTTGTCGACTTCGCCCGATGCCGCGCAGTCGCATTGGGAGCAGCTCTATTTTCCGCTGCTGACGCCGATCACCGCGGCTGCTGGGGAAGCCGTGGGAATATCGCTCACCTCGCGCTCGTCCGAGCAAGCGGGCACGCATCTGCAGTGGAAGGCGCAGCATTTCGATCGTGGCGGCAAGACGCAATCGCGACAGGCGCTCGATCTCGACAAGGGTTATCTGCCTTGACCGTTGAGCCGTTGAACCATTGAGCCGTTGAACCGTGGTGGCTGGGACGGCGCGCCCTCACGAGTTCGGTTGCAGTTCCGAAACCGTAATCGACTTCACCTGCAACTGTTTCAGGATGGCGCCGCCGTTGTTCCAGCCGAACATCGCCACGCTGACGGCGATGATGAGGGCGAGGGATATTACGATTGAAACCGTCCATCCGGCGAGATCGCGAAAGCGCGCGCGCCAGCGCTGCCGTCGAGCCTTTTTCACCCAATCGGCGGACAAGGCTGCCGAGTGTTCGGGCAGAGCTTCACCGACATGAGGTGCGGCGGGATCGTCATCCAACGTGTCGTTTTCTTCGTCCTCGATCGCTGCGGACTGAGTCGCTGCCAAGGCTGCCGTCGTCACCGCATGACGTTCGACGAAGGCGCGGTCGTCCTCCTCGCCCAGCCAATGCGCTGGCGCCGGCTTTGCGGTGGCCTCAGAGCGCTGCGGACGCTTCTCTATGATGCGCGCAATCTCAGCGGCAAGGCGCGTTTCGTCCAGCGGAAGGGGTGGCGGGCCGGCAACCTGGCCGTCCTCGCGTGCCTTTTCGAATAGCCGGGCGGTACGATGCAGGAAGTGCTTGCTCACGACGCCCGACCCTCCAAGCTGAAGGCCAGTGTCGGCGTGACGCCCGTGCCGAGCGTTGCGGCCAGCGGCCGGGTCGAGACGTTGCCTCGCGAGCGCCTGCTCGCAGGCGTCTGTGGATGTGCCCGTGGAGTACGCATACATACGCTCCAGGCACCAAGTCACCGCTCTTGGTACGCGACTTCAATTGACTATGGCACGGGTCCCTCGATCCGCGCCCCCTGTGGATAACTTAGTGCGGACCACTTGCCGTGGCAACAATTCCGTGCGCTGCGAATGACATTTTTGCTCAATGCGGAGCAATCGGATATCGATTGTCGTGAATGATGTCTGCACGCCATGCTATGCGCACCAATCGCCACTTGCGCAGAAGAGGATTTCTCTCATGCTTCCCTTGATCATCGGTCTCGCGCTGTTTCTCGGCATCCACCTGCTGCCAACGTAGCC
>CAZCJG010000499.1:0-1884 GCA_964498575.1 uncultured Anaerolineales bacterium | reverse complement strand
GCGATCGCGATGCTGGCATTGCTTGCTGCAGCGTGGGGTTGGCTGCGGCCGACGGGGAGCAGCACGGTGAGCCGCCAGCGCGTGGTGCTCTGGCGCCACCCGCACGGCGACTTCCTGTCCCCCGGCCTGCTGCAGGTGAGCAGCCAGGCCGCCATCGCACCCGATGGGTCGAGCGTGGTGTTCAGCGACTCGGTGGGGGGAACCACGCAGCTCTTCATCAAGCCGCGTGACGCCAGCGAGCCCGTGGCCATCCCCGGCACGGAGAACGGCCTCTCCCCGTTCTTCTCCCCCGATGGGCACTGGATCGGCTTCATCCTGGTGGATGGCACCCTCCGCAAGGTGCCCACCGCCGGTGGTGGGGCGGTCACCATCGCCCAGGGCAACGCCGAGACGTACTACGCCGCCGCCTGGCTCGATGACGCCACGATCGTGTTCACCCGGGGGCTGGGTGGGCTCTACCGGGTCTCGGCCGACGGCGGCCCCACCTCCATGGTGATCAGTGACAGTACCCAGCGCACCAACCTGGCCCTGATGCAGCCGTTGCCGGGCAGTCGCGGCGTCCTGGTCACCTACTGCGCGGGCAACTGTGCCACCCACTCGGCCGTGGGCGTGGTGGACTTTTCCACCGACAGCATCCGGCAACTGGTGGACAACGCGGCCGGCGCCTGGTACGCCCCGAGCGGCCACCTGCTCTACACCGATCGCGCCGGTGGACTGTACGCGGCGGGCTTCGACCTCGAGCGGATGGAGCTCACCAGTGGCGCGGTGCCGATCCTCGAGAACGTGGCGCCGACCCGGTTTGCCCTCTCGCCCTCCGGTACCGTGATCTACTCGCTCGACGGCGGCGCGGGCGCCTCGGCGGAACTGCGCTGGGTCTCCCGCGACGGGAGCAGCGTCCCGGTCGACACCTCCTGGAAGGGGGAGTTCGATTACCCAGCGGTCTCGCCGGATGGCAACAGCATCGCCGTGAGCGTGCGTGACCGGACGACCGACCTCTGGATCCGCCGGGCCGATGGCGCGCGCCTCAAGCTGACCGGATCGGGAACCCTGAACTGGCGGCCGTTCTGGATGCCCGACGGCCGATCCCTGCTGTTCGTCAGCAACGTCCGGGGCAGCAACGACCGCGACGCCACCGACCTGTATCTGGTGCCGGCCGACGCAAGCAGCCCACCGGTCCTGGTGCATCGGCACCTCTACGGCGTCTGGGAAGGCGAGGTGTCCCAGGACGGGACCTGGCTGGTGCTCCGCTCAGACGAGGCGGCATCCAACGTCAACATTCGCGCCCGCCGCATGACCGGCGACACCACCCTGCTCCCCGTCGTGGTGGGGGGCGTCAATATCCAGGTCTCGCTCTCCCCCGACGGCCGTTCGCTGGCGCACCTGGGCAATGCCACGGGGCAGCGCGAGGTGTATGTAACCCCCTTCCCCGCGGGGGGCACCAGCCAGATGGTCTCGCGCGGCGGCGGCACGGAACCCCGCTGGTCGAGAAGTGGTCGCGAACTCTTCTTCAAGAGCGGCGGCCAGCTCATGTCAGTGGCGGTGACACCCGGCCCGGTGCCATCGTTCGGGACCCCGAGGCCGCTCTTCCCGGTGGCGGGCTATCGCGGCGCGCGCAACCGCCAGCAATACGACGTGGCCCCCGGTGACCAGCGCTTCCTGATGATCAGGAGCCTGACCAGCGAGGCAAGTCGCGAAGCGGTGTACGTGGAGAACTGGTTCGTGGAATTGCAGGCGAAGTTGGCGCAGTAAGTGTCACCCGCCAGGAGGGACCCATGGCATCCACCGAGTTCACCACCACCGCATCGCACTCCGGCGCCGGCCCCAAGCCGCGCGACGACGAGCTCGACCTCTTCGGGCTCACCCACGTCGGCAAGGTCCGCAAGA
>CAZCJG010000498.1:0-1907 GCA_964498575.1 uncultured Anaerolineales bacterium | reverse complement strand
AGATGGCCGTCGATCAGCACGCCGTCGGTGGTCGCCACGCCGACGCGGTGGCCGGCGAGCTTGAAGATGTGGGCGACCATGCGCGTGGTCGTGGTCTTGCCGTTGGTGCCAGTGATCGCGGCGATCGGGATGCGCGAGGGCGTGCCGGGCGGGAACAGCATGTCCATCACCGGGCCGGCCACGTCACGCGGCTTGCCGTCGCTGGGCGCGACGTGCATGCGGAAGCCCGGCGCGGCGTTGACCTCGCAGATCGCCCCGCCGGTCTCGGCGTAGGACTTCGCGATGTCGGTCGTCAGGAAGTCCACCCCCGCCACGTCCAACCCGATCGCCCGCGCCGCGCGGATCGCCATCTCGCGCACGTCCGGATGGACGATGTCGGTGACGTCGATCGCCGTCCCGCCGGTCGACAGGTTGCCGGTGGATCGCAGGTAGACCGCCTCGTCCGGCGGCGGCACCGTCTCGCGCGTGTAACCGCGCTGGGCCAGCAGGCGCTCGGCCTGGTGGTCGAACTCCAGCCGCGTCAGCACCTTCTCGTGCCCGATGCCGCGGCGGGGGTCCTGGTTGGCGATGTCCACCAGCTCGGCCACACTGTGCACGCCATCGCCGACGACATGGCCGGGGACGCGCTTGGCGGCGGCGACGAGCTGGCCATCGACGACCACCAGGCGGTGGTCCAGCCCCGTGATATAGCTCTCGACGATGACCGTCCGCGCATGGTCGCGCGCGTGCTCGAAGGCGACCGCGACGTCGTCACGCGCGAGCAGGTTGATCGACACCCCTCGCCCGTGGTTGGCGTCCAGCGGCTTGACGACCACCGGGAAGCCGATGCGCGCAGCTGCCCGCATGGCCTCCTCCGGCGTGTAGACGAGCTGCTGGCGCGGCACCGGCAGGCCGAGGTCGGCGAGGATGCGGTTGGTCTCCTCCTTGTCGCTGGCGACCTCGACCGCGATGTGGCGCGTCTCGCTGGTCACCGTCGCCTGGATGCGCTTGCCGTAGCGGCCATGGCCGAGCTGGATCAGGCTGTAGCGGTTGAGCCGCAGCCACGGGATCTCGCGCGCCTCGGCGGCGCGGACCAGGGCGGCGGTGCTCGGCCCCAGTGCGCGGCTCTGGGCGAAGCGGATGAAAGCGTCGCGCTCGGTCGCGAAGTCGAAGGCGGCGGCTTGCGCCTCGTCCGGGGACTCGGCATCGAGCTGAACCGTTTCGACTCCACCGGAAGCCCCATCCGGCCGCAGCTCCGCCGGCACCAGGTCCAGCAAGAGCCGCAGCGCCAGCTCGCCCGCCTCCAGCCCGACCTCGTTCTGCTCGTACTGGTAGACGACGTCGTACTGGCCATTGACGCCATTGCCGCGCGTCTTGCCGAAGGTCACCTTGGCGCCGGCGACGTTCTGCAGCTCGATGGCGACGTGCTCGAGGATGTGGCCCATCCACGTACCCTCGCCCTCGCGCAGGCGGCGCACGAAGCCGCCCGGCACGCCGTAGGAGCAGCCGTGCTCGTGCAGGCCGGGCAGCCTTTCGAGCAGGGGCTCGGCGAAGCCGGGACCGAGCCGGCCCGAAGGCCAATCCTCCAACACTCCGAGGTCCACGGTGAGGCGGATCACCGGGAACAGGGCGTACAGGTTGGGACCGAGGTAGACGGAGCGGGACAGGATCTGCATGGGGTTTCTTGCTCCTGGGCGATGTTCGGGATGCAGCGGTAGCGCCGGGACGGGTGGCGCGGCCGCGGCAGGATTTTATCGCGGGAGGGGCGGGTTGTCGACCCCTCCGCCAGACTGTCGCCCGGCGTCGTCAGCCACTGGTCAGTCTTCGGCCAGCCGGCGGCCCGGCCGCGGGCAAGCGCCGGTCAAGCAGGGGGGCTACGGGATGGCTATACTGGGCCATCTTCGGAAACGAAGCCCAAGCAGCCCCAT
>CAZCJG010000497.1:0-1915 GCA_964498575.1 uncultured Anaerolineales bacterium | reverse complement strand
TGCTCCAGTCGGTGCGCGCGATCGCCGCGGTCATGATCGGTCCGTTGCTCTCGATCACCGCCGAAAACAGGCCCGAGGGCAGGTTGAGCGCGGGCAGGTACATGTTCGACGCGCCCCCGGCGGCGACGTTGCGCAAGTCCACTACGTGCTGCCGCGGGGGGATCGAGGGATCGCCGAGGATGGGGTCGGGCTGCTCGACATAGTAGGTCTTCGCGTTGAGCGCGGTGTTGCCGTCGAGGTTCTGGATCTGCACCGCCGAGTTGGCGCGGTTCGAGATCGACCCGCGCCGCTCGGCGTAGCGCCCGCCGCCGACGTAGACCCCGCGGAACTCGCGGTTGGCGACGATCGGCACGCCGATGCGCCAGTTGTCGGTGCCGGGGGGTGAGGTGGGCGTGGCCGTCGGGTCCGGCGGTGGGGTCGGGGCGTCGGTCGCGAAGGTCACCGCCTGGCGGAAGCGCGACAATCCGACCTCGTCGCAATCCGGATCGCGGCAGATCCGGATCGACCAGCCGTACTGTGTGCCGGCCGACATCCCGGCGGGGAGATCCGCCTGGCCGACGCGCAAGCTGGCATCACGGGTCGGCCCGGTGAAGCCGATGGTCGCCGCGGGATCCCACTGCGACCAGCGGAGGTAGAAGCTGTCTTCGGCGGCGCGGTAGGCGCCGGTCCGCAACTGCCAGCGGAAGGTGGTGCCGAAGGGCACGCTCGCGCCCGCCGCCGGCTCTACGAGCGGGACGTTAGCGACGTCGAAGGACCCGCCGTCGGCGCTGTCGCCGGCCGCGAAGCTCCGGATGCTGCCCGACAGCCAGGCGCCGAGCCGGTCGTTGTCCTGGCCGCTGCCCGAGAGCGGGTTGAGGTAGACCACGTAGTATGTCCGCCCGCTCGGCAAGGTCGGCACGCCGGTGAAGGTGTAGCCGCCGTCGGCCGCGGTCCTGGTCGTGGCGACGGTGCGCGTGCCCTGCCCGTCGTCCTCCCACAGCTCCAGGTCGGCGCCGGCCTCGGGCTGGCCCCGATAGTACACCTTGCCGCTGATGCCCGGCTCGACCGGCCGGTTGGGCCAGCTCACCTCGAAGACCACGGTCCGCCAGTCGTTGGCGGCGCAGTCGGAGGCCGAGCTGCCGCCGGCAAAGGCCGCGTGGGCCCACACCGTGCCCCGCACCGGGTCCAGCGCGATGCCGCTCGTGAAGCCCCAGACCGAGGAGGGGTTGCCGCGGTTGTCGTCGTAGCAGGCCGTGCCGGTCCGGATCACGCGCTCCTGGCCCGTCTCGGGATGCCCGCGGCCATCGTCGAAGGAGACGCCGACAAACTGGTTGGGGGCGCTGAAGTTCTGGACGACGACCGGCTCGGCGTTCCCATCGGGCATGACAGCCGGCACGAAGTAGTGACCGTCGGTCTGCCCCCAGAAGCCGTCCTCCTCCACGTTCCGAGTCAAGGTATCGATGGTGTACCACTTGTAGCATGATTGGGCATCGTCCGGCATGCAGGCCACCGTGTGCGCCAGCCAGAGCCGGTCGTCGCCAAATACCGCGCTGGTCAGGCGCGCGTTGGCGGTGGCGATCCGCTCGGCGGTGCCGCGCTGGTCGGCGTCGGGCGGCAGGTCGTAGGCATCGACGCTGATGCCGGAGCGTTCCAGGTTCCCGGCCAGCGGCGCCGCCTCGTCAGCCCGAGTCCGCCCCCGCCACAGGTTGATCACCTCACCACCTTCCGGCACGGTGTGCGCGAGGTAGATCTCTTGCGTCCCATCGAGGTTGGACGCGGCGCGCACATACTCGACCTCCTCGCCGCGCGCATCGGTCAGGGCGACGCGCGTCCATTGCTGCTCGCTATCCGCCGCGCAGACCCCCTGCTGAAAATAGATCGACTTCGCCAGGAAGAAGGCGCGCGAGTGGTCGAAGCCGAGGGTCGTGCCCGGGCC
>CAZCJG010000496.1:0-1937 GCA_964498575.1 uncultured Anaerolineales bacterium | reverse complement strand
GACGTCGGCGTCTCCATCTTGGAGAGGATCGGCATGGCCTCGCTCTGCCCGAAGCCCTGCACGATACCTTCCATCCCGAAGCGCTCGCAGAATGGCCCGACCAGCTTCTGCGGCATCGGAACCATGCTGGCGGCCCGCAGCGGGTTGTCTGCATCGTCGGCCCTCCGCGGCTCGTTCCAGAGGAACATGTGCATTGCGCCGAGCGTCATCGTCTGTGTCGCGCCGTAGAAGCGGATCCGATCCCAGAACTTCGAGACCGAGAACTGCTCATCCAGCGCACAGGGAATGCCAGTCGACAGCGCCCGATAGATGTTCGCCACCCACGCAGCCGAGTTGTAGAGCGGCAGGCAGTTGTAGACCAGGTCGCCGGGCCGCGTGGCGTAGAGACGGTCGTTGTTCACTGCCGCGCGGATCCAGACGTTGTGACTCTGTATCACGCCCTTCGGCCTGCCCGTGGTGCCCGAGGTCCAGAGCACGGCGGCCGCATCACCATGATCGACGTGCCTCGTCTCGGGTTCGGTGTCGGAACTGGCTGCCAGCTCTGCCAGTGGAACGACGTCGCGGCCGGCGAAACCCTCGCGCGCCGCGTCCATCTGGCCGTGCAGCAGCAGCCTGCCATAACGGAGCTCGCGCTCGACCGGGCGGAGCTTCTCGAGCATGTCCGTGTCCGTTGCCAGCACGGTGCTCCGGCTCGCATTGATCGTCTCGACGAGCCACTCGCCACGGTAATCAGTGTTGACCGGTACCCACAGCGCGCCGAGCTTGTTCGCCGCAAGGGTGAGCAGCACGAACTCCACGCAGCTGTGCATGAACAGCAGGAGCCGGTCGCCGGCCTGCAACCCCAACCGATGCAGGCCGTGCGCATAGGCGTTGACGATCGCATTGGCCCGTCCATAGGTGTAGCGCCGGTCGTCGCTCAGCAGAAACGGGAGATCGCCGATCGCCTCGGCGTGCAGACGCAGGAGCCTGAAAGGGATCCGGTTGCGCTCGTCCTGCAGGTCGACGAAGTGCATCGTGCCGCGACGCTCAGGCGAGCCGCATGAAGTGGGTCGCGAAGTCGATGAGCACGAGGACCATGGCAGCGGCCGCGAGCGCCTCGAACACGATGCGGCTCAGGGCCCATCGATCGCCCGCCTGCTCCTCCAGCCGGAACACCATCGGAAAGCTCGGCAGGAAGAAGGCGGCATAGAATATCGAGCCGTACCTCAACATCCAGTCGAGGTCCCTGTACCAGAAGTAGGGCTTGTTGGCGTCGGTTGCGACCAGGCGTGTCTCGAGGAAAGCCATGAGATAGGCGACCGCCACCACTGTCACGACCGTCAGCACGGGCTTGAGCGCCCCGACATCGATGGTGCGGACGCGTCGCATCATCAGCACCGCAATCGTGTGATACACGACGAAGAAAGCCGGTGCGTTGAAATACATGCCGATCGGGATGACCTGCTCGCCGGAGCCGACCAGCGCCGAATCCAGTGACAGTGAGACCTCTGGAAAGTAATACACCATGCCGAGCACGTCGAAGAAGTACTCGCAGCCGAAGTAGGTGACGAAGAAGTTGTAGACGAACATCCACAACACCATCTTGACCGCGTAGTTGTCCCACCACGCACGACCGGTGACCGCCGGCCTCAGCACGGCCGGAATCGCGATCAGCGGCAGCAGCAGCGCGAGATTCTGCGTGATGTGCCAGAACGTGCCCACGTTCATCCAGCCCATTAGCTGCTTCGAGTAGTTCAGGGCGAAGAAGTACGGCAGATAGGCCAGGAAGAACTTCTCGCCCCACGCCTTGTCGGGATTCGACGAGAACCAGTGGCCGTGCTGCAGGCCTCCGGCGCGCTCAGCGGCGACGCCTGATCCGGAAACGACATGCTCGAGAGGGGCCTGGGTCATGTTCTCCCCATCCAGCTTTCGCGGTTGCGATCGACCTGCCGTGCGAC
>CAZCJG010000495.1:0-1961 GCA_964498575.1 uncultured Anaerolineales bacterium | reverse complement strand
ATCCTTGAGACGATGATCATCTACTCCGACGGCGCCAATGCCGCCGGCTGCCCGCCGGTCGTCGAAGCCGCGCGGCAGGCCGCGAGCCAGGCGGTCGTCGTCAGCGCGGTCTGCTTGACCGGCGGCTGCCAGACGGAATGCCTGTCGCAGGTGGTCGGCGACGACGATCGGCTGCACCAGATCGGCCAGGTCGGCACCATCGCCGGCGACATCCACGGGGCCATGCGCCGCAACATGACCAGGATCAGCATTGAGCGCGCCGTGATCACCGAGACTTTGGCGCCGGGCATGCAGCTTGTCGAGGGCAGCGACGTCCCGCCCGCTCAGGTCGGCGCGGGCGGGAACCAGCTCGTTTGGACGATGAACGCCCTGCCGACCGACGGCGTGACGGTGACCTACAAGGTTCGACCGACCCAGGTCGGCCAGCAGGCGGTCAGCATGGGCGCGGTGGCGGTGCTCACCGATAGCACGGGCCGGATGCTGACCGTGTCCTACGATCGCCCTGGCGTCAGCACCCTCCAGCCCTTCCCGGTCACCGTCACGCCCAACCCGCCGCGCTGGCGGGCCTACCTGCCGGTGGCGAACTTGCCGCCGCGGGCAGGACTGCCCTAAACTCTCGCCAAGGAGGGCGGGATGCGGGTGTGGAGGGCGATCGGACTGGCGGTGGGGCTGGCGGCGGTGACTGCCGGATTGACTCTGGTAGGGCTGGCCGGCTCACGGGTACACGCCACGCGGCTGCTCCAGCCGACACCGCCGCCCAGCCCCTGCCTCCCGGACCTCCAGAACCCGGTGAACCCGAGAGCCTTCCTGCTCGGGGCGACCACCGTGGTCACCTTCCGCGTGCGCTTCGGCTGCCCGGCCGAGTCGATGCCGCTGCACATCGTGCTGGTGCTGGATGCTTCGGGCTCCATGGCCGGCGAGCCCAGCCGCGAAATGCAGGGTGCCGCCCGCGAGCTGATCGACCGCCTGAACCTGCGCGACAACCCGGCGACGATGGTCGGCGTGGTCGAGTTCGAGTCCACTGCCCGCACGCTGTGCCAGCTCACCAACCAGGCCAGCCAGGCCAAGGGCTGCGTCAACCGCGTCGGTACCAGCGGTGGCACCTGCATCGACTGCGGGATTCGTGAGGGCCTCAAGGTGTTGGTCTCCGGCCGGCGGCTGGTGTCGGCCGGCGCGACGCGCAGCCAGGTGATGGTGGTCCTCTCCGACGGCCGCGACGACGAAGGGTGCACGCCAGTCCTGGCCGCCGCGCGCCAGGCCAAGAGCCAGGGCGTGCTCGTCGCCACCGTTTGCCTGGGCGACGCCTGCGACGACGTTTGCCTCCGCTCGGCCGCCAGCGCGTCGCGTTACTTCCACAAGACCCGCGACGCCAGCAACCTGGAGAAGATCTTCGATGAGATCCGCAAGGATGTGACGCGTACCAGCCTCAAGCAGCTCAGCTTCACCAACACCCTGCCGCCCACGATGCACCTCGAGCGCGGCAGCGCAGATCCCGGGCCCGACGCCGGGTCCGGGCCCGACACCTTGACCTGGACCTTCGACTTCCTGCAGACGGACGGCATGACCGTCAGCTTCACTCTGCGCCCGGACGCTGTCGGCCACCTTCCGACCAGCCTGGCGGCAAGCGGCGAGTTCCGCGACGCGCGCGACCGCCCCGGCCGCTTCACCTTCCCTACGGTGTTGACCTACGTCGACGTGTTTCAACCCATCCCGATGTCGCCCGACCCACCGGCCACGTCGACGCCGACGCCGACCGCCACCCCGACATCCACCCTCGACCCGACGCCGCCACCTCCGCCGACCACGCCGCCGCGGACCTGGCGCGCGCTCCTACCGCGCCTGGATCGCGGCTGGCTGCCACGGGTGACGCCGTAACTCCCCCCTCCCCGGCCTTGCTCCGACCGGACACCCCTGCACCCCAACGCGCCAACGGCAGGCGCGTCGGGGACCCCGCACCCCTG
>CAZCJG010000494.1:0-2001 GCA_964498575.1 uncultured Anaerolineales bacterium | reverse complement strand
ATCAACGGGCTTTCGAGATCAATTTTACGAAAAGGTGCTTTCGCGTGTCGGCAGACAGAATATCATTGGCACAAACTTCTGGGCATTCGCCGGAACCGCACGGCCGATAAAAGGCCAGTTGTACTGGAAACCAGGCGACGAACGAATGGGCGACCCGCCGATGGAAGAGCAAGGGCTGTATTCGGTCTTTGACAGCGATAAGTCGACGTGGAAGGTCGTCACTAACGCGAGCCGTCGCCTCGCGAACGGAAAATAACTTACCGTTATTTCTTATTTTTTTCTTCCTTCAACTCATTGACCTTTACTCCATGGGTCTCAAACTCCGCGATGATCTGGCGAAAGTTGCTGCGGCCGAGTTTAAGGACGGCAAATTCATTTTCCGTACGGATGGTCATCCAGTGGTTCTTTTTCTTGACAAAAAGCAGCGGGATGCCGATCAGGACGCTGACGAGCAGAGCGGTCGCGACGGCTCCGCCGACCGAGAGCATGGGCTTTTTGGTGTAAGAGTAATCGACCGCCTTTATATCGGCAAAGGCGAATTTCTTGCCGAGTGTTTTGTATTTTTGTTTGTCCGGAATGATCTCGAGCGACGTGCCGGTTACGTGCAGATCGGCATCGGTCTCTTTTGATTTTTCGCCGTCCGCCACGACCTGCTCGACATTGTAGACGACCTCGGCCGGTTTCGCCGGCATTGCCGCCGACTGGGCAAGAGCAACGGGCGTGGTCGCCGTGACGATCGCAAAAACAGTGAACGCCGCCGCAGCGGACAGGAAAATGCTCCGAATGTTCAATTTCATTTGTACCTCAATATTCCCCGAACAGGTATGTAAATGTTAGAGCACGAATCGTGGTGCGGCGTTGCCAGTTTCGGGAATGAAAAAAGCTGCCCGTCAGGACAGCTTTCTTAAGGAAATTGGTGGAGACGAGGGGGATCGAACCCCTGACCTCTGCAATGCCATTGCAGCGCTCTCCCAGCTGAGCTACGTCCCCAAGATCAATGAAAATTGAAAATGGATGATTGACAATACCTGTGCGGTAAATTGTCGAAAACGTATTATCCAATATCCATTATCAATTGTCCATTTTCACTTACCCGTAAAGACCGGCTTGCGTTTTTCGAGAAAGGCCGCGACGCCTTCTTTTTTGTCTTCGGTGGAGAAACAGATGGCAAACAGGTCGACTTCGCGGCGAAGGCCTTCGTCGAGGTTTGAGCGTGATGCGAATTTTACGGCTTCTTTTGAGAGCTGCAGGGCGATCGGGGCTTTTTCAGCGATCTTTTCGGCGAGCTTCATAGTTTCTGCCTCGAGCTCAGCGGACGGGTGCACATGGTTGACGAGGCCGAATCGGTGCGCGGTCGCGGCGTCGATCATGTCACCGGTCAGGGCCATTTCCATCGCCCGGCCCTCACCAATGAGGTTGGTCAGACGCTGCGTGCCGCCGCCGCCGCACATGATGCCGAGGTTGATCTCAGGCTGTGAGAAACGCGCGGTTTCGCTGGCGATACGGATGTCGCATGCCATGGCGAGTTCGTTGCCGCCGCCGAGGCAAAAACCGTTGATCATCGCGATGACCGGTTTTGGAAATGTGTCGAGCGAATTGAAAAAGGTGCGTTCGTGAAAAAGGTCACGCTGTGTGACGGGCGTCTGGCCCTCGAATTCGCTGATGTCGGCACCCGCAATGAACGACTTTTCGCCGGCCCCGGTAATAACGAGCACGCGGATGCTGTCATCCTTGCGCAGGTCGTCGAGCGCGTCGACCCCTTCGCTATGGACGGTCTTGTTGAGCGCGTTGAGCTTGTCCGGGCGGTTGATGGTGAGCAGTGCGACGGCACCGCGTTTTTCGACGGTAATAGTTTCGTAAGTGGACATAATGATGGAATTTTACCGTAGAGACGCAAAGAGGCAGAGTAAAGACGAGGGAAAGCCGCTTTCCTGTATCAATTAATAAAACCTCTGCGGCTCAGCGTCTCGGCGGTTAGAAATTTTGGTTATCGGCTATTCG
>CAZCJG010000493.1:0-2032 GCA_964498575.1 uncultured Anaerolineales bacterium | reverse complement strand
CGTCCTGATCGGCTTAAACGACACCGTCATCAACGACGACGACGGCGGCCGCGATCCGCCCGCGCGCATCGACCTCGGCAAGCAAGAGTCCCGGGCCGCGGCAAGCGACGATCTACGTTGACACGCCCGATTCCAGCCATAGAATACCGCCCAGGAAAACCACCATGTTCCACTCGCTCCGCCAACCGCGCGTGCTCAAGGCCACCGGCTACGTCCTGGTCGTCGCCGCCATCCTCGGGCTGATCTTCAACGTCGCCGGCCTCGTCGTCGTGGCGGTGGTCCAGTGGCGGGCCGAAGCGGCCATCGCGCAAGCGCTGGACGCGGTCGATCAGTTGCTCGTGGCGACGGGCGACGGCCTCGTGGTCGCCGATCAGTCCCTCGCGCAAGTCGGCACGGCGCTCGCCGCGACCGAAGCGACCTTGCGGACCAGCGGCACCGCCGTCGGCAACAGCGTCCCGGCGCTGGAATCGCTGCACGCTACCTTGGGCACGGACGTCCCCGAGATCCTGACCGCCACCCAAACCGCCTTGGCCTCGGCCCAGACCAGCGCGACCGCGGTCGACGACATCCTCGGCGGCCTGTCCGGCCTGCCCTTCCTCGGCGGGCTGGCGCGCTACGCACCGGAGACGCCGCTGGGCGAGAGCATCGGCCAGGTCAACCGCAGCCTGGACGGGCTGCCGGTCTCGGTCGCCGTCTTGTCCGAGGGTCTCGACGCCGCGACCGGCAGCGCGAGAGAGATACAGGACGACCTCGACGAGATGGCGCGGAACCTGGAACAGCTCGGCGCCAGTATCACCGACGCGCGCGACATCGTGGCACAGTACCAGCGCGTGGTCGATCAGATGAAGGCGCACGCGGCGACGCTGCGCGCCCGGGCGCCGATCTGGCTAGCGCTGGCACGCTGGGGCGTGTCGTTCATGCTGCTGTGGCTGATCGTCGCCCAGGTCGCGATCTTCACGCAGGGTGTGGAGCTGATCGAGCGCGCCAGCCCGCCTGCGGCGAGCTAGCCCGGAGTCCCGCACGCGCATCCTGACAACGCCGGGACGGCCGGGCGGCCGGCGCGGCGCCTATAATTTCCCCGATGGCCCGCCACAGCTTCCACACCACCGATGCCGCCGCGACGCGATCCCTTGGCGCGGCCCTGGGGCGCGTGCTCAAGCCGGGGACCCTGGTGCTGCTCAACGGTCCGCTCGGCGCCGGCAAGACCACCTTGGTCCAGGGCATCGCCGCCGGCCTGGGAATCCAAACCCGGGTGCACAGCCCGACCTTCACGCTGATCCACGAGCATGACCTGGCATCCCACCAGGGGTGTTTGGTCCACATGGACTTCTACCGCCTCGCCGATCCCGCCGAGGCGCGGGCGCTGGGCCTGGACGATTACCTCGCGGTCGACGACATCGTGGTGATCGAATGGCCCGAGCGAGCCGCGGGCGCGCTGCCGGCGTCCAGCCTGTCCGTGGCGCTGGCTTTCGCGGCGGATGAGGCGGGCGAGGGCCGCTGCCTGATCTTCGAGGCCAGGGGCGAGGTGGCCACCACGGCCCTGGCCGCGCTCCTGGCGTCGCCCGCGGTGTCTGGTGCCCTGTACAGTCCCGCCGCGGATGCCGGATCGGCGCATGGCTGATCCCGCCGGCCTCTGGCTGGCCATCGATACGGCGACCCAATGGGCCGGCATCGCCCTGCACGACGGCGCGTCCGTCGCGGCCGAGATGCACTGGCGCAGCCGGCGTTACCCCAGCGCCGAGCTCGCCGGAATGATCCAGGCGCTGCTCGATCGGGTGGACCTGTCGATCCGGGACCTTGCCGGCATCGCGGTCGCGGGCGGGCCGGGTTCCTACACCGGCTTGCGCGTCGGCATGGCGCTGGCGAAGGGTCTGGCGCTCGGCCGCGGCCTGCCGCTCGTCGCCATCCCGACGCTGGACATCCTCGCCGCGCCGTGGTGCCCCCCCTGGTCCGAGCGCCGCCTACCCCTCTGGGCGGTGCTCTCCGCCGGCCGTGGCCGCTTCGTGGCGGCAGCCTACCCCCCAACCCCCTG
>CAZCJG010000492.1:0-2055 GCA_964498575.1 uncultured Anaerolineales bacterium | reverse complement strand
GAGGGTTGCCATGCGCAAGGTCACTCGCTGGTGATGGTGGCCGTGGATGAGCAGTTGGTCGGGGCCATTGAGTTGCAGCCCACCATTCGCCCCGAAGCCCAAGCGGTGATCGAGGAGTTGCGCCAGCGCAACCTCACTTTCTACATCATCTCTGGCGATCAAGAAGGTCCAACACGCGCCCTTGCGCAGACTCTGGGCATTGACTACTACTTTGCCAACACCCTGCCCGAAAACAAAGCTCAGTTGGTGGAACAGTTGCAGCAGGAAGGGCGCTCGGTCTGTTTTGTGGGCGACGGCATCAACGATTCGATTGCACTCAAGAAAGCCAATGTTTCGGTCTCGTTGCGCGGTTCCACCACCGTGGCTATGGACACCGCCCAGATCGTGTTGATGGATACGACGCTGCAACAACTGCCCTTGCTCTTCAAACTGGCCGAGGAGATGGCCGCTAACCTGAAAACCGCCCAAACGCTGGCGATTGTGCCGGGCCTGGGCATTTGGACGGGTGTTTTCTTCTTCCACCTGGGCATTCTCGGCGCCACCCTCATCTTTGAATCCAGCCTGTGGGTGGGCATCGTCAACGCCCTGCGTCCGTTGCTGACGTATAAGGAGGAGGAAATAGGAAAAAGTAAGGATGGTTTAGCATAAGAAACCGTCTGAAAAGTTGTCCTTCTACACCTGGTAGGTCTCAGAGACCTGCCAGGTGTGGGAGATGACTTTTTAGACCGGCTTTATCAGAGATTGTAGTTATACTGCGGTTGCAATGAAAACCGGATTTCTTTCAGGTATCTCGCCCGAGAAGCCAACTCCGATTTTCATTCAGAGCAAAGTATAGAACAGTCTCAGTAGACCGCAACGCTGTCAAGCAGGACTTTGGACTAGTGACTGCAGACTACTGAGTTTAGAAAAAAGGAGCACACGATGCTATTTGAATGTTTAGCCGCCAAAGGGTTCTTCGGTGGTCTCGGCACCATGAAAGTCGGCGGCGCGGCTATTCCGTTCTGGGCGTGGATGGCCACCGGCAAAACGGCAGTGCCGCTGGCTACGGCGCTCGCTTATCCTTCGGGGGCTGGCGCTGGTCTGCTGGCGACCGGAGGGGCAGGTCTGGGCGCCGCAGCGAAGGGGGCGGGTATGCTTGGCGCGGCGGGCGCTGGCACGGCAGCCAAAGGTGCGCTGGCTGCCAGCACGGCGACGGGTGGTATGCTGGCAGCCAAGAGTGCTGCCCCCGTCACCACCGCTGGCGCCTTGAAGGCAGCCGCAACCCCCATCGCCGCCACCCCGACAGTGACTACCGTTGCCACGCAGACAGCTGCAGCCGCAGCCATGCCGGGGGCAACGGCTGCCCAGAGCGCTGCCCCCGTCGCCAGCGCCCCTGCGGTTGGCACGGTTGCCGCCAAAGCCGTTGCGCCGGCCATCGTCGGTGGCGCCACCGCAGCGGGTATAACGGTGGCGAAGGCGGCCGCACCGGCCGTAGCCAAGACTGCTACCACCGTCGGCGCGGCCAAAGCCGCAGCACCAGCCGCCATCGCAGCCGCAGCACCAGCCGCCAAGACTACTGCCCTCGGTGCTGGCGCTGCATCCGGTGCGACCGCCGCCAAAACTACCGCGCCAGCGGTGGCTGCTAAGACGGCTACTGCCGGTACAGCAACTAAGACCGCCACTGCGGGCACTGCCAAAGTCGCAGCACCGGCTACTACTACCGCCGCCAAGACTGCGACAGCCGGCGCTGCCACGGGTGCTGGCACCACCGCCGCCAAAGCCGCCGCTCCGGCTACCGCTACAGCAACCAAGACTACCACTGCTGGCGCTGCTAAAGCCGCAGCACCAGCCACTGCTACCGCCGCCAAAACGGCTACAGCCGGTGCGGCAGCGCCGACAGCTGCTGCCGCCAAAGCCACTACTGCGGGTACTGCTACCAAGACTGGCGTAACCGCGGCCAAAGCTACTGCGCCAGCCGCCACTGCGGGCGCGGCCAAAGTCGCAGCACCAGCCACTACTAACGCCGCCAAAACGGCTACAGCCGGCGCTGCCACGGCAACCGGCAGCACTGCGGCT
>CAZCJG010000491.1:0-2118 GCA_964498575.1 uncultured Anaerolineales bacterium | reverse complement strand
CCGCGCAGCCGCGGGTCCAGCACGTCGCGCAGGCCGTCGCCGAGCAGGTTGAAGCCGAGCACGGTCAGCATGATCGCGATGCCGGGCACCACCACCAGCCACCATTCCGTGAACAGCTTCTGGCGGTTGTCCGACAGCATCAGGCCCCATTCGGCCAGCGGCGGGCGCCCGCCCAGGCCGAGGAAGCCCAGCCCGGCCGCGTCGAGGATCGCCGTCCCGATGCCCAGGCTGGCCGCGACGATCAGGGGCGAGAGCGAGTTGGGCATCACGTGGCGGAAGAGCACGCGCCGCCGGCTGGCGCCCAGCGCGACGCTGGCGTCGACGTACTCGCGCGACCTCTCGCCGAGCACGCTCGAGCGCACGATGCGGGCATAGGTGGGGATCGAGATGATGCCGACCGCGAGCAGCACGTTGATCAGGCCCGGGCCGATCATGGCGACGATGGCGAGCGCCAGGAGGATGCTGGGGAAGGCCAGCATGATGTCCATCACCCGCATGATGCCGATGTCGGTCCAGCCGCCGGCATAGCCCGCCAAAGCGCCGAGCAGGGTGCCGATGACGATGGCCAGCGACACCGCGGCGAAGCCGATGACCAGCGACACCCGCGCGCCGTAGAGCATCCGGCTGAGCTGGTCGCGCCCGAGCTGGTCGCGCCCCAGCGGGTGCTCCCAGGCCGGCGCGGCGCGCGAGAGCTTGGGGTTGGCCGCCCAGATGCCGCCCTTTTGCGGATGCTCGGAGGCCAGCACCGGGGCGAGGATCGCGCCCAGCGCCAGGAGGCCGATGATGCACAGCCCCGCGACGGCCAAGCGGTTGCGGAGCAGTCGCCGCGTCGCGTCGCGCCAGGGCGTGCGGATCGGGGCGGCGTCCAGGCTGTCGTCGAAGCCGAGCGCGGCGATGTCGGCGGGGACAGCGTGCTCAGCGGCGACGTCGGCGGTCGGGACTTCCCGGGTCGGGATGTCTGCGGGCGGGACTTCCGCAGTCGGGACGTGAGTGCTCGGGACTTCCGCGGTTGGCGTCGTCATGTGTAGCGGATCCGCGGGTCCAGCCAGGCGTAGGAGATGTCGACGACCAGGTTGACCAGGACGAAGACCGTGGCGAAGATCAGGACGCCGGCCTGGACCACCGGCACGTCGTTGGCCGAGATCGCGGTGACGATCCAGCGGCCCATACCGGGCCAGGCGAAGATCGTCTCGGTCAGCACCGCGCCGGCGAGCAGGAAGCCGACCTGCAGCCCGACCACGGTCACCACCGGCAGCATCGCGTTGGCCAGCGCGTGGCGGCGCACGACCGCGCGCTCGGTCAGGCCCTTGGCGCGGGCGGTGCGGATGTAGTCCTGCCCCAGCACGTCCAGCATCGCCGAGCGCGTGATGCGCGCGGTGATCGCCAGCGGGATGGTCGAGAGGGCGAGGGCGGGCAGGACCAGGTGGTGCAGCGCGTCCCAGAACGCGTCCCAGTTCCAGCCCAGGATGCTGTCGACCAGGTACAGCCCGGTGTGGACCTCCAGCTCGACGCCCGAGCTCAGCCGCCCGCCGGTCGGGAACCAGCCGAGCTGGAAGGCGAAGACGTAGATCAGCATCAGCCCCAGCCAGAAGACCGGCATCGACACGCCGACCAGGGCCAGCACCATCGAGCCCAGGTCGGTCTTGGAGTTGTGGCGCGCCGCGGCCGCGACGCCCAGCGGGATGCCGGCGAAGACCGCGATGATCATCGCCGACAGCGTCAGCTCGACCGTCGCCGGGAACACCACGCGGATCTCGCCGGCGATCGGCCGGCGCGTGACGATCGAGCGGCCGAGATCGCCCGACAGCGTGGTCCCCACATAGCGCCCGTACTGCACCCAGGGCGGCTGGTCCAGCCCGAAGCGTTCCTTGATCTCCGTGCAGCGCTCCGGCGTGTAGCGCTCGCCGAGCAGCGCCGCGCAAGGGTCGCCGGTCACCTTGAGGAAGGCAAAGGTGACCAGGGTGATCCCGAACAGCACCGGGATCGCGAGCAGCAGGCGGCGGATGATGTAGGCGATCATGGGGGATGCGATGTAGGGAGTGTACGGTTGGCGCGCGGGGGCGGCCCCCACCCCCCGGCCCCCTCCCCCAAAAAAGCGGGGGGGAAGGGAGGCACTCA
>CAZCJG010000490.1:0-2121 GCA_964498575.1 uncultured Anaerolineales bacterium | reverse complement strand
GACGATCGCGAGACCGACGTCGTCATTCTGACCGGGGCGGGCAAGGCCTTCTCCGCGGGTGGGGATTACAGCGCGATGCAGCTGTCCATAGACAATCCGGCGCGCTTCGACAGGCTGGCCGTGGAGGCGAAGCGCATCGTCGGCTCGATGCTCGACTGTCCGAAACCCATCATCGCCAAGGTGAACGGGCACGCGATCGGCTTTGGCGCCACACTGGCGCTGTTCAGCGACATCGTCTTTGCCGCGAGTCATGCGAAGATCGGCGATCCGCACGTGCTCGTGGGCTACGTCGCCGGCGACGGTGGGGCAGCCATCTGGCCGCAACTGGTCGGCTTTGCCAGGGCCAAGGAGTTCCTTTTCACCGGAAAGCTCCTGACGGCGGTGGAGGCGGAAGAGATCGGCCTGATCAACCATGTGCTCCCGGCCGGGGAACTCGACGGCGCTGTTCAGGTCTTCGCCGAGCGTCTGGCGGCCGGCGCCGCGAAGGCCATTCAATGGACCAAGCTCTCGGTCAACGTCGGCCTGAAAGCGATCGTGCATCCGGTCATGGAAGCCTCGATGGCCTATGAGTCGCTCTCGGTGCGGACCGAGGATCATCGCGAGGCGGTGGCGGCGCTGCGGGAGAAACGCCCACCCGTGTTCCGCGGGCGCTGAGGTTCGGCTTAGACTCGGAGAACTCATGACTGCCAACATCCTGATCGAACGCGACGTCATGGTGACGATGCGGGACGGCGTGCGTCTGGCCACCGACGTCTACCGTCCCGACGATGGCCAGCGCCATCCGGTTCTCGTGAACGGTCACGTTTACAACAACGATCAGTTCCTGGTCGTTCACGAGCTCATCTTCAGTCCACTGGTCGCGGTCCAGCGCGGCTATGCCGTGGTGGTGCAGGAGGTTCGCGGGCGGGCGGGCTCCGAAGGCACCTGGCGCCCGTACACAAAGATCCGTGAGGATGCTTACGACACGGTCGAGTGGGCCGCCGCGCAGCCCTGGTCCAATGGCGATGTCGGACTCTATGGGGCCTGCGCGCTCGGCACGATGGCCGTGCAGGGCGCCGTCGCAGCACCACCGCACCTGAAGGCGGTATTCGCCTACGAGACGGCCACCGACTACCTGTCAGGATGGACCTACTCGAACGGTGCGCTGGAGCTCGGTTTCCAGATGTCATGGATCTGGACGGCGCTCGCCACCGATACGATTCCGCGCCTCGGCCTCGCGCCAGCAGCCGAGCAGGAGGCTTTGCGCAGGCTCGCAGAAGCCTCGCGCGACATGAACGGCTCGGCGAGGTTCCTGCCACTCATCGACTTTCCACCCTTCCAGGACGGAGCGGCGCCCTATTGGCGCGAGTGGCTGTCGCACCCGAGTTACGACGAGTTCTGGCGCGAAGCCGACGCCGTGGCGCGCGTCGAAGGTGTCAAGGTGCCCATGCTGCACATGACCTCGTGGTACGACACCTGCCTGCGCGGGCACCTTGACCTGGCGAAGGCGCTAGCGGAACGTTCCCACCCGAGCGTACGCGACAAGCACCGCCTGATCCTCGGGCCCTGGGATCACAGCGCCTACTACAACAAGCGGCCCACCTGCGCGGGCCAGCGCGATTTCGGCCCCGACGTATTCACGGGTCCCGAGCTGCTCGGCAGTCTCGCGCTCGGCTGGTTCGATCACTGGCTGCGCGGCGAGCCGCTGAAGGTTCTGCCCGACAACGGTGTCCGCTACTACCAGATGGGAGAGAACGTCTGGAAGGAGGCCGAGTCCTGGCCGCCCGCGCACACGCCCGTGCGCTACTACCTGCGCAGTACCGGGCGCGCGAACAGTCGCATGGGCGATGGCACTCTTGACACGCAACCGCCGGGCGCCGAGCCCCGCGACAGCTTCGTCTACGATCCGCTCGATCCGGTGCCGACCTGCGGGGGCCGCAGCATGGTCGGCGTCCCGACGGGCGTCGAGAACCAGGCCGAGGTCGAGACCCGACAGGATGTCCTGGTCTATACCACTCCGCGGCTTGCCGAGCCTCTCGCGATCGCCGGCCCGATCACGGTCACGCTCCACGCGAGCAGCAGCGCGGTGGACACGGATTTCACGGCCAAGCTCGTGGATGTCGAGCCGAGCGGCTACTGCGC
>CAZCJG010000489.1:0-2131 GCA_964498575.1 uncultured Anaerolineales bacterium | reverse complement strand
GCGACGGGGGGCCCGGCCTTCCCCGCCGTGGGTACCTCCCTCGGCGCCCAGCGCGTCAACCCGGGCCGGCAGACGGTGACGATCACCGGCGACGGCTGCTTCCTGATGTCGTGCACGGAAATCACGACGGCGGCGCGCGAGCGGCTGCCGGTCAAGTTCTTCGTCCTGGACGACCAGGCGTACCACTACATGCAGATGCTCCAGCTCCCGGCCTACCTGCGATCAAGCGGCGTGGCGCGGCCGATCGTCGTCACCGTCGATGGCGAGGTCTATCGCCCGGGCATCTCGATCGGCTACCTGCTGGAGCTCACCGACGACCTCAAGCGCCGCACGGCCGAGCTCGATCCCGACCGGCGTGCGCGGGTGGACGGCCTGACCCGCGAGCTCCAGGTGACCCGCGCCCTGTACGCCGCGGACTACGCCCGCCATCTGCAGCGCGAGATCAAGAGCCAGCTCGACGGCTGGGCCTACTACCTCGACGACTGCGCCCGCGGCAAGGTCGATTGCGCCGCCGACTACCCCGCGGAGGTCCGTGCCCGCTCCCGCGCCGCGCTGCTCCTGGCCGAGGCCGAGGCCCGGGATCTCGACACGACCGCGGAACGCGCCCGCCTGGCGGAGCTCGACCGGACGCTGGACGCCCTGTCCCGGCCCGGCCCCTATGCCGGCCCCGTCGGCCGGCAGGCGGACTACCCCGAGCGCGACTTTCCGTGGTTGTACCGGCAGCCTTCGTAGAGGTTGCTGCGCGCGGCAACCTTCGTCGGGCTTGGCTTGATGCCCTTGGGGCGTGACGTGCCTCGCTCTCTAGGGTTCGTCTAGCACCCCATTCATCCCACCCTAAGCAAGCCGGACTAGACTATGCCGCGTTGGATGCGCCAGCGAACCGCCGCGGGCGCATCCGGGGACATCGGCCACGGGTGATCTGGGCGACGTGAGGATCATGGGCAGGGTCGCCGGATGCGCCCGCGTGAATCTCGTGCGAAGCATGGCGAAACGCCAGCGCTGACGGTTGAACCGACAATGGAGGTAGCTAGGATGGACACACAGTCGAATCGGACTTCTCGATGGCTCGTCGTCGGGGTCGGCGTCGTGGCCTTGCTGTTCATGGGGTTGGTGGGGGTTGGGACCCTGGCGGTCGCCGCGCCGCTGGCCGGCACCTTGCTGCGCGACACGCAGGCCATCGTGAGGCCGCTGGTCGAACGGCCGGTGACCGCGGCCGCAGGGAACGCCGCCGAGACCACGACTTGGGACAACACCGAACTCGCCGCCGCCGACCTCGGCGACGCGATGGCGGTGGTCGCGGCCGAGGAGCAGGTGCTCGGCGACATCTACACCCGCGTGCTGCCCTCGGTGGTCCACCTGCGGGTGACCCAGCAGGCGACGGCGGGCATGGTCCCGGACATGCAGTTCCGCTTCCCCAACATCCCGGGCCTGCCCAATCCCTTCGGCAGCCCGAACCAGGACCAGCAGCAGGGCGATGATCAGGACGATCCGCAGGGCAACGGCCAGCAGGGCGGCGATCAGGATCAGGTCATTCCGGGCTTGCCGTTCGGCGGCCCGGGTGCGCCGCAGGGCGAAGGTTCCGGCTTCGTCTGGGATCGCGAGGGCCACATCGTGACCAACAACCACGTGGTCGACCACGCCACACGGGTGATCGTGGTCTTCCCGGACGGTACGGAGGCCGAGGGCAAGGTCCTGGGCACCGATCCCAGCGCTGACCTGGCGGTGGTGCAGGTGACGGGCGTGGCGGCGGACAAGCTGGCGCCGGTGGCGCTGGGCGACAGCGATGCGGTCAAGGTCGGGCAGATGGCGGTGGCGATCGGCAACCCCTTCGGGCTGGCCAACACGATGACCACCGGCATCGTCAGCGCGGTGGGCCGGACGATCCACGGCCTCAACGCCTTCTCGATCCCCGAGGTCATCCAGACCGACGCGCCGATCAACCCCGGCAACTCCGGCGGCCCGTTGCTCGACCGCCAGGGGCGGGTGATCGGCATAAACAGCCAGATCGTCAGCGGCAGCGGTGCCAATGCCGGCGTGGGCTTCGCCGTGCCGATCAACATCGCCAAGCAAGTCGTGCCGTCGCTGATCCAGGACGGTGACTATCAATATGCCTGGCTCGGCATCCAGGGCC
>CAZCJG010000488.1:0-2140 GCA_964498575.1 uncultured Anaerolineales bacterium | reverse complement strand
CCGCCACGTCGTCAAAGGTGACGGTCGGCGTGTCGCCGGTCATCAGCCGCGCGCGGCTGCGCCCGAAGGCCAGCGCCTGGTTGTTGCCGCTCTGGGCCTGGCGCATCATGAACATCAGGAAGCCGAGCATCAGGGCCAGCGGCACGACCGTGCTGAGCAGCGGGGTGAGCCCGCCCAGACTGCTCGCCTTCGCCACGCTGTAGCGCACCTTGCCGAGCTCCGCGGGCGTCAGCCCGAGCTGGTCCAGCAGCGTGTCGGGGCCCTGCTCCTTGAGCACCAGCCAGCGCGAGTCGTCGGTCTTGACCACCACCGCGCGCGTCTCGTCGCCCGAGACTTCGATCTCACGGACATGGCCGGCCTTGATCTCGCTGGCGAGCGCGCTCAAGGTCAAGCGCTGCCGCGTCTGGTTGGCCTGGTAGGCCAGGACGAGGGCGATGATCCCGATCAGGATCGCCGCCCACAAAATCCAGTTGCGTCTTATCCCCCGCGTCATGGAGCTCCCGTTCACCTCTTCGTACACCAATCATAGCATTCAAGCCCCCCGCGCGCCCAACACGCCCCCCTGCCTGCGAGCAGTCGTAGCAGCGCGGTCGCAGGCGTTCAGGCGCCGCGGCGCCTAGGGGTTCGCCCCGCCGACCTCGATCGCGCTGACCAGAACCTGGTTGGCCTGGACCTCGGCCAGCCCCTCGCCGCGCACGGGCAGCGCCTCGCCGGGATTGCCGACCCGGTAGACGTCCAGCCACAGGTCGTAGGTCCCCGGCGCCGTGCCGGGTGGGACCGGCAGGTCGAAGGGCAGGCCGCCCAGGCTCTCCCCGGGCGCCCAGGCGCTGGTCGGCCGGCCGTCGGCGCCCAGCGGCGCGGTTTCGTCCTGGCTGATGACCACGCCGTCGGCCCCGCGCAGCACCGCGCGCGCGGCATACTCGCCCGCGATCGGCCCGACCGCCTCCCAGCGCGGCGCGAAGCTCAGCGTCTCGCCCGGCGCCACCGACTTGCGCGCCAAATCGACGCTGTCCAGGAACAGGTTGTCCTCGAAGTCCACCCCCATCGCCAGGCGCGGCCCGCTGGCGACGATGATGTCGACCGGCGCGCCGTAGGGCACGCGGCTGCCGGGGGCGGGCAGGATCTTGATCACCTCGCCCGGCGTGCCGCCCCATTGGTAGCGCGGGCTCTTGGGGACCAGGCCGGCATTGGTCATCGCGTCGGCCACCGTCTGGTAGTCGCCGCCGACCTGCGGCACCGTCGCCAGGCCCTCGCTGCCTACGACCAGTTTGACCACCGTACCGGCCGGCTCCATCCCGCCCGGCTCGGGCAATTGGCGGATCACCTCTCCGACATCGTAGGCGGCGTCGTTCTCGTATTCGGTGGTCACGCCGAAGCCGGCCGCCTCGAGCACGGCCACGGCGTCGTCTTCCTGACGTCCCGCCACGCCGGGAACCTCGATCAAGGCCACGGTCGGCGGCGCCGCCGTCGCCGTCGCCAGGTCTGAACCGCTCCCCCCCCCGCCGGGATCGCTGCCGATCGCACCGCCGGGCGGCTCCTGACCACCCGAGCCGCCGATCCGGCCGGCGACCGCCGTCCACAGCGGGATCAGCATCACCAGCGCCGCCAGCGCGACCAGGCCGAGCAGGAGGCCCGTGCGATCGAACAGTGGGCCGGCTTGGGCCGACATCGCGTCGCCCTTGCCACGCCCGCCTGTCGCTGAAGCCGCGGGGGCCGGCGCGGCCGGCGGTGGGGCGACCGCGCCGCGGGGCGCGGCCGTCGCCGGACTGGACGTCGCCGGGCTGACGGTCGCGCCGGCGGCACCGGCGGACACGGCCCGGAAGTCCGGCGCGGTGTGCTGCTCGGACCAGCGGCTGTAGCCCTCCAGCGCCTCGGCCATCGCGGTGGCGTTGGGATAGCGGTCCGCCGGCTCGCGCGCCATGGCGCGCCCGACGATGCCGGCCAGGAGCGCCGGCACGCGCGGGTTGACCTGATCGACCGGCGCGGGGGTTTCGCTGACGATCTTCATCGCCACGCCGACGCCGGAATCCGCCTTGAACGGCACCTCGCCGGTCAGCATCTCGTAGAGGACGACGCCCAGGCTGTAGACGTCCGAGGCCAGGGTCGCCGGCTGGCCGGAGGCCTGCTCGGGCGCCAGGTA
>CAZCJG010000487.1:0-2145 GCA_964498575.1 uncultured Anaerolineales bacterium | reverse complement strand
CCGGATCGCGCCGGTCATCGCCCGATCGGCCGCGTCCAGGTCCAGGGCCGCCGTCTGGACCTTTCGGCGCCGGGCGTCGCTCATCGCGGGGCGCCAGACGAACAGGGCGTAGGGCACGCCGCCCAGCGCCAGGGCCAGGCAGGCGAAGCCGAGCCAGCGCAGCACGGCGTCCAGCGGGCGGGGCAGGGCCACCGCCGGCTCGGGTGCGCCGAGCGGCGCCAGGAGCCCGGTCGGGTCGGCCTCGGTGCCGATGCCGAACGGGACGCTGCCGGTGGTGATGTGGCCGTCGACGTTCGAGCGCACCCGCCAGCTCGCGGTGAAGCTGTCGCGCCCGAGGCCGGAGACCGGCAGGCGCAGGATGGTCGGCCGGTCGGGATCGACCGTGCCGGGACCCGGATCGACCACGTCGCCGCGGCTGTCGGCCAGCTCGACCCGCGAGAAGCCGGGGTCCAGGGTCTCGCTGAACTCGAGGACCAGGACGGCCGGCGCGGCCTCCAGGGTCGCGCCGGCCGCCGGTTCGGAGCGGACGAGGTTGGCATGGGCGGCGGCGGGTGCCGCCTGGGTGAGAGCAAACGAGCCGGCTAGGACGGCGGCTTTGCCCAGCGCCAGCAGGACCCCGACAGCGCGTCGTCGCGTCTTGCCCCAGCCCTCACGGCCGGCTTGGTCGATCACCTGTTCAACCTAGGCGGGCGTCCGGCGCAACGCGACCACCGCCACGGCGAGCGCGATCAAGGCGAGCACCAAGGCGATCCCGCCGAGTCCGCGCACCGGCATCATGGACTGATCGGCGGCGGCCATCTCCGTCACCCGCGTGTCCAGGTCGGTCAGGCGCTGGCTGAGCTCCGCACCGGAGACCTCCGGCTCGGGGAAAGCGACGTCGGCCTTGGTGACCACCGAGGCGAAGGTGTCAGGCGAGCTGGTCAAGGAGACGTCGACCGGCGTGCCTTCGATGGTGCCGAAGATGCGCCAGGTGTAGTCGCCGGCCTCGGTGGGGATCACCGCGGCGGTATAGGCGCCCGGCTCGTTCCACTTCGGCTCGATCGCCAGCGTCTTCTTGCTCGCGCCGAAGATCAGCTCGGCCTGCAAGGTCGACTCCAACCCCTCGACCGGCTGGCCCGCGGCGTGGTCGTCCGCCTCGCCCGGCGCGTGCTCGTGCTCCTCCGTGCCTTCTTCGTGCCCAACGGCTTCGCTTTCTTCGGACCCTGCGGTCGCCGGGCTGGCTGCGGCCATGCGGGTCACGCGCAGGTCCAGGCCATTGGGCTCGCCCCCGTAGGCCGGCTCGACCGCGAAGCCGATCACCAGCGCGAAGTCGCCGACCTCGACATCGCCGTGCGCGTGGGCGGACCGCGCGTCGGGTCCGAAGAACATGCTGGCGACGAACAGCGCGACCACCGCGCACAAGCCGCTGCGAGGCAAGGGATTGCGTGGGTTGCGAAACATGATGTGACATCCTCCTTGGATCGTGGCAAGGGTTCGGCGGGCGCACTGAAGCGGCGGTCCGCGGTGATCAGCGTGACACCGCGCTCTCGTCGCCTTTCGGCCACGCGTCGTGGTCCAGCCCGAAACCTGCTCGGAGTCGCAGAGGGCGGTAGGGGCGCGGGTGTCGGTTGGGCAGGCGCGAGCCGCCTGCGGATCGAGCTACACCGACTGGGGCGGGTGCCAAGGAGGAGGCAGGTTGACCGAGGATCGCTGGAGACTTCGCCCGTCGCGATCACGCACGTCCGGCACGGGGATCGCCACCAGCGCGGCAGCGGGCAGCGACGCACCGACATCCGATGCGTGAACATGGGGAGGCGGGTTCGACCAGGGTTCGGTCATGGCCAGTCGCGCGGGGGGCGCGCTGTCGGGGAGCCGCGGTTGACCCGGGGAGCGGCTGGAATGCCCGCGCGGGTGCTGGTGGGCATGGGCCGGCGCCTGGGGGACGTCGAAGATCAGGTGCAGGCCGTGATCGTGATCCGACGTCCATCCTGGAACGCACAGGAGCGGCGTGATCAGTCCGAGCCAGACGGCCGTCAGGGCATTGAGTCCAAGCAGGGCGGTGCGGGCGCGCATCGGCATTCCGGCGGTAGTATAAGGAAGCATCGGAACGGGCGCAAACACCATCAGGTCCCGCCGCTGCGCCCGGCTTGCCCGAAACGCAGCAAG
>CAZCJG010000486.1:0-2168 GCA_964498575.1 uncultured Anaerolineales bacterium | reverse complement strand
AGCTCGGCGATGGCGGCGTGAAGCTCCGCGGCGGGCGCGCCGCCGAGCCGGGCGGCCGCGACCGCCCGTTCGATCAGCGCGAAATCGCTGGCGATCGCGCGCTCGATGCCGGGGTATTGGATCTTCACCGCCAGCGGCGCCCCGTCCGCCAGCCAGGCGCGGTGGACCTGGCCGAGCGAGGCGGCGGCGAAGGGTGCGCGCTCGAAGCGCGCGAAGACAGCCTCCGGGTCCCGCCCCAGCGCTTGCCGGAACTGCATCCGCGCCAACGTGCCGTGCATCGGCGGCGCGGATGCCTGGAGCTCCGCCAGCCGCTCGGCGTAGGCGTCGGGCAGGCCGGGCCCGGGTTGTCCTCGCGGTCAGGCGGCTGGGCTACCCGCCGATAGCGCCCGCGGCGAGCAAGCTTGCCATAGTAGCGACTCTGTGCCATGATTGGCACGAGGCGACATATGCTCGAATCCATGACAAAACTGGATGCAAGTGGCCGGATCGTCCTGCCTGCCGCGTATCGCAAGGCCTTGGGGGTGGCTCAGGGCGATGAGCTCGTGCTGATTCTGGAGGACGACGCCCTGCGCATCATGCCGCTTGGCGCGGCGATCCGGCGCTCCCAGGCGCTCGTCCGGCAGTACATCCCCGAAGGAACGCGCCTGTCGGACGAGTTGTTGGCCGATCGACGAGCCGAGGCGGCGCATGAGTAATCAGGGGGTCGTGTTGGACGCTTCCGCGCTGCTGGCACTGCTGCTCGGGGAGCCCGGCGCGACGCGCGTGGCCGCACGGCTGCCGGGGGCCATGATCAGCGCCATCAACCTGTCCGAGGCCGTGGCGAAGCTCGCGGAGCATGGGATGCCGCCAGGCGCCATTCGGTCCTCGCTCCAAGGCCTGGGCCTGACGGTCCACGACTTCGACGAGCAGGCCGCGTTCGACACGGGCTTGCTGCGCCCCCAGACCAAGGCGCACGGACTTTCCCTCGGCGACCGGGCGTGCCTGGCGCTGGCGCGCCAGCTCGGGCGGCCGGCCGTAACCACCGAGCGGGCCTGGGCGGGGTTGAGCCTCGGCATCGATGTCGAGGTGATCCGCTAATCCTTCGGCGCCACGTGAATGCTCTCTCCCGCGCGGCCATACCCTTGGGCAGAACGTTTGTGCGTCGCGTGCAGTGGGCCGGTTCACCGGGCGAGGCAACCGGGATTGAGGTTCCGTGGTGGGAGTTCAGGTTGTTCACCCGGTTGCCCCGCCCCTACCATTCTCGCGCGTCGTCGATATGGCGTAGGGGCGGGGCAACCGGGTGAACAACCACCGCCAGACACGTCATCCCTGCGCTCCCGGTTGCCTCGCCCGGTGAACCGACCCACCCGCGCTGCACGCGACGCACAAACGTTCTGTCCAAGGGTATGCGCGCGGCGGGGAGGGGCCACACCCGACCATAACACATCCCCCACCCCTACGGTTTATCAGCCCTGCAACCGGCACCCCGATACGAGGCAAGACCCCGAACCATGACCCGCAGCCATCCCGTCCACCATCGCTTCATCCGCCTCGGCCGTCTCCACCGCCGTGCGATCCGCCTCCTCCCGCTCGCCATCGTCGTTCCCCTGCTCGGTCTCTCGCGCCCGGCCAGCCAGGCCCGTCCGGCGGCCGGCCCGCCGATCCCGCAGCGCAGCGACCAGGCGCCCGGACCGCTGGTGTTCACCGACATCACCGCCGGCAGCCAGGTCGAGCTCTTCACCAGCTTGCCCGACGGCAGCGATCGGCGGCAGCGCAGCACCAGCGACGGCGTGGTCGAGGCCGGGCCGAGCTGGGCACCGGATGGCCGGCGCATCGCCTTCACCGCGCAAGTGTCCGAGAGAAACTGGGCGCTGCACAGCCTGGATCTGGACAGCCGTGAGGTCACGCCGATCACCCAGGGGCCGCTGGATTACGACCCCGCCTGGTCGCCGAAGGGCGACCTGATCGCCTTCGCCGCCCACTTCGAGCTCGGCGGGGCGATCGAGTCCTCGACCCTCAGCATCACCCCACCCGACGGCCTCGGCATTCGCCCGCTGCTGAGCCTCGAAAGCCGCGACCACGCCATCCGCCACCCGACCTGGGCGCCCGACGCCGGCCGCCTCGCCTTCAGCGTCCAGGCGACGACCAGCGACGCCGAGCTCTACGCGGTGGGCGCGGACGGATCCGAC
>CAZCJG010000485.1:0-2175 GCA_964498575.1 uncultured Anaerolineales bacterium | reverse complement strand
CTGAGATCTAATCCCAATCCCCTCAGCTCATGCACCAATACGTTGAATGATTCAGGCACACCGGCTCTTGGCACATTCTCTCCTTTTACAATTGACTCATAAGTCTTCGCCCTTCCAATGATATCGTCCGACTTAATGGTCAGCAGCTCCTGGAGAATATTGGATGCACCATAGGCTTCCAGTGCCCATACCTCCATCTCACCAAATCGCTGTCCGCCGAATTGTGCTTTACCACCCAGCGGTTGCTGTGTGATCAGGCTGTAAGGTCCGATGGAACGGGCATGCATCTTATCATCCACCATGTGGTGCAGTTTGATCACATAGATGATACCCACTGTCGCTTTCTGGTGGAATTTCTCACCGGTCTCCCCATCATACAGGTAAGTGTGGCCGTGCATTGGGATATCTGCCTGCTTGCAATAGTTTGCAATTTCATCCACAGTGGCACCATCAAAAATTGGTGTTGAGAATTTTATTCCCAGTTTCTCACCCGTCCATCCAAGAATGGTTTCATATATCTGACCGAGGTTCATACGGCTGGGTACACCCAATGGATTTAATACAATATCCACCGGTGTCCCATCTTCCAGAAACGGCATGTCTTCCTGGCGAACGATCTTGGCAACAATTCCTTTGTTACCGTGGCGGCCCGCCATCTTATCTCCCACTTTCAGCTTACGCTTTACAGCGAGATAAACTTTTGCGAGCTTCAATACACCTGCAGGTAATTCATCACCAATGCTGATGTTGAATTTCTCTCTCTTGTAACGACCGAGTTCTTCATTGAATTTGATATTGTAGTTGTGCAACAGGGTGTTGATGGAATCATCAGTTTTCCTGTCACTCGTCCAGCCCAGCGGATTAATATTAGCATAATCAAGCCCACGGAGGTTTTTCTCAGTGAACCTGGCGCCTTTACCTATCTGTACTTCTCCAAAATTATTGCTCACTCCGGCTGAAGTATGGTCTTTCAGCAAAGTGGTCAATTTTTCCAGCAACACTTCCATCAGGTCAGCCTCGTTCTTTTCATGCACTCTTTCCAGTTTCTCCATTGCTGCCTTCTCTCTCACTTTGGCATTCTTATCCTTCTTGGCCCGCTGGAATAATTTTTTGCCGATCACCACACCTTCTACACCATTCGGCGCTTTTAGTGAAGCATCTTTTGCATCACCTGCCTTATCACCAAAAATGGCTCTAAGCAGCTTTTCTTCCGGGGTAGGGTCGCTTTCACCTTTTGGAGTGATCTTTCCAATCAAGATATCACCTTCTTTCACCTGCGCACCTATCCTGATGATACCATTCTCATCCAGATCCTTTGTAGCTTCTTCCGAAACGTTTGGAATATCAGGAGTAAGTTCTTCTTCTCCCAATTTGGTATCCCGAACTTCTAATTCATATTCTGAAATATGTACAGAAGTAAACAAATCTTCTTTTACCACTCTTTCGCTGATAACGATGGCATCCTCAAAGTTGTAACCCTTCCATGGCATGAAAGCCACTTTCAGGTTTTTACCCAATGCCAGTTCACCATTCTGCGTAGCGTATCCTTCAGTTAAGAAATCGCCTTTCTTCACTTTCTGTCCTTTCTTCACAGCCGGCTTCAGGTTGATGCAGGTTTCCTGGTTGGTCTTGATGAACTTGGTCAATCTGTAAATTCTCAGGTCATCTTCAAAACTCACCAACTTCTCTGCTTCGTCCCTGTCGTAACGAACATGAATTTCATTTGCATCCACAAATTCTACAATACCATTTCCATCAGAATGTATCTGTATCCTGGCATCTCTTGCAGCTTTGCCTTCCAATCCTGTACCTACGATCGGTACATCAGGACGGATAAGCGGAACAGCCTGGCGTTGCATGTTCGATCCCATCAATGCACGGTTAGCATCATCATGCTCCAGGAAGGGAATCAATGAAGCACTCAAACCAACAATCTGGTTGGGTGCCACATCCATGAACTCCACATCATTCTTTTCCAGTATCGGGAAATCGCCTGTCTGGCGACTTACAATTTTATCTTCTTTGAATTCACCTTTCTCATTCAGCGCAGAGTTGGCCTGTGCGATTTTCGCCAGATCTTCTTCTTCTGCACTCAGGAAAGAAAGTTTTTTCATATCCACTTTGCCTTCGTTCACTTTCCGGTAAGGCGTTTCAATAAAGCCCATGTCATTGATC
>CAZCJG010000484.1:0-2220 GCA_964498575.1 uncultured Anaerolineales bacterium | reverse complement strand
GACGTATCGAGATTGCCGCACGTCGCGCACGCCTTGATCACGCGCCCCGCCTCTTCGAGCGCGGCGGCAAGCGGTTGCAGCAGGCTCTCCTTCTTCTTGATGAGCGCAAGCGCCGCCCGCCGCGCCGATCTGGGCCCCAGCCCCGGCAACCGTGCAAGCAACTGCACCAACCGCTCGATCTCAGGCCCGGACAGCGCGGCCATCACACGGCTCCCCTCGCCCGCCCACTTCGGGCGGGAGAGGGGCCGGGGGTGATCGAATGCAAGCCCTCGACAAAAGTACCCATCAAAACTTCAACCCCGGCGGCATTGGAAACCCGCCCGCTGCTTTCGTCATCTCGTCGCTCACGCGCGCGTCGACTTTAGCGCGCGCATCGTTGATTGCGGTGCGCAGCAGATCTTCGAGCATCCCGACGTCGTTCGGATCCAGGAGCGAGGGATCGACCTTCACCGCCGTTGCAAGCCCTTGGCCGTTCAGCGTCACGCGCACCATCCCGCCGCCCGATTGGCCCTCGGCCTCGACGGCTTTCACCTTCTCCTGCGCTTCTTGAAAGCGCGCCTGCAGCTGCTGCGCTTGCTTCATGATGTCGCCGAAATTCTTCATGACGCCTCTCCGCCTTCCGGCACCTCATCCTCGACGTCGAAGGCATCGCGGTCGCGCACGGCCACGATCTTCGCCCCCGGAAACACCGCCATCGCGGCCTTCAAGAGCGGATCCTGCGCCGCCGACGCGCGCCGCGCCTGATCTTCCGCGTCCTTCTGCTGTGCGATCGTGGCCTCGCCTTGCGCGCTCGAAACGCTCACGACCCAGCGCTCGCCTGCCAGCTTCCAAAGCTTGTCGGACAGTTCGCCCGGCAGCGCCGGCGGCGCGGCAGGGTCAAGCCGGATCTCAAGCCGCCCGCGCTCGAACCGCACCAAGTGCACCCAGTGCTCCAGCGCATAGACGAGGCGCACCTCCCGATGATCGCGCGCAAGCGCAACAATGTCGGTGAAGCTCTGCAGGTTCACCCGCGGCGCAGCGGTGGGTTGCGCAGCCGGTGCGGCGCTCATCGTCGGCTCGCTCCGCGCTGTCGCTGTACCGCTTTGCGAGCTCATGCGAAGCGGTGGCGGCGAGGGCGGCGGCGCGGAGCCTGACGCGCCGCGCGAAGGCGCCGACACCGCCGGCGCGCCCGATCCCGCGCTCTTCACGAGCTGATCCGTCGGCGGAAGCTCCGCCGCATAGGCGACGCGAATGAGCGCCATCTCGGTCGCGGCCGCGGCATCGGGCGCGACTTGCACTTCGGCCAACGCCTTCAGCATCAACTGCCACGTCCGCGCGAGCTGCGGCACGGTGAGCTTCTGGGCCAAATCTTGAAAGCGCTTCGCCTCCTCCGCCGTCGCACCCGCAGCCGACGCACCGCCGACGACCTTCGTCCGCGTCACTTCGTGGCAAATCTGCGCAAGATCCTGCAGTACGGCCAGCGGGTCGGCGCCGGAATCGTACTGCGCGCGAAACTCGCCCAACGCATCGCCGATCGCCCCGCGCATCAGCATGGCGAAGAGCTCCAAGCCCCGGCTTCGATCCGCAAGGCCCAGCATCGAACGCACGGCTTCTTCTTCGATCTTGGCGCCGCCCGCATGCGCGAACGCCTGATCGAGCAGCGACAGCGCATCGCGCGCCGACCCCTCGGCCGCGCGCGCGATGATCGCGAGCGCCGCATCGTCCGCCGGCTGCTTCTCCGATTTGCATACGAACGCGAGATGCGCGGCCAACTCCTCGACTGGCACGCGTTTCAGATCGAACCGCTGACAGCGCGACAGCACCGTGATCGGCACCTTGCGAATTTCGGTTGTGGCAAAAATGAACTTCACATGCGGCGGCGGCTCTTCCAGCGTCTTCAAGAGGCCGTTGAACGCCTGCTTCGACAGCATGTGAACTTCGTCGATGATATAGACCTTGAAGCGCACTTCGGCGGGCGCATAGCGCACACCCTCGACGATCTCGCGAATATCGTCGATACCGGTGCGCGAGGCGGCGTCCATTTCGAACACGTCGGTGCAGCGCGACTCCGCGATCGACTTGCACGGCTCGCAAACGCCGCAGGGCTTCACCGTCGGCTCTGTGCGCTTCCCGTCCGGCCCGATGCAATTCAGCGCCTTGGCGTTGATGCGGGCCGTCGTGGTCTTGCCCACCCCGCGCACGCCGGTCAGCATGAACGCGTGCGCGATGCGCCCCGCGGCA
>CAZCJG010000483.1:0-2242 GCA_964498575.1 uncultured Anaerolineales bacterium | reverse complement strand
CCCGCCGCCTCGTCGAGCACGATCGTCCCCCCGGCGCTCGCGCGCAGCGCCTGCGTCGGGGCGGCCGCCCGGGCGCGGGCGGCGGACCAGGCGGCGGCGTCGGACGTGTCGGCCGGGATCTCCGGATCGACGATGAAGCCGACCGCGTAGCGCTCCACCACCGCCGGCAGCCCCCCCACATGGTCCGCGTCGGGATGGGTCGGCACGACGACGTCCAGCCGGCGGTCCCAAGGCGCGAAGTGGCGACCGAGACCGTCCAGCACCGCGCTCGGGCTCGGCCCGCCGTCGACCAGCATCCGCCGGCCGTTCGGCGTGACGACGAGGATCGCGTCGCCCTGGCCGACGTCGAGCTGGTAGATGTGCAGGAGGCCATCGGCTTGGAACCACACGTGGATCCAGACCAGCCCGCACAGGGCGGCAAGTCCTGCAAGCGCCGCGGCTGTCGGCCAGGGATGGAACGACTCTCCCCCTCCCCCAGCCGCTTTGGGGGAGGGGGCAGGGGGCTGGGGGCCGGCGCGCGCAAAATCCCTGAGCTCCCCCACCATCCGCCGCCACGGCAGCGCCAGCATCCCCAGCCCCACGTAGTACGCCACCAGCAGCGATCCCGGCAGCCGGAACGCCACCGCCGCGTAGGGCACCCGCGCCATCGCCTCGACGACGCGGATCGTGTAGGCGGTCGGGAGCCAGGCGAGGAGGCCGACCCAGCGGCCGATCGGCTCGGCGATCATCCCCAGCATCGCCGCCAGGCCGCCGAGGACCATCACCGCGGGCTGGGCGGGCAGGATCAGGAAGTTGGCGGCCAGGCCGACCAGCGAAACCTGGCCGACGTGGTAGGCGATGATCGGCCACGTGGTGAGCTGGGCCGCCAGGGTCACCAGCACCGCGTCGTTGACCAGCCCGACGGCCTTCCGCGCCCGCTCGGCCGCGACCTGCCGTTCGAGCCGCGCGCGCAGGCCTTCGGCGAAGCGTGCCGAGAACAGGATCAAGCCGAGCGTCGCGGCGAAGGAGAGCTGGAAGCCGACGTCCCACAGGCTGTGCGGATCGTAAGCCGTCATCGCCCAGGCGGCGGCGAAGAGCGCCGTGGTGGCGTGCGCGGGCCGGCGCAGGACGCCGGCGACGACGACCAGCCCGCCCATGATCGCCGCCCGCACCACCGCCGCGTCCGCCCCGACCAGCAGGCTGTACAGCCCCAGGGTGATCAGGATCACCGGCGCGGCCCGCCGCCGGCCGAGGAGCCGGCCGAGCGTCGCTGCCAGCAGGCCGACCAGGACGGCGATGTTCGATCCCGAGATCGCGATGATGTGAGTGGTGTTGGTCGTGCGGAAGGCGTGGTCCACGCTTGCCGGGATGCCGCGCGCGTCGCCGAGCACGATGCCGGTGACCAGCGAGGCTTCGGGCTCGGGCAGCGCGGCGGCCAGCGACCGGCGCGCGCGATCGCGCAAGGCGACGAGCGCGCGGCGGAGCGGATTGCCGCCGCCGGTGCCCAGCGTCTCGATCCGCGGCCGGCGGACCAGGCTGTGGATGTCCTGGCGCGCCAAGTAGGCGCGGTAGTCGAAGTCGTCCAGCACCGGCGGCTCGACCAGCTCGCCGTGGATCAGGACGGTCTCGCCGTAGGCATGGGGCGGGTAGCGCGGCGCCTGCACCAGGACGAGGCCCCGCGCGGGCCGCCAGGCCCCTTCGCCGCCCGGTGGCCCGGCGCCGTGGCTCGGGGACGGTGCGCCGCCCTCGCGGACCCGGTCGACCGCCACCCGGTAGTCGGTGCGGTTGTCGCGGCGGTCGGGATCGGCGACGATCCGCCCGGCGAGCTCGACCCCGCCCCGGCCGTTGAGCGCGGCGACGTGGTCGCCCCCGAGATCGGGCAGCGCCTGATGATATCGCGCGGCGCCCAGGGCGAGGCAGAGGCCGATCGCGGCGAGCTGGCGGCCGGCGTTTGCGCCGCGCCGAACCGCCACGCACCAGGCCCCTGCCGTCGCCGCGATCGCCCCGATCAGCACGTCCGACGGCGGATCGAGCCAGGCGGCGAGGGCGATGCCGCAGAGCCAGGCGGTGGAGAGTCGGATCAGGATCATTCATTCCGAGCATACCCGATCGGGCGCCCGCACCGCTAGCCCCCTGGCGCCATGATTGCGCCACGATTGCGACAGGTTTCGGGGCTATCAAGCGCGAAAGTCGCGCGCGCCGCCCGCCGCCCCTCTTTGCCTTTGCTCCCGGCGTCGTCTAGAATGCCGGCTGCACGCCACTG
>CAZCJG010000482.1:0-2308 GCA_964498575.1 uncultured Anaerolineales bacterium | reverse complement strand
GTAGGCCGCCAGCGGTGAGAGCTCGAGGAAGGGCGTGTCGGGGTCGAGGATCGCCTCGATGCGGTCGCGGACGAGCAGCTTGCCGCGCTCGCGGTGGAGCTCCAAGGCCTTGGGGCTGCGATCCTCAGCGATGCGCGCCTGGATTTCGTGGAGCCGTTTCGCCAGCGCGCTGTGGTGGGCCTGATTGGCGCGGAACTCGTCGCTGGTCGGGCTGATGTGGCTGGTCAGGATGGGCATGGGTGGGTGGCGGCCTTGGGGCGTTGGAGCCGGGTGCGAGGGCGATCAACCCGGACCCGGCCGGCTTGCCGGGATTCCTTCGGGATTCTACGCGAGGGCGGGATCGCGGGCAAGCCGCGGTGTCGTCCCCCGGCCACCGCCGATGGCCGACTAATCGACCGGCCGGAGGACGAGCAGGCCGGCCTCGTCCGCCGCGACCACCACATCGCCGCCGCCGACGGCAAGGTCCATAACGGCGCCCGGCAGGCAAGTCGAGTGGATGGGAGTCGGGCGTTCGGGGCTGCTGACATCGTCGACTCGACGTGGCCGGTCTCGCGCGGCGTATCCGATCGCCTGACGTCGAGCACCGTCACCCCGCGGTCGCCGGTCAGATACAGGAATCTGCCGCGGGCACCCGGCGGCCCGGCGCCGAAGTCGGTCAACGCCAGCACGCTGCGGAGGGCCGACCGTGACTCGACCGGCACGACTTGCCGTCAAACTTAAGTGGCCGGCGGGTTGATTGGCCGACCTGCGTCAGGACTGCCCTTCGCAGCCGATCAGACCGACGGGAAACGCGTCAAGCGATGAACTTCTTCCACACCACGAGCACGATGACCGCGCCGACGAAGGCGACGACCAGCTTGGCGATCAGGCCGTAGACACCGAAGCCGAGCAGGCCGAACAAGAGGCCGCCGACGATGCTGCCCGCCATGCCGACGAAGAGGTCGCGGAGGTCGAGCTTCTTGTCCTTGTCGAGCACGAAGCCCGCCGCGAAGCCGGCCACCAGGCCGATCACGACCCACATGATCACATCCCACAACATCGTCTGTATCCTCCTTCTGGTTCCGGGGCTATCATAACGCCAGCATGAACAGCGCGCAAGCTCCCGGCCCCGCCCCGGTGCCAGCGGCCCGCCCGCCCGCGACCGCCGGCCTCTGCCATTCCTGTCGCCACGCCCGCCTCGTCGTCTCGGACCGCGGCAGCGCCTTTACGCTTTGCGCGCTCGCACGGACCGATCCGCGCTTCCCGAAGTATCCGCCCCTGCCGGTCGCCCGGTGCCAGGGCTATGCGGACGCGGGAAGCTCGGGCGAACCCGCCCGCGCCGCCCCTACATCTGGCTGATGACCCCCTCGAAGTCCCAATAGCCTTCCAGTCGGCTGATCCGGCCGGCCTGGTCGACCTCGACGATGTTGATGCCCGTGAAGGCGATGTCCTTGCCGCTGGTGCTGTGGCCGGCAGCGTGCCAGCGCACCGCCGCGCGCTGGCCGCGCGCGAAGACCTCGTCGACGGTCATCGTCAGGCTCTGCCAGGCCCGGCGCAGGCCCTTGTGGAACCTGCGGACGCCGTCCTCGCCTTGCAAGGCCGGGCCCGGGCCGGCGACCGGATCCTCGAAGTGCACGTCGGCGCTGAACAGCGCGGCGAAGGTGTCGGCATCGGCCTGGCCGATGGCCTCGAAGTAGGCCAGGGCGGCCTGGCGGGGAAGGTCGTGGCTCATGGGATGTTTCTCCAGTGTCGGATGGGATGGGAATCGGATGGCGGGGGCCGCGTTGAGGCTGGTCCTCGGGATCTAACGGGATGTCGTCGCGGACGGCGGCCAGGCGCAGCGTGCCACTGACCCGAAGATCCCCAGGCGCTCCCGCGAGGTCTGGCAATGCTCCCAAGTCAGGAGGCCCGCGCCCGGCCGGCCATTGCTGCGCGCGAGGTCGAGGAAGAGCGTGACGGAGTCGGGCGCAAGCGCGCCGGCGGCTTGTCGACGCAGGTCCAGCACCGGGACGATCGGGCGCCCGAAGCCGATTGCGCCGGCCACCGCCAGCCCGATCTCGCCGACGCGCGTGACGCGCGGCATCAGCACGTCGACGGCAACGGATCGGGCATCCCGTCGCCCGCTCGAAGGTCCCGCTTCCCCCGACCCTGTCGCTTTGCCGCTCGCGCCCACTGGCAGGTCGGAGAGGAGGGCCAAGGGCAGCGCGGCGCTGGAGGCTCGCAAACGCTCCAACACCTCGCCCAGTGCCGCGGCCGGGCAGCCGGCCAGGGGCTCGACCACCCAGCCCGCCAGGTCGAAGGCGCGGTGCTGTTCGGCAATCGCCTCGGC
>CAZCJG010000481.1:0-2316 GCA_964498575.1 uncultured Anaerolineales bacterium | reverse complement strand
CCTTCAGGCTGAACTCGGTCGAGAAGATGCAGGTGTTCTGCCCCTGGTCCTCCTTGAGGATGTCCGCCTGCACCGTCCCGCGCACCGCCGCCACCGTTTCCGCCGCGATCCGCGCGTACTCCTCGTCCGTCACCATCGCCCGCAGGTCCCGGAAGCGGTAGCCGCCCGCGCCCGGCTGGAGGCAGTCCGCCTCGCCGATGTCGATCCTGCCCGACGCGCGCAGGTGCTTGCGCAGGCTCTGGCGGATCGCGGCGTTGAAGTAGAAGGCGAGGATCGTCGGCGCCGGGCCGTTGATCGTCATCGACACCGAGGTCGTCGGGCTGGTCAGGTCGAAGCCGGCGTAGAGCGCCTCCATGTCCTCGACCGTGGCGATCGACACCCCGCTGTTGCCGACCTTGCCCCAGATGTCCGGGCGCGGATCGGGGTCCTCGCCGTACAGCGTCACACTGTCGAAGGCCGTCGACAGCCGCTTGGCTTCGGAGTGCCGGCTGAGATAGTGGAAGCGCTTGTTGGTCCGCCACGGCCCGCCCTCGCCCGCGAACATCCGCGTCGGGTCCTCGCCCTGCCGCTTGAAGGGGAAGACGCCCCCGGTGTACGGGAAGTCGCCCGGCACGTTCTCCAGGAGCTGCCACTCCAGCACGTTGCCCCAGTCCGAAAACCGCGGCAGGGCGACCCTCGGGATGCGCTGATGCGACAGGCTCTCGGTGTAGTTCTCCACCTCGATCGTCCGTCCGCGCACGACGTACCGATTCATCTCGCCGGTGTAACGTGCGACCAGCGCCGGCCAGCGCTCGACGAGCGCGACCGAGCGGGCATCGAGGCGCTCGCGGAGGCGGTTGAAGGCTTCCAGAAGCGGCCGGACATGCTCGGCCGCCGACTGAATGGCCGCCGCGTCGTAGGGCGTCAGCTCGTAGCCGACATCTGCGCCGGTCCCACCGACGAGCGCCACCGCCTTCCGCAACGCCCACAACTCCCCCGCCACCTCCGCCTGCTCCTTGGCGTGGCGCTTGTAGGCGTGGACGGCGCTGGTGATGTCCGACAGGTAGCGCACCCGCCGCGGCGGGATGATGTAGTCGCGATCGGGCAGTCCGACGGCGAGGTGGTCGGTGAAGCGGCCGTGGTAGGTTCGCCCGGTCTTCTCCGACAGGCGCTGGAGCAGGGCGGCATAGACCTGGTTGACGCCGCGGTCGTTGAACTGGCTGGCGATCGAGGCGTAGACCGGCATCGCGTCGGGGCCCTCGCTCCAGCGGTTGTGGGCGCGCTGGTAGGCCTTGCGCACGTCACGCAGGGCGTCGTCGGCGCCGGCCTTGTCGAACTTGTTGATCACCACCATGTCGGCCAGGTCGATCATCTCGATCTTCTCGAGCTGGGTTTGCGCCCCGAACTCCGGCGTCATCACGTAGATCGACAGGTCCGCCAAGTCCACGATCGCCGCGTCGGCCTGCCCGATACCGCTGGTCTCGGCGATCACCAGGTCGTAGCCGGCCGCCTGGCACAGCGCGATCGCGTCCGGCAGCGCGTCGCTGACCTCGCTGCCGCTGCCGCGCGTCGCCAGCGAGCGCATGAACACGCGCCGGCAGCCCAGCGCGTTCATCCGGATGCGGTCGCCGAGCAGCGCCCCGCCGGTGCGCTTCTTGGTCGGGTCGACCGACAGCACCGCCACCGCCGCCTCGGGGAAGTCCTCGACGAAGCGCCGCACCAGCTCGTCGGTGAACGAGCTCTTGCCCGCCCCGCCGGTGCCGGTGATGCCGACCACCGGGGCGGGATGCGCGCCGTTGGCGCGCGATGAGCGCGCCTGCAGGGCCGCGGAGATCGGCGCCAGCGCCTCTGCTGGCACCGTGCCGTCGCTCGCCGCCTCGGCCAGGGTGATCGCCCGGGCCAGGGCAGCCCAGCCATCGGGGCGGGCGACCAAGGGGGCGAGGTCGCCCGCGCTTGGGGTAGGCCGGCTGCCGTTGCCGGCGCCGCCGCCGTCCCCGGCGACCAGCGGATCGACGTCGCAGTGCTGCATGATGTCGTTGATCATGCCCTGCAAGCCCAGCCGCCGGCCATCCTCAGGGTGATAGATGCGGGCGACGCCGTAAGCTTCCAGCTCGCGCTTCTCCTCGGGGATGATCGTCCCGCCCCCGCCGCCGAAGACCTGGATGTGGCCGCAGCCGGCCTCGCGCAGGAGGTCCACCATGTACTTGAAGAACTCCATGTGGCCGCCCTGGTAGCTGCTGATCGCGATGCCCTGAGCGTCTTCCTGGATGGCCGCGTCGACGATGTCCTGCACCGAGCGGTTGTGGCCCAGGTGGATCACCTCGGCGCCGGTGGCCT
>CAZCJG010000480.1:0-2395 GCA_964498575.1 uncultured Anaerolineales bacterium | reverse complement strand
GTCGACCTCGTCTTCGGTTCGAACTCCCAGCTCCGCGCCCTGGCAGAAGTCTACGGGAGCTCGGATGCCGAGCAGGCGTTCGTCCATGCCTTCGTCTCGGCCTGGGACAAGGTGATGAACCTCGATCGCTTCGACCTCGCCTGAGCGCGGCACAGGGATCGCCGAGCCGGGACATCGGGCCGGGCCCGCGCAAACTTGCCGCCCCGGTCCACACCTATGGTACACTCCCGGCGCGCGGCCGTTGCCCGTCCCTAAATCCCGCGGGCGAGGGCTAGTGGGTCAGCGGGCCATCCGGCTTCGTCGGATCATCGAGGGATCATCACGGCCGATCTGGAGGAACAACCACCCATGCTTCGGGTCATCGAGGATCAACCGTTGCGCTTCGGGCTGGCGGAGCATGGGCTGGCGCCCAGCCGCGACGTCTTCTGGAACCTGTCCGTCGCCGAGCTCGTCGAGCAGGCGCTCGCGCGCGGCGAGGGCCGGCTGGCTTCCACCGGCGCCTTCGTCGCCGAGACCGGCGAGCACACCGGCCGCTCGCCGCAAGACCGCTTCGTCGTGCGCGAGCCATCGACCGAGGCCGAGATCTGGTGGGGCGAGGTCAACCGGCCGATCTCCGAAGCCTCCTTCGACGGCCTCCACGCCAAGCTCACCCGCGGCATGAGCCAGCGCGACCTGTTCGTTCAGGACCTCCACGCCGGCGCCGACCCGAGCTACCGCATCGGCGTGCGCGTGGTGTCGACGCGCGCCTGGGCCAGCCTCTTCGCCTGGAACATGTTCCTGCCCGGCCGGCCCGGCGGCGACGCGGCCTTCGCGCCGGATTGGACGGTGCTGCACGCGCCGGAGGTCGCCGCGGATCCGGCGGCCGACGGCACCCGAACGGGCACCTTCATCGTCCTGAACCTGGCGCGCCGGATGGTCCTCGTCGGCGGCACGGGCTACGCCGGTGAGATCAAGAAGTCGATCTTCGCCGTGATGAACCATCGCCTGCCCCCCCTGGGCGTCCTGCCGATGCACTGCTCGGCCAACGTCGACCGCCGCGGCGGCGACACCGCGCTCTTCTTCGGCCTCTCCGGCACCGGCAAGACCACCCTGTCGGCCGACCCGCACCGCCCGCTGATCGGCGACGACGAGCACGGCTGGAGCGCCGCGGGCGTCTTCAACTTCGAGGGCGGCTGCTATGCCAAGGTCATCCGCCTCTCCGCCGCCGGCGAGCCGGAGATCCATCGTGCCACCGAGCGCTTCGGCACGATCCTCGAGAACGTCGTCCTGGACCCCGCGACCCGCGCGCCGGACTACGACGACGACAGCCTGACCGAGAATACGCGCTCGTCCTACCCGCTGGAAAGCCTGGACAACGTTGTGATGACGGGCCTGGCCGGCCACCCGAACCACGTCGTCTTCCTGACCGCCGACGCCTTCGGCGTGCTGCCGCCGATCGCCCGCCTCAGCCGCGAGCAGGCGATGTACTACTTCCTCTCGGGCTATACCGCCAAGGTCGCCGGCACCGAGCGCGGCGTCACCGAGCCCAAGGCGACCTTCTCGGCCTGCTTCGGCGCACCCTTCCTGCCCCGCCGTCCCGGCGTCTACGCCGACTTGCTCGGCCAGCGCCTGGACAGGCACGGCGCGCGGGTCTGGCTGGTCAACACCGGTTGGACCGGCGGCCCCTACGGCCAGGGCCACCGCATGAGCCTCACCCACACCCGCGCCATGCTTCGCGCCGCCCTCGCCGGCCAGCTCGACGGATCGGCGATGCACCCCGATCCGGTCTTCGGCCTGGCCATCCCGGCTCACGTGCCCGACGTCCCCACCGAGGTCCTCCAGCCCCGCGCCACATGGCCCGACCCGGCCGCCTACGACCAGCGCGCCGCCGATCTCGCCGCGATGTTCAAGGCCAACTTCGCCCAGTTCGCGGACCAGGTGCCGGAGGCGGTCAGGGCGGCGGGTCCGCGCTAGACTCCTTTGCCTCACACCTTCCGATGCCTCGCACCTTCTGAACCAGATTGACCGACAGGAGCTTGATTCCCATGCCATTTGAACACCTGAACATCCCCCCCGACGGCCAGCGCATCACCAAGGAGGGCGCCGCCCTGGTCGTGCCGGATCGGCCGATCATCCCCTATATTCTCGGGGACGGGATCGGCGTCGACGTGACGCCGGCGATGGTCGCGGTGCTGGACGCGGCGGTGGCGCAGGCTTACGGCGGGTCGAAGTCGATCGCCTGGGTCGAGGTCTACGCCGGCGAGCGGGCGATCGAGCGGCGGGGCGAGTGGCTGCCGGCGGAGACCCTGGAGGCCTTCGCGCACTTCGGGGTGGGGATCAAGGGGCCGCTGACCACGCCGATCGGCGGCGGCATCCGCAGCCTCAACGTCGCGATCCGCCAGGCGGGTGATCGCTA
>CAZCJG010000479.1:0-2429 GCA_964498575.1 uncultured Anaerolineales bacterium | reverse complement strand
GGCTTGCCGGGCAACGCCGGGCGCGATATCATGGCCGCATGGCGCATCCCGCCCCGGTATAATCGCCCGGCCGGTCTCGTCCGCTTCGAGGCCGATCCGCATGGATTCACCGCCCCAACCCCACGATCCCGTCACCAGCAGCCATGGACCTCGCCCCGATCACCCCCGACACCGTCAAGCAAGCCCTCGACCTGCTCCGCCGCGCCGAGCCGCTCAAGGGCAGCCCGCTCCTCGACCTGGCCTGCCTGCGCGCCCGGCTGCGGTCCGACGGCGTCAGCGTCAACCCCACCTCCCTCGAATGGGGCCTCGGCGGCCTTCTGCACGAGCGGATCATCCGTCAGCTCCGCCTGCAGCGCGGGCCCGACGATCCCCATCAATCCGGCAGCCACCACCCGCCCGGCGATCCCCGCCCCGCCGCCGAGATCACGCTCGCCCAGGAGAAGGCGCTGCTCGCCAAGGACTTCGGCGCGAATAGCATTGACCGCGAGGCTTGGAGCAGCCTGTACTATCGCTACGTCGCCGGACTCGGCTTGCAGGAGCAGGTCATCGCGGCCATCGCCAAGCCCGGCTACGAGCACGCCGATCGCCACATCCGGCGCCGGCTGACGCGGGGATACACTCTGCTCGCCAACCACCTGCGCCTCCTGGAACGCGCCGCCGCCCGTGAGGCCGATCGCCTCCCCGATGCTCCGCCCTACCGGCGCGTGGTCGTCGAGGCGCCCACCGGCGCGGCCGTGACCACGACCGCCGCGGCCGCCACGCCCGGTGCACCCGCCGCCACACCTGGCGCTCCCGCCGCCCTCCCCCGGCGCATCATCGCCGAAACCTCCGCCGATCTCGTCGCCGCCGTTCGTGACGACAGCCGCGTCGCCGTCCTGTCGCCCGACCAGGCGCGCGAGATCGCCCGGGCGCCGGCGACGGATTGGCAGGCCTATCGCGCCGGCCGGATCGCCGAGTGGAGCCAGCCGCGCTACCGGCTGGACACCCGCTTCGTCGGCTTGACCCTGCTCGTCGACCAGGGCCGGGCGAGCGAGCGCGAACGCTGGCGGGCCACCCCCCAGCCCCATCAGGACCTCGGCGCCGTCTTGGGCGCGCTGCCCGATCCCGCCCTGGTCGTCCTCGGCCCGCCCGGCGCCGGCAAGAGCTCGCTGCTCCGGCGCTTCGAGCTGGACGCCGCCATCGCCGGATTGCGCGGGGAGGCGGACCGACTGACCTTCTTCTTGTCTCTGAACGCCTACCGGCCGCCCCAGCCCGGTGCCGATCCCCCGCCGCCGCTGGACTGGCTGGCCGCCCAATGGCAGGCGCGCTTCCCGGACCTGCCGCCGCTGGACACGGTGCTGGCCGAAGGGCGAATGGTGCTACTCCTGGACGCCTTGAACGAGCTGCCGCATGCCGGCCCGGCGGACTTCCACACCCAGGTCGGCCGCTGGAAGCGGTTCGTCCAGACGCTCGCCGCGACCCGGCCGGGCAACCGCGTCGTCTTCTCGTGCCGCAGCCTGGATTACAGCGCGTCGCTGTCGACGCCTGAGCTGCCGGTGCCGCAACTGCGCCTCGAGCCGCTCGGCGACGAGCAGATCCGGCGCTTCCTGGCGCTCCACCACCCGGCGGGCGCCGATGCGCTCTGGCGGGCGCTGGCCGAGACCGGACGGCTCGACCTCCTGCGTCTCCCGTTCTTCCTCAAGCTGATGATCGACGAGCTCGGCGCCACCGGCGAGCTGCCCGCCGGCCGGGCGGCGCTCTTCACCGGCTTTGTGCGCCAAGCGCTCGCGCGTGAGGTCGATCGCGACAACCCGCGCCTGGCGCCCGGTCGCCTGCTGACCGAACGCGACACCCGGCGGATCGTCCAAAACGCCTGGCCGGTGCCCTTTGCCCTGCCCGAACACGGCCGGCTATTGCCGAAGCTGGCCGACCTGGCCTTCCGGATGCAATCCCAGCAGCCAGCCGGCGAGGCGGCGCAGGTGCGGGTGGGCTACGACACGGCGCTGGACCTGCTTGACGATCCCCTGGGCGAGGACATCCTGCGGGTCGGGCTGGATCTGGGGGTGCTGGATGAGGACACGCCGCGCGACGAGGTCTTGTACTTCCACCAACTCGTGCAGGAGTACTTCGCGGCGCGTCGCCTGGCCGCCGCCCCGGAGCCGGACCGGGTGCGCGCGGTCTGGCGGGCGGCGGACGTGACGCCGCCCCTGGCCGAGGAGATCGCCCGCCTCGCCCCGTCCGACCCCCTCCCGCCGCTGCCCACGACCGGCTGGGAAGAGACCGCGATCCTGGCCGCCGCGATGGCCGCCGATCCGGATGCCTTCATCCGCGCCCTGGCCGACGCCAGCCTGCCCGTCGCCGCCCGCGCCGCCGCCCAACCGGAAGCGCGGGCCGGCGAGGCCTTGAAGTCCGAGCTGCGGCTGGCCCTCGTCGCCCGCAGCCGCGATCCC
>CAZCJG010000478.1:0-2434 GCA_964498575.1 uncultured Anaerolineales bacterium | reverse complement strand
TCAACTTCTTCGAACTGCGGCCCGGGCGACGCCTGGTCGACCTGCCGGGCTACGGCTTCGCGGCGGTGTCCGGCGAGCTGCGCCGTCACTGGGCGGATCTCGTCGGCAGCTACTTCCAGAGTCGCCAGGCGCTCCGGGGCGCGCTCGTCGTCATGGACGTGCGACATCCGTTGACCTCGCACGACCGCGAGATGCTGAACCTCGCCATCGCGCGAGCGGTACCGCTGCACATCCTCCTCACGAAGGCGGACAAGCTCGGGCGCAGTGTCGCACGACAGACGCTGTCCGGGGTCCGCCGGGAAGTGGGGGGCAGCGCCAGCGTGCAGTTGTTCTCGGCACTGGACGGAGAGGGGGTCGCCCAAGCCCGCGGCGTGCTCGAACGCATGCTGGACGGCGTGGCGACAGGCCGTGGGCAAAAAGAAACCCCGGCTGGATCGCTGGACCCAGCCGGGGAAGTTGAACCCGGCGTTGGGGGATGACCGGGCGATCGCCACGCCCAGGGAGGTAGGCGGGCGACAAACGCCGTTGAAGGCGCTCACCCGATTAGAATTGTCCCGCGTCGCAAAGTTCCATCAGGAATGAATTCCTTGAATACTCAATTCAGGGATGACAATAACGGCTCTCGTCTCAATATTGTCCAGTGATCTTTCAATGTGGATCACAGGAATGTCCAGGTGACCCCGAGCGAGATCATGTCGACGTTGTCCGCGTCGCCGAGATCGAAGACCTCATATTCCGCCCGGATGCCCAGGCTCCAGACCCGGAACTGCGCGCCGATGCCATAGGTCAGGTCGGTGCCGTCGTCGCTGTCCCGGATACCCAGTCCCGGTGATGCGACGTCAGCGCTCCAGTCGATTGCTCCGACGCGCGCGAAGGCATCCACCGGTCCGATCGGCAGGAACCCGACCAGCGAGGCGCTGAATCCGTCCACGTCGGTCTCGATGGTCTGGCCGAGCACCCGGTCGTCGCCGGATCCCAGGTCCACGTAGTTGGCCTCGACCGCGAGCCAGTCGATGAACCGCCAGCCCGCGATGATCTTGTAGGCGGTGGTGTCCGCGTCGAAGTTGAAGTCGCTGCCGGCGATGTCGCCGTCGAACTCGACACTGCTCTGGCCGATGCCGGCGCCGAGATAGATGCCGTTGTCCGCGGCAACCGCGGGCAGGCCACAAAGCCCGATTGCCGAGGCCACGCAGGTGATGAACAGTCTTCGCATGGTGATTTACCCGTCTTGAGGTTAGAAGCGCCAGGTCAGGCTCAGCGCCGCGAGATCGACCGTGTCCGAATCCTCGATGTCGAAGCGCTGGTACTCGGCCCGCACGCCGAGATTGCTCGGGAACCCGTAGCTGATGCCGAGGCCGTAGGAGAAATCCTCACCGCTGTCGTCGCCGAACCCGCGTGCCTCCACGTCCCAGAAGAACATGCCGAGTTTCGCGAAGACTTCGACCTGGTTGCTCACGGGCAGCGTACCCAGGACCGACGCGTTGAATCCGTCGACCTCGATCGACACGCCGCGGTCATCCGGGCTGCCGCCGTCGATGTACTCGATCTCGCCGGCGAAATAGCGGCCGAAATCGTAGCCGCCCAGGACCTTGAAAGAGGTGTCACTGCCGTCGAAGCCATTGGCGTCGACCGTGAAATAGCCGGCGCCGGCACCGACGAACCAGCCGGGTTCGTCACCGGCCATGGCCGGGGCGGCTGCGAGCGTGGATGTCGCGATGAGGGCAAGCATTAATCGCATGGGTCGTTCCTCCGTAGTGGTGCCGAAAACACACTGGTGCCGGGAACCGGCCCGGCCATGTGTCGGCCAATCGTGCTAAACGCCCGAGAATACTATCTGTTTTTGCACCGCAACACCATCTGTAGCGATGCCCTGTGAAATCTGTCTCAAAATCGCAACGAGTAGGTGGCGTCAGTGCGCCTCATCCCAGTTGGCGCCTCGGCCGAGACCGACCTTGAGGGGCACCGCGAGCTCCGCGGCCGCGGCCATGCGCTCCCGGACCCCTGATTCGAGCCAGTCGACCGCATCTTCCCGGACCTCGAACACCAGCTCGTCGTGTACCTGCATGACGATGCGGGCTGTCCGATCGCTCGCGGTGAGCCACCGGTGAACCTCGATCATCGCCCGCTTGATGATGTCGGCAGCCGTCCCCTGCATCGGCGCGTTGATGGCGCTGCGCTCGGCATACTGTCGCAGCTGGATGTTGCGGGAACGGATCTCGGGCAGGTACAGCCGGCGGCCGAAGACCGTTTCGACGTAGCCCAGCTCCCGCGCCGTCGTGCGAGTCTCGTCCATGTAGCGTTTCACGCCGGGGTAGCGCTGGAAATAGAGGTCGACGTACTGCTGGGCCGCGCCGCGCTCGATGCCGAGCTGCCGGGCAAGGCCGAAGGCCGACATGCCGTAGATGAGCCCGAAGTTGATGGCCTTGGCCGCCCG
>CAZCJG010000477.1:0-2449 GCA_964498575.1 uncultured Anaerolineales bacterium | reverse complement strand
CGCCCGGCTGGTGGCGGACGTGTTCGAGGCAGGCGTCGACGTCCACTACCTCGCCAACATCACCGGCCACGGCTGGCGCAAGCTGATGCGGGCGCGGCGCGATCTCGGCTACCGCTTGTTCGAGGTCCCGCCGGTCGTCCCGCTATTCGACTTCATCACCCGCCAGGCCGCGCTATCGCCCGAGGAAGCCTACGGCAACCTGAACATGGGCGCCGGTTTCGCCCTCTACGTGCCCGAGCGCGACGCGGCGGACGTCGTCGGCGTCGCCGCCCGGCATGACCTCGCGGCCTGGGTCGCCGGGCGGGTGGAGGAGGGTCCGCGGCGGGTGGTGATCGAGCCGATCAGGGTGAGCTTCGCGGGCGAGACCTTGGGGGTGCGGGGATAGGCGGCGCCGGAGCATGGTGGCTTCTGGCTGGACGTTGCGTGGCTGTGGCAGGATCCCCTGCCGTCGGAGATCGAGGTCATGCGCGCGCTGGGTGTAATCTGATCCCGACCGCAGGCTGGGAGTGAGAGGATGCCGGACGGCTCGCTCTCCGATGCCAGGGTCTTGGCTCTCTGATTTCACGGCGGTTTCGCGTGGTCCTTGATGGGCGCCGACATCACCAGCACGACAATCCAGGCGTATGTGCGCGTCACCGGCAGATGGCGGAACAGCCACCTGTCTGTCGCCTCCAGGACGGTTAGCAACGCGGGAAAGGCGGCGAGTCCTCGGAACGGAACGGTGGCGAGCGTCGTCAGATGGTAGTACTCTGGTTCCACACCCTGAAAGCAGCGTTGCGCAAGCTCCAGGTCGGCACGTCGTAATGGATGCTCATCGGGTGTGCGCATCTCCGGTGTGAGCCGCCGATACAGGTTGATCAAGGCATTGTGGCCCAAGGGTTCCAGGAAGATGGCTCGACCTTCCGGCTTGAGGATGCGCGTCAGCTCGGCGAAGGCTCGGTCGAGCTGCAAATGGTGCAATATCCCGGTGCCACACACGACATCGAAGGCGTTGTCCACGAAGGGGAGGTCTTCCGCGTTCATGACGAGAAAGTCGATGTCCAGGCTCTCTTGCGCCGCGCCCCGGCGCGCCAGGTCGATGGCAACGTCCGACACGTCGATCCCCGTCACCTGCGCGCCGAGCCTGGCCAGCTCACAGGCAAGGCTTCCCACGCCACAGCCATACTCCAGGACCCGTTGGCCACGCGCGTGAGGCATCAACTGCTGCCGGTAGAACTGGTTGCTGCTCCCTGCGATTGCGTAGTACTTCCCCAGACCTGCTCGCGACTGCTCCTGATACGCTTGATTGTGGAACTGCCGTTCGCGCCCCAATCGGGATGTCATGGAAGTCGTCCTACTCAATGGCCCAGGTCGTTGCACGGATTGGGCACGAGCCCCAAGAGGCGATGTTACGGACCGGTCTCTCTGAGTCAATCCTTAATCAGTCCTTCAAGCGTGCTGAAGAGTTATCATCGAGCGCCCCCTAACGACCCTGGCGGCTCGCGTGTTGCAATCGTGTCACCCCCGTGGCGGGGAACCCTCCTTGGCAGCGGCGACTCCGATCTGATATGCTTGAAAACCATGGCTCTCCTGTGGCATGACCCGCGCAGCACCCCCCGAGGTGCCGCCTGAGCAAGCGCGCCATCGCCCTCGCGATCGCCGCCGCCGCGATCGTCGTCCTGGCCGGCTATCTCGCCCTGACCCGGCGCTCCGGCTCGGACGCCGCCTCGGCCAGCGTGGTCGACTACCTCTCGGCGCGCACGGGCGATTCCGGCTTCGCGCGGGCGGATCGACCGCGGCCGATCGTCTTTCCGGACGACGCCGGCCCGCATCCGGCCTATCAGACCGAGTGGTGGTACTACACCGGAAATCTCGAGGAAACGGGTGATCCTGACCGAGCGGGCCGCCCCGACACCGATGCCACCCGGCGCTTCGGCTTCCAGCTCACCTTCTTCCGCCGCGCGATCGCTCCGCCGGCGGAGCGGGGGCATCCGCGCGAGTCCGACTGGGCGACGGACCAGCTCTACCTCGCTCATTTCACCGTGACCGATGTCGCCGCCGATGCGTTTCATTCCGCTGAACGCCTGGCCCGCGGAGCGGCCGGCCTGGCCGGCGCCCAGGCCGATCCCTTCCGCGTGTGGGTGGAGACCTGGTCGGCGGCGGAGTCCGGTGCGGCTCAGGCCACCCGCCTGCTGGCCGCGGACGGCCCGGTCGGGATCGATCTCGCGCTCACGCCCGCCAAGCCGGCGGTGTTGCACGGCGACGCGGGCCTGAGCCCCAAGGGCCCGGAGCCGGGCAATGCCTCCTACTACTATTCCTATCCACGCCTGGCGGCGACCGGCACGATCTCCACGGCCGCCGGGACCTACCCGGTCGCCGGGCTGGCCTGGATGGATCACGAGTGGTCGACCAGCGCGCTGGGCGAGGACCAGACCGGCAGGGACTGGTTCTCGCTGCAGCTCGACGACGG
>CAZCJG010000476.1:0-2464 GCA_964498575.1 uncultured Anaerolineales bacterium | reverse complement strand
TCGGCGGCGAGCTCCAGCCGGAGCGTCCCGGCCGGCGTGACGGCGGGCAGCGTGATGTCGGACTCGCGCGCGTCGGAGGTGCAAGCCGCGAGGACCGCGGCGGCCAGGAGCGCCGGGGCGAGCCTTGGCGGGGCCGGGCGGCTGCGACCACGTGCGGAGCGGGGTTGGGAGTGCATGGGGGATATTATATCGCGGGCGGGGGTGAGATCGGCCGTGATGCGCGTCGGGTGAAGCCGCGGGGGGGCGGCGGCCACTGGGTACCGGCGCGGCGGCGGCAGCCCCGGCACGCAGGTCTCATCACCCTATGGCACGACCGGTCCACCCCCTCAATCCTCCGGCTTCTCCCCCTCGTCGGCCATGCGCACGATCTTGGGGTCGAAGCGCGCCACGATCTCGACCAGGTCGGCCTGCTGGGCCATAACCTGCTCGATGTCCTTGTAAGCGTGCGGGTTCTCGTCGATGCCGGCCGACAGGAGATCGACGCCGCGAGCTTGGAGCAGCGGCTGGATCGCCTTCCAGCGGTACTGCTGGCGGGCCGCGGTGCGGCTCATCCGCCGGCCGGCGCCGTGGGCGGCGCTATCCAGTGACTCCGGCTGGCCACGGCCGCGCACGACGAAGCCCGGCGCGGCCATCGAGCCGGGGATCATGCCCAGGACGCCGCACGCCGCGGGCGTCGCACCCTTGCGGTGGACGATCAGGTCGCGCCCGCCGTGGCGCTCCTTCCAGGCGAAGTTGTGGTGGTTCTCGACGCCCGCGACGACCCGCGCGCCGACGTGGCGGGCGACCTTGCGGTGGATCAGCGCGTGGTTGGCGTGGGCGTACTGGCCCATCAGCTCCATCGCGTTCCAGTACTCCTGGCCCGCCTCGGTGTCCAGGTCCAGCCAGGCCAGGTACTTCAGCGCCGGCGGCAGCTCGGGGTGCTGCTCGCGCGCCAGGCGCGAATAGTGGTCCGCCACCATCGCCCCCACGCCGCGGCTGCCGCTGTGCGAGAGCAGCGCCAGGTATTCGCCGGGATCGAGGTCCAGGTCCGCCCGCTCCAGCGTGATGATCCCGAACTCGACGAAGTGGTTGCCCGAGCCGCTGGTGCCGAGCTGGGCGCGCGCCTTGGCGAAGGCGCGCTGGGTGACCGGCGAGACCGACCAGTCGGCGTCCAGCACCGCGTGCTCGTGCGGCTTCTGGAAGGCCCCGCCCATGCCGAACAGCGTCTCGCGCCGCAGCGCGCCGACCAGATTGTCGTGCTGGCGCCGGAGCTGGTCGGCCGGGATGTCCAGCACCGACAGCTTCATCCGGCAGGCGATGTCCACCCCCACCGCGTAGGGGATCACGCAACCTTCGGTCGCCAGCACGCCGCCGATCGGCAACCCGTAGCCCTGATGGGCGTCCGGCATCAGCGCGCCCTGCACCGCCACCGGCAGCCGCGCCGCGTTGGCCATCTGATCCAGCGCCCCGGCCTCCAGGTCGTCGCCCCAGATCCGGTAGGGCGCGGGCGCCGCGCGCTCCACCCACACCGGCTTCCGGCGCTCCGCCAGCACCGCGCCGGCCAGCGCGCCGACCTCGGGGGCCCCGACATGCGCCCGGGGATCGTCGTACACCGCCTTGAGCAGCGCCAGCGTCTCGGCCTGCGGCAGGCGCTTGCGCAGGCGCCGCTCGACGCCGAGCGCCTGGCGGACGAGCGGGCCCTGGGGATAGCCGAGGGCGATGATGTCGTGGCCGGTCATGGGATGGGTCCAACCCGGGGGCGCGGCATCGGGCTACTCCGCCACCTCGCGTACCACGTGCCCCAGCACCCAGTCCGGTTCGATGCCCTCGGCCTGGCCGGCGAAGTTGAGGATGACGCGATGGCGCAGCGCGGGGATCGCCAGCGCGCGCACGTCGCCGCGCGAGACGTGATGGCGGCCGGCGAGCAGGGCGTGGATCTTGGCGCCCAGCGACATCGCCTGCAGGCCGCGCGGGCTGGCGCCAAAGCGCACCAGCTCGCGCACCGGCTGGGGCGCGGCGGGCTCGCCGGGATGGGTCGCGCGGACCAGGCGCGCGGCATAGGCCAGGACCTCGCGGGCGATCGGCACCTGGCGCGCGAGCTGCTGCATCTGGACGATCTGCGCTGCGCCGGCCACCCGCGCCGGCCGCGGCGCCGCCTCGCCGGTCGTGCGCTCGGCGATGGCGATCAGGTCGTCCAGCGACGGATAGCCCGCGTCGAGCTTGAACATGAAGCGGTCGAGCTGGGCCTCGGGCAAGGGGAAGGTGCCCTCCATCTCCAGCGGGTTCTGGGTGGCGACGACGAAGAAGGGCTGCGGCAACGCGTAGGTCTGCTTGCCGGCGGTGACGGTGCCCTCCTGCATGGCTTCCAGGAGCGCGGACTGGGTCTTGGGCGTCGCCCGGTTGATCTCGTCGGCCAGCACGAAGTGGGCGAAGACCGGCCCGCGCTCGAAGCGGAAGGAGCGGCCGCGCGCCGGGTCCTCGTACA
>CAZCJG010000475.1:0-2538 GCA_964498575.1 uncultured Anaerolineales bacterium | reverse complement strand
TCGCGGTGGAGCTCGGCGTCACCGAGCCGGCGGGGCGCAGCTTCTCGACCTGGTTTTGGGACTACGACAACGATGGCTGGCTGGATATCTACGTCGCCGGCTACGAAGCCAAGATCGACGAGGTCGTGCGCGACTACCTCGGCCAGCGCGCGGGCGGCGCGCTGCCGCGGCTGTATCACAACAATGGCCGGGGCGGCTTCGACGACGTGACGGTGGCGGTGGGGCTGGACCACGTGCTCCTGGCGATGGGCTCGAACTTCGGCGACATCGACAACGACGGCTTCGACGACATCTACCTCGGCACCGGCGATCCGGAGTTCACCACCTTGGTGCCAAACGTGATGTACTGGAACGACGGCGGCCAGCGCTTCTACGACGTCTCGGCCGCCGCCGGCGTCGGCCACCTGCCGAAGGGCCACAGCGTCGCCTTCGGGGACATCGACAACGACGGGGACCAGGACATCTTCCTCGAGGCCGGCGGCTTCTTCCCCAGCGACCTCAGTCCGAACGTGCTGTTCGAGAACCCCGGCGGCCCCAACCACTGGCTGACGGCCAGGCTGATCGGCACCCAGGCCAATCGGTCGGCGATCGGCGCGCGGCTCAAGGTCATGGTGGAAGGCCCCGGCGGCGAGCGCGCGATCCACCGGGTGATCGGCACCGGCAGCAGCTTCGGCGCCAACAGCCTGCAAGCCGAGGTCGGGCTGGGCGATGCCACGCGCGTCAAGCGCATCGAGGTCGCCTGGCCCGGCAGCCTGACCCCGCAGGTCTTCGAACCGGGCGCGGGCGACGCGGCGATCCCGATCGACCAGACCATCGAGCTGACCGAGGGCGAGCCCGAGGTCCACGCGATCCAGCGACCGGCGATCCGCCTGCACCGGCGGGACCAAGTGGGCGCGCGGGTGGAACGGGATTGAGCAAGGCGATCGGGTGGAAAAGAACTCACCACAGAGACACAGAGACACAGAGGCAATGCCTTTATACTCTGTGTCTCTGTGGTGAGCCTCTTGACGCTTCATGCAACGGTTCCACCCGCGGTCTCGTCCTTGCCCAAATGTCGTTTTGTGATGGTCGATTTGTGTTTGCGACGCGCTGAGCACCCTCATCAGGAGTTGAACGAACATGGCACTGCGCAAGCCGATCTCCGCGGGCGGGCTCGCGGTTGTGTTGATTTGGACGCTCGCCGGCATGGTCCTTTTGCATGGCTGCCGGGACGGCGCCGGGCTGACCACCGATCCCAGCGGCGCGCCGCTCCAGCCCGGCCCGACGACGGCGATCACCGCGACCGAGGCGGCGACCGTCACGCTGACGGCGACGGCCAGCTTGACCCCGACGGCGACTCTGACCCCGACTGTCACCCTGACGCCGACGGCCACGGCATCCGCTACCCTGGCCGCGACGGCGACGCCGACCGTCACCCCGACGATTGTGCTCCCCTACGCGGCGCGCTCGGTCAAGCTCGATTCGCCGCCCGGCCGGGTGTGGGGCTTGCAGTTCGGGCTGGAGTTCGACCCGGTGCGCCACCTGGATGACGTCACCCTCGAGCTGCCACGCGCGTCCAAGGCCGGCGTCTCCAGCGTGCGGACGACGCTGCGCTGGGACGAGGTCGAGCCGGCCAACACGACGCCCGAGCAGTTCAAGTGGCGCGATAGCGACCGCAAGCTCGGCCAGTACTCCCGCGCCGGCTTCGACATGATCGTCCAGCTCGTCGCCTATCCCGCCTGGGCCACCGAGTATCAGTGCGGCGGCGCGCTGAAGCCGGGCATGGAGGCCGAGTGGCGCGCGTTCGTGCGCGAGGCGGCGCGGCGCTACAGCCAGCCGCCCTATCGCGTCGCGGCCTGGGAGATCGGCAACGAGGTCGACGGCGACACCGAGATCAGCCCCGACGACCTGCAGCGCCCGCCCGAATGGGGGCGCGGCCAGCCGACGGTGCCGGAGGGCGGCTGCTGGGGCGGGCGGGCGGCGGCCTACAAGGAATTCCTGCGCATGGCTTACGAGGAGATCAAGGCGGTGCATCCCGCCATCCCGGTCACCTTCGGCGGCCTGGCCTTCGCCGACGTCAACGGCTGGTTCGACATGCGCTTCCTCGACGATTTCCTGGCCGCCGGGGGTGGCGACTACCTGGACTTCGTCGGCTACCACTGGTTCGCCAACCTGCACGATTACTTCCCGAACACGCCGAACGGGCCGGACAAGTACGCCCAGGTCGCCGAGATCATGCGCCGGCACGGCGTCGTCAAGCCGATCTGGCTGACCGAGACCTACCGCTTCTCCACCGCCGGCAAGCCGGAGACGCGCGCCGGCCAGATCGACTTCCTGACCAAGGAGCTGGTCGAGACGCTGGCGCGCTCCGACATCCAGCGCGTGTACTGGTATGGCTGGACGGACTTCCCGCCGGGCTACTCCGACAACGAGCGCGGCATCGTCGACTATCAGCACAAGCCCAAGCCGGCCTTCCCGGTCCTGCCCTACGTGATCGACTACACTCAGGGCCATGCCGCGGACATCTCCACCGACCGTGTGATCGCCTTCCGCTTCCTC
>CAZCJG010000474.1:0-2548 GCA_964498575.1 uncultured Anaerolineales bacterium | reverse complement strand
GTCGCCCGCCGCCCAGTTGGCGATGCCCTCGGTCAGAATGCCGTCGCCGACGAAGCGCTCGTCCAGCGTGATGTGGTGCGCCATCTCGTGCGCCAGCACCGCGCGGAGCTGGGTTTCGCTGGTGTCCTCGTCGAGAAACACCATCAAAAGCGGCGGGTCGTGCGCCGTCGCCGCCAGCCCGCGCGCCGGGCAGCGCGCGTCGTAGGCGCGCGTGAACACCAGTTGCACCGGCGCCGCCGGCAGGCTCCGCCCCCCCAGCTTGGCGCTGGTGCGCGCCAGGAGCGCTTCGAGCTCCGGCGTCCAACGCTCCACCGCCTGGTTCAACAGCGCGTCGGCGGGATCGTTCGCGAATACCTCGAAGTGCTCGGTCGTCGCTTGCGGCTCGCGCTCGCCGACCTCCGCCAGCGCCGGCCAGTCCACCCCCGGCACCACGGTCGGCCCCGGCGGTGCGGGTGTCGCGGTGACCCGCGGGGGCGTACGCGTCGGGCCGGCATCCAGGGGATCACGGCTGGGGTGGGGATCCGCGGAGCCGCCGCGGGATCCGGACCCGGAGGCATCCTCGCTGGGGCTGGAGTCCAGGGGCGTGCGCGGCGTGCCGTGCTCCGGGAGTGCGGGATCGCCCGCCGGGCCCGGCGATCCCAGGGCCAGGCCCTCCGCCGGCCTGACTCCGGCCTCGATCAAGCCGAGCGCGAGCGTCAGCCAGGCGGCGTAGACCACGACGAGCAGGCCGAGCCCGCCGACGGCGATCCAGCCCTTTCGCTGCTTCATGCCGGCTCCAGCCGCGACTCCGGCTCCAACCGCGGTCCTGGCCACCGCTCTTCCAGTTCCATGCGCGCTCCGAACACCGCCCCGAAGGACTCCACCAGCACCGGGCGGACCTCGGCCAGGCCGATCGGCCGCCCCAGGCAGCCCGCCATCGTCGCCGTCCGCGCCCCGGCCAGGCCGCAGGGCACGATCAGGTCGAAGCTACTCAGATCGGGATCGACGTTGAGCGCCAGGCCGTGGTAGGTGATCCAGCGCTCGATGCGCACGCCCAGCGCCGCGATCTTGCCGGGCGGGTCGCCAGGGCCCCCGGCCCCGACCCACACCCCGGTCTCGCGGCCCTCGCGCGCGGCGGCGTGGATGCCGAAGGCGGCCAGGGTGCGTACCACCGCCTCGCACAGCGCGCCGCTGTACCAGCGCACGTCGCGCCGGTAGTGGCGCAGGTCAAGGATCGGGTAGGCGACAAGCTGGCCGGGGCCATGAAAGGTCACGTCGCCACCGCGCTCGACAGGGTAGATCGCCACGCCGCGCGCGGCCAGGGTCGGGGCATCGGCCAGGATGTGCGCGGGTTCGGCCCGCCGCCCGAGCGTGATCACCGGCTCATGCTCGACCAGCAGCAGCCGGTCGCGGCCCGCGCCGGCCTTGTGCGCCGCCACCAGGCGGTGCTGCAGGGACCAGGCCTCGGCATAAGCGCAGCGGCCGAGGTCGGTCCACGCGATGGGGTTCACCGCCCCGCCGCCCCGTCGACTCGGGCGCCGCCAGCGCTTCGTCCGCCATTACGCCGCGTCCTGCCACCACCGAAGCGATCCGATGCCATACCCTGGCCGGCCTGCCAGCCGTCCGGCCCCATGCCACCCGCCTGAAGCAGGTTGGGCAGGTAGATCCGCCATCCGGGCGAGCCGGTCAGCGTCGCGCTCGGGCTGCTCTTCGGCGGCGTGCGGCTCGGCGTGGACGTGGGCGTGGGCGTCGGCGTCCGTCCCGTCCCCGGCGTTGGGCTGGGGGTGAAGGGCGCGGGCGACGGAATGCCGGGCGGGAGGGTCGGGAAGGGTTCGGTCGGGGGCAAGGTCGGGAAAGGTGGGGTCGGCTCCGGTGGCTGTTGTGGATGGCCCAGCGCCGGCGTCGTCAGCCCGGTCAGCGTCACGACGGCGACCGCCAGCACGAGGATCGCCGCCCGCGCGGCCGCCGGCATCCGCGGGCGGCTCATGCCGGCGCCCCCGCCCCCTGGCCCAAGCGCGCGCCGATCACCTCCGGCCGCCCGCGCGCGAACTCGGCGCCCGTCATCGGCCGCTTGCCCGCGGGCTGCACGCGGTCCAACTGCAGCAGGCCCGCGCCGGTCACCACCGCCGGACCACCCGGCACGGCGACGACGGTGCCCGGCGGCGCCGCAGGATCCGTCCCGGCCGGCAGCGGCGTGGCGGCCAGGACCTTGACCAGATCATCTGTCCACAGCGTGAAGGTGCCCGGCCAGGGGTCGAATGCGCGCACGCGCCGCGCCAACTTCTCCGCCGGCAGGCACCAGTCCAGCGCGCCGTCCTCGCGCGACAGGCGCGGCGCCAGGGTCGCGGCCGTGCTGTCCTGCGCCCGCGGCGCGATCTCGCCCGCGAGCCAGAGCGGCAAGGTGTCGACGAGCAGCTCGGCGCCGAGCCGGGCGAGCTCGGCGGTCACCGCGCCGGCCGTGGCCTCCGGGCCGAGCGGCAGCGCCTGTTGGCTGAGGATCGGGCCGGTGTCCAGCCCCGCGTCGATCAGCATGATCGTCGCGCCGGTCTCCCGGTCGCCGGCCAGGATT
>CAZCJG010000473.1:0-2631 GCA_964498575.1 uncultured Anaerolineales bacterium | reverse complement strand
CCCTGAGCAGCTTCACTGGAACACCGCTCGAGCGGTCGATTGCAGTCCGGCTCATCGATGATTCGGTGCTGCTGATCAGCGACGGAAGAAACCGGATCTACGACCCCGTCGCCGATCTCTGGCGGTCGGTGTCCGCGCCACGGACCATGCCTTCGGTAAATGGCTCACCCACCATCCTTTTGGCGGACGGCACCGTATGGACGGTTGGGGGCGTGGACAACCCCCAAGACTTCTCTTCCCCTCGGTGGGGGACCGGCGAGCGCTTCCATCCGGATGGCGGGATATGGAAGCCGGCTGGTCGACTGGCCACCGGCCGCGCGGACCACACGGCCACCCTGCTCGCCGACGGCCGCGTGTTGGTCGTCGGCGGGACGCCCGGGGTGCTGCAGAACCTGGGCCGGCCGCTGCAGACGACGGAGATCTTCGACCCGCGCGGCTGGCCGGGGCTGCAACGGGTATACTTGCCCGTCGCCGAGCGGCATCACCCGCGGCTGCCGTGACGCTGGCGCACCGACCGCCCCAAGGAGCACCACCCGTGGACCTTCAGTTCGACACCTTCGACCCCCTCACCGCCAGCCCCGAGACCTGGGCGCGCTTCCACCGCTTCCGGCGCCAGCGCCATGCCGAGTCGCGGCCGGAGGACCCGGCATTGGACGACGCGACAGTGGAGCAAGCGCTGAAGAACGAAGTGGCCAGCCCCGAGTTCGAGTCCTACCGCTTCGCCATCGTCGACGCGGACGCGCCCGATACCCAGATCGGCAACTTCGTCTACGGCTGCCTGCGCCCCGAGTCCCCCTCCTACGCCGAGAACCACCACAACGCGCAGGTCCAGATCGCCGTGCTCGCGCCCTGGCGGCGGCACGGGATCGCGCGCCGGGCGCTGGCGCGGGTGCGGGACCTCATGCGCGAGCGCGGCCACAGCGTCGCGCTCGGGGCGACCACCGAGGCCGACGGCCGGGCCTTCCTCCATGCCATCGGCGCCGAGGAGGCGCTGGCCGGGAAGGAGAGCCGGCTGGACCTGGCGGCGCTCGACTGGGCGATGATCGACGCCTGGCTGGCCGAAGGTGCCGCGCGCTCGCCGGAAAGCCGCATCCGCTTCTTCGAGCAGGTGCCCGAGGCGATCATCGCGCCTTACTGCCTGCTCTACACCGAGACCTACAACCAGCAGCCCTTGGGCGAGATGGCGATCGGGCGCATCGTCTTCACGCCCGAGCTGATGCGCCAGTCCGAAGCCGACATGGCGCGCATGGGCGGGCGGCGCGTCACGGCGGTGATCGAGGAGGGGGACGGGGCGCTGGCCGGCCTGACCGAGATCTTCCACCTCGCCGGCCGGCCGAGCCTGGCCCAGCAGGGGCTGACCGGCGTGCGCGACGCCTACCGCGGCACCGGCAAGGGCAAGTGGCTCAAGGCCGCGATGCTGCGGCATGTCCACGACATCCTGCCCGAGGTCCGGCACATCAGCACCGACAACGCCACCGACAACGCGCCGATGCGCGCCATCAACGCCCAGCTCGGGTTCCGACTGCACCGCGAGACAGTGAACGCCCAGGTGGGGCTGGAGGCGCTGGACCACTACCTCGGGCAGGCGGTCTCCGCGGCACGCTGAGACCTGGCCATGCAGCAAAGTTGACAAGACGAGGCTCAAGAATCATAATTAGTGCCGACTAATCTCGCCATCCCAACCCGCCGCGCCCGTCGGGGCCGCGGTTGGACTTGGCTCGAAGGGGGTGGCGCGGATCGGCCCGAGCATGGCTTGAACACGGCTTGAACCACAGATCGCGCCCGAGCGGCGCGCATGGGAGGATGATGACATGGCGAAGACGGTCGGAATCGACCTGGGCACCACCAACTCGGTGGTGGCGGTGATGGAAGGCGGGGAGCCGAAGGTGATCCCCAACGCCGAGGGCGGACGGACCACGCCGTCGGTGGTCGGCTTCACCCGGACCGGCGAGCGGGTGGTGGGCGCCGCGGCCAAGCGGCAGGCGGTGGTCAACCCGCAGAACACGATCTACTCGGTCAAGCGCATGATGGGCCGGCGCTACGACGACGACGAGGTGCGCCGCGCGCGCGAGCTGGTGGCCTACCACATCGAGAAGGGCCCGGCCGGCGACGCGCGGGTGGCGGTCCCGCAGACCAGCAAGAGCTACACGCCGCAGGAGATCTCGGCGATGATCCTGGGCAAGCTCAAGCGCGACGCCGAGGCCTATCTCGGCGAGCCGGTCGACAGCGCGGTGATCACGGTGCCGGCCTACTTCAACGACAGCCAGCGCCAGGCGACCAAGGACGCCGGCAAGATCGCCGGGCTGGACGTGAAGCGCATCATCAACGAGCCGACGGCGGCGGCGCTGGCCTACGGCCTGGACAAGGGCGCCGACGAAACGATCCTGGTCTTCGACCTGGGCGGCGGCACCTTCGACGTGTCGGTGCTGGACGTCGGCGAGGGCGTGGTCGAGGTGCGCTCGACCTCGGGCGACACCTACCTGGGCGGCGACGACTGGGACGAGCGAATCGTGCTCTGGCTGGCCGAGGAGTTCATGCGCGAGCAGGGGATCGACCTGCGCCAGGATCGCCAGGCCTTGCAGCGGCTGAAGGAAGCGGCCGAGAAGGCCAAGATCGAGCTCTCCGAGCTGC
>CAZCJG010000472.1:0-2631 GCA_964498575.1 uncultured Anaerolineales bacterium | reverse complement strand
ACCCTGATCATCGTCGGCGGCGTGATCAAGCTGATCCCGCTGACCGGCATCACCCCGCCGGCCGCCAGCGCTTGCAGGCCCTGGATCAACTGGAAGCCGGTGTTGGGCGCATCGGACCAGGGATCCCACCAGATGTCCACCCGGGTATGGACGATGCCCAGGTAGCGGTAGAGCAGCCAGGTCCCGGCGGAGAACAGCACCAGGCCGGTGATCACGTAGGCCAGCCGCGAGCTGGCCAGGTACAACATGCCGAGCGCAATCACGAAGAGCAGCAGCCCCGCGCCCAGGTCGCGCTGGGCGGCCAAGAGGGCCAGCGACACGCCGAGCATCACCACCAGCGGCGCGAGATAGGGCAAGGGCATCAGGCGCAGCGCGCCCAGCCGGCTGGAAGCCTCGGACAGCAGCTCGCGCTTGTCCTCCAAATAGCCCGCCAGGAAGATCACCAGGAGGAGCTTGAGCACTTCCGAGGGCTGGAACGACAACAGGCCGACGCCCAGCCACAGCCGCGGGCCGCCGGCCACCGCGCTCCGCCCGCCGACCAGGGTCAGCGCGACCAGCCCGATGCCGATCAGCGCCCAGGTGTAGCGGTAGCGCTGCAGGACGCGCAGCTCGTAGGGCAGGTGGGCGACGAGGCCGATCGTAACCGCGCCGACCAGGAGCCAGACCACGTGCCGCCCGACCAGGAGCGGCGCCAGGCGCGCGCTCATCGCCCAGCTCAAGCCCATCAGCACCAGGACCGCCGGCAAGAGGACGTGATCCGTCCCCCGCCCCCACACGCTGAGGCTGAGATGGATCGCGCCGAACACCGCGATCAGGGCCAGGACGGGCCAGATCTCGCGCAGCCAGGCCGCCGGCGCGGTCGATAGCGCCGCCCCGGCCGCGATCGCCTGCGGCGCAGCGGCCGCCAGGGCGATGCCGCTGGCGAGCGCCAGCAAGCCCAGCTCGGTCAGGCGCAGCTCGGGGCGCCAGCGGAGGGCGGTCATGGGCTCACCGGCGCCCGTCTTGAGCCAGAGCGGTCATGGGATCGCCAAGCGCCTGCCGCCTGCCATAAAGAACATCCGCTCACAGGCCCGGCGTGACCAGGCGCAGGCGCACGCCGCCGACCTCGATCACGTCGCCCGAGCGCGCGATGGCCGGGGCCCCCGGCCGCAGCCGCTGCCCGTTGACCACGGTGCCGTTGGTGCTGCCCAGGTCCTCGACCCACCAGGCGCCTTCGCGCAGGTTGATCACCGCGTGCCGGCCGGAGACCGTCGTGTCGACGAACACCAGGTCGTTGTCCAGGTCGCGGCCGACCGCGGTCACCGGCGTCAGCTTGAAGGCGCTGCCCGGCGGCCGGTCGCTCGCGCCGCCGTCCAGCACGATCAGGCGCGCGCCGGGCGCATCGGCGTCGCGCGTCGCCAGCGCGCGCCCCGCGGCGCGCAGGTCGCGCCAGGCCACCAGTCCGACCGCGGCCAGGAAGGCGTACAGCAGGATGAGGAGCACCGCCCGCGCGAAGAAGAGCTGGGACTCGATCGGGCTCACGCGGGGGAGCGAGCCTCCTCGGCCTCGACCCGGATCACCACCCGCCCGAGCTGCACGCGGTCGCCGGGCCGCAGCAGGCTGGCGGTGACGCGGTGGCTGTTGACGAAGGTGCCATGCGTGCTGCCGAGGTCCTCGATCATCCAGTGCTCGCCGCGCCGTTCCAGCCGCGCGTGGTGGCGCGAGACCGAGGTGTCGTCGATGATCACCGTGTTGTCCAGCGCGCGGCCGAGGCCGAGCACCTGGTCGGTGGCCAGCAGCACCCGGCGCCGGCCGATGACCAGCGCGATCGCGGGCGTGGCCGGCGCCTCGGGCGGGGTCGGTGGCGCCTGGGCGCCGGCCGGTGGGTTGTGCGCCGCCATCGCCTCGGTCCGCTGCCCGCCCTCGCCCAGCACCACGCCGCGCCGGTCGACGAGGTCGGACTCGATGCGGATGCGCTCGGGCCGCAGCTCCGGGGCCGCGAGCAGCAGCACGCGCACGCGGCCGATGAAGTGGTAGTCGGACTCGCGGGCGCGGGCGTGGATGAAGGCCGCCAGCTCGTCCTCCAGGCCGGACTTGAAGCTGGCGAAGCTGGCCAAGGTCGCCGGCGCCAGGTAGACCCGGTAGTTGTTCGGCACGTACAGCCGCCCCGCGCCGATGGTGCGATGGTCCGCCATGTGATCGGCCAGCCGCCGCGCGATGTCGACCGGCTGGATACGCGCACCGAGCAGGCTGACCAGCCCCCCCTCGATGAGCTGGTTGAACCAGTTCTCGAACCGTTGCAGCGCGCGCATAGGGCTGGATTATACGCCCATCCGCCCCCACCGCAAGGCGCCCGGCCCGCGGCCGGCGCCCGGCCCGGCCTGACATATCCGCCCGGTCGTGGTATGATCGGACCTAAGCCGCGGACCCATGCCCTCCGCCACCCGGCCGGCGGCGCCCAAGGGCTGTGGCGCACGGTGGCACGCGGGTTGCCGGTGCTCCGCGACATGATCGCATCCATCCGACCACCCGAGCTCTCTCGCCCCGAGATCAGGATTCACGTCTTGCCCGATCAGCCCCAGCGCAGCAACGCCGAATGGCTACACGACCTCCGGGCCACCGGGGCCGAACGCGACGCGGCCATCGCGGACC
>CAZCJG010000471.1:0-2633 GCA_964498575.1 uncultured Anaerolineales bacterium | reverse complement strand
CCCACCACCCGGCCATCCCGAACGCCCACCCCGACATCGACATCCACCCGAACACCGACCGCTACACCGACCTCGACCGCCTCGCCCAGTCCCACCGCCACGCCAACCCGCGAGCCGGAGCCGATCTACCTCCCGCTGATCCTCCGAGAATCCTGCGACGAACGCCAGGCCCACGCCGACGTCGCCCTGGTCATCGACGTCTCGACCAGCATGACCCGCCTCACCCGCGACGGCCGCCCCAAGCTCGACGCCGTCCAGGCCGCCGCCCGCGCCTTCCTCGCCCTGATGGACTTCACGCCCGACGGCGGGCACGACCAAGTCGCGATCACCGCCTTCAACGGCAGCGCCTGGATCGCCCAGCCCCTCGGCAGCGACGCCGCCGCGCTGGCCGGTGCCGTCGATCGCCTGCCCGAGGGTCTCGCGCAGGGTACCCGGCTGGACCTGGCGCTGGACATCGGCCAGGCGGCGCTGGAGACGCCCGCCCGCATCGCCGAGAACACGCCGGTCATCGTCCTTATGACCGACGGCCTGCCCAACGGCGTCCCCTTCGCCCCCGGCGGTAGCCAGGAGGCAACGGTGCTGACCGCCGCCGCTCGGGTCAAGGCGTCCGGCACCCGCGTCTACACTGTCGGCGTCGGCTGGCCCGACGCGCCGGATGTCGCCGACCGCATCAACGCGGACTTGCTCCGCGCCGTCGCCACCCAGCCCGAGATGTACTTCCAGACCGTCGACGCGATCGAGCTGGCGCGCATCTACGCGGACATCGCGGTGAAGCTGGGCTGCCCGCCGGAGTCGTTCTGGGGCGGAGGATGAGCAGCGCAATGGGCGTCCGCGGGCGGAGAGGACGGCAAGGCGCGCGTCGCCTGGCCCGTGGTCTGTTGGCGCTGGCGGTGCTCGCGACCTGCCTGGGCCGCATCGCGCTCGGCCCGCCCGCCTCGTCCGCGCCCGCCGCGCCGCGCGGCATTCCGCCGGACATCGAGGCGGGATGCGGCAGCGACAATCCCTACCTCGTCACGACCTGCTACTTCCCGCCGCTGGATGAGGTGCCTTATCGCTATCAGGACGCGCCCGCGATCCTGGCGTTCCGCGATACCCCGCAGAACGAGCCGCAGTACCGACTCGTCACCCAACCCGAAGCCGGGGCGCTCTGGGGCCTCGCCTACAGTCGGCGCGAGCACGCGCTGTACGCCGCGGCCTTCCACAAGCGCCAAGTGCCCTTCGGGCCGGGCGGTCCGGGCGCGATCTACCGGGTCGACCTCGCGACGGGCGTGATCAAGCAGGTCGCGACGATCCCCAACGCTGGTCCCGACCGGCACGCGGCAGGCCGGAGGATCGATGTCGCCGGGCGTGATTGGGCCGGCAAGACCAGTCTCGGAGACATCGACCTGAGCGCTGACGGCGACGAGCTGTTCGTGATGAACCTGGCGGATCGGCGCATCTACCGGGTGGCGCTTCCCTCCGGCCAAGTCCTCGGGAGCTTCGCGCACGGAGCCGCCGGTGAGAGCTGGGCGCAAGACGCGCGGCCCTTCGGGCTGAACGTCCATGGTGGGCGGGTGTTCCACGGTGAGGTGCACTCGGCTGAACGCAGCCGCCAGGTCAACGACCTCAGGGCCCTGGTCTACTCCAGCCTACCGGACGGCTCCGACTTGCGGCAGGAGCTCTCGTTCCCCTTGCGCTATGGGCGCGGCAGCGTCGACTTCGGGCGCTACGGGCTGTTCGTCGGGCGAGCCCGCCTGGATTGGCGGCCGTGGACTCGGGGCTACAACAACCTGCTGGAGCCATCGACGTTTTTTCCGCCGCCCGCCGTGTTTCCCATGCCGATCTTGGCCGATGTCGAGTTCAACGCCACGGGCGACATGGTCCTCGGCCTGCGCGATCGCCAGGCCGATGTCACCATCGGCAACTATCCGCTTGCCGCCGTCGATGGGGAGCTCGCCGGCATGGGATTCGGCGATATCCTTCGGGCGCGGGCAGGAGCAGATGGGTGGCAAGCCCAGACAGATCCCGAGCACTACGACGACCGTGGTGACGAGGTGGGGGACGAGTCCAGCCAGGGCGGCTTGGCCGCGTTGAGCTGGCTTGACCACGTCGTTGCCGCCGCATCGGGCTTCAACAGCGGGACAAGCCCGACCAACTTGACCTTGGACCCGGGCGCCTACTGGTACGACAATCCATCCGGCAACAAGCTCAGAATGGAGGTCGTTTGCGGTGTATCCAACCGTCCGCCTGAGCTGGTCCACCGCTGGTGGCAAGCCCCGCGGCCACCGCTCGGCCTCGACGACGACGCCGCGTTCCCCCCGCTGACGACGGGCGACATCGAAGTCCTGTGCGGACCAAGCCCCACCCCATCGCCGACCGCCACGCCGACCGAGACCCCCACGCGGACCGCAACCGCTCCGGCCACCGCCACACCCTCGGCGCCGGCGACCGGGACAGCGACCCCGACAGCCACGCGGACCCGGACTCCGTCACCTTCCCCCACCAACACGGCCACAGCCACTCGCGAACCCATCCCGATCTACCTCCCCCTCGCCCTCCGCGAACCGCCCTGCGCCGCCGAACGCCCGCACATCGACGCCGTCCTCGTCCTCGACGCCTCGACCAGCATGTTGGAGCTCACCCGCGCCGGCCGC
>CAZCJG010000470.1:0-2665 GCA_964498575.1 uncultured Anaerolineales bacterium | reverse complement strand
AACGACGCCCGCGCGAAGACCTCGTCGAGCAGCACCTTGCAGTAATGCGCCTCGCGGTAGTCGATGTGCAGGAAGAACGAGCCGGTGGGGGCGAGGATGCGCCGCGCCGCCTCGAAACGTGGCGCGAGGAAGGCGAGGTAGTCGTCGAAGGCGTCGTCGTAGCCGGATTGGCCCAGCTTGACCGTCCGGTAACGCCGCCCGCCGAAGCCGGTGCGGTCGCCGCCATCCTCGTCCGGGACCGCCTGGATGCGCATGCGGGACTGGCGCCGGCCGGTGTTGAAGGGCGGGTCGATGTAGACGAGTTGGGCGCAGCCGTCGGGGAGGGCGGCGAGGGCGTCGAGGTTGTCGGCGAAGTGGATGACGGGCATCTACAACCGATACGCCTCTTTCGTCGGCCGAAACGGACGCAGCAGCCAGTGCGGCCGGCGCAGCCCGTCGGGCGACACCTCGTCCGCCCCGCGCGTCATCGCCAGCCATTCCTGGTAGATCGCGTGGGATCTGGCGGTGTCGACATGGATGTCGCCGTGGCGGTCGCCGTCCTCCGCGGGCGTCACCGTCACCTTCTGGTGCCAGCAGTGCATGCCGGTGATGGGGTCCGGGTGTACCGGGAAGGTCAGGTTCTGGTGCACGCCTGCGTCGGTCCACCAGATGCGCGAGGAGTCCGGGTCGCTGCTCTCGAAGGGCTTGACCCCCTCCTTCACCCGCATCTGCCACTCGCCGTTGGCAATCTGCGCCAGGTCGACCAGCGCCGAGCTCCAGCGCTCCATGCCCTGTTCCTTCAGGCGCCAGCGGCCCATGTGGTGCGAGCAGGCGACGACGCCCGGCCGGATGCCCTCGGTGACCCAGCACGGCAGCACGAAGTAGCCGATGTCGGTCGTCACGCGCACCAGGTCGCCGGTCCGCGCGCCCAGCCGCCGCGCGTCCTGGGGATGCATCCACAGCGGGTTCTTGTGGCTGATCTCGTACAGCCACTTGCTGTTGCCGGAGCGCGTGTGGATGAGCGTCGGCAGCCGGAAGGTGGGGATCAGCACCATCTCGCCCGCCGCCGCGTCCAGCCGCTCAGGATGGACGTGACTCTTGACATAAGTCGGGATCGCCACCTCCGGCCAGCCCCATTCGGCCAGGGTCGGCGACCAGAACTCGAGCCGCCGCGAGGGCGTGTCGAAGCCGCGGACGATCTCGTCCCCGACCCGCAGACCCACCGGCCGGCCGCGCTCGTCGCCGGCGAAGAGCGGGTGGGGGGTGATGTTGGGGTTGGGCGTCGCCGGGACCGTGGTGTATACGACGCCCGTCGCCGGGTCCTCGCGGGCGACCTCCGGCGCGACCAGGGCCGGGTCGACCGGCTGTGCGTAGAGTTGGGCGGCACCGCGGCGAAGCTCGAAGACGCCGAACTTGCACATGTAGTCGTAGGGTGTCATCCCGACTCCGCCGGCGGCTTCCGGCAGGCCCGGCACGGTGTTCTCGAACATCCAGCGGTAGTAGTCGCGGGCGGTGATCTTCTCGCCGGGCCGGTAGGGCGACTCGAAGTACTGGCGGATGCCCAGGCTCCCGTCGGGGTCGATGCGCCACGACAGCTCGATCCAGAACTCGGTCTCCTCCCAGACCTCGCCGGGGTTGGCTTCGTAGGTGTACTGGACCGGCTTGCCCATCTTCTCCATCGCCACGCGCCGCACGGGTTGGCGGAAGGCGATCCAGCAGCCGGCGTGGGTCTCCTGGCTCATCAGGTCGTGGCGCTCGGAGCCGTGGCCCATCGGCAGCACGTAGTCGGCGAACCAGGCGGTCTCGCTCCAGGTCGGCGTCAGGCAGGCGTGCAGGCCGACCTTGCTCTCGTCGGTCAGCACCTCGATCCAGGTCAGGCCGTCGGGATTGGTCCAGACCGGGTTGTAGACCCGTGTGAAATAGGTGTCCAGCTTCCCGCGGCCCTCCTTGAGCAGGTGCGGCAGGAGGTAGCTCAGCTCGAAGAAGGTCAGGGGATACTCGCGCGGCCAGGTCAGCTCGTTCCAGCGTGGCGGGTTGGGCGCCAGCTTGTGCGGGCGGGGGACCCACTTGTCCCAGGTGTTCATCGAGGTCCCGCCCTCGACGCCGATCGACCCGGTGAGCACGTTGAGGAACCACAGGCAGCGCGCCACCTGCCAGCCGCCGAGGTTGCCCGCCGTCGCGCTGCGCCAGGTGTGGGTGGAGAGCTTGCCCTCGCAGCGCGCGACCTCGTCGGCGACCTGGCGGATCACGTCCGCCGCCACGCCGCTCTCCGCCGCCGCGAAGTCGAAGGTGTACTCGGCGTAGACCTCCAGCAGCTTGGCCTCGAAGCTCTCGAAGGTCCGCAGCGCGTCCGGCCACACGTTTTCGAGATACTGCTCCCAGTTGACCCAGGTCCGCACGAAGTCCCGGTTGTAGCGGCCGGTCTCGACCAGGTGGCGGGCGATGGCGAGCAGCATCGCCGCCTCCGACCCCGGCCAGGGCGAGAGCCACATATCGGCGCGGCTGGCGGTGTTGCTGAGCCGGGTGTCCCAGACGATCAGCTTGGCGCCGCCGAGCTTGCCCTCGATGATCCGCTGCGCGTGCGGGTTGAAGTAGTGCCCGCTCTCCAGGTGCGAGCTGATGAGCAGGATCACCCGCGCCGCGGCGTGGTCCGGCGAGGGCCGGTCGATGCCGGTCCAAAACGCGT
>CAZCJG010000469.1:0-2698 GCA_964498575.1 uncultured Anaerolineales bacterium | reverse complement strand
CGGCATGTCGATCCTGCGCAGATATGCCGACGACATGCCGCTGATGCCCTGGCTCGAGCACAAGATCTGGCCCTTCGAGGCGGGCTTGACCGAGGACGACGTCTACTGGGCCACCCGCCTGGCCTGCCTGGAGATGATCCGCACCGGCACCACCTTCTTCAACGACATGTACTGGCACTTCCACGGCGTGGCGCGTGCGACGGTGGACGCGGGGATGCGCGCGATGCTCTGCCCGGCGATGATCGACGCCGGCGATCCCGAGCGCCGCGCGCGGGTGATCGACGAGCACATGACGATGTTCGAGGAGGCCGGCCATTACCCCAAGCGCGTCACCTTTTCCCTCGGCCCGCACGCGATCTACACCGTCAGCACGCCCTTGCTCGAATGGGTCGCCGCCCAGGCCACCGCACGGGGGCTGCACGTCAATATACACCTGTCGGAGACCGCCGGCGAGGTCGAGGCTTGCCTGCGCGAGCACGGCGAGCGGCCGGTGTTTTACATCGATCGGCTGGGCCTGCTGGGGCCGCGCCTGCTGGCGATCCACGCGGTGCATCTGGACGACGCGGAGATCGCGCGGCTCGCCGAGCGCGGGGCGCATCCGGTGCACAACCCGATCTCCAACCTCAAGCTCGCCTCGGGCGGCCCGATGCGCTACGCGGCGATGAAGGCGGGGGGGGTGAACGTCTTGATCGGCACCGACAGCGTCGCGTCCAACAACAGCCTGGACCTGTTCGAGGAGCTCAAGTTCGCCGCCCTCCTGGCCAAGCACGCCACGGGCGACCCCACCGTCATGCCCGCCGACGAGGCGCTCGCGCTGGCGACGACCAACGCCGCGCGTGCCTTCGGCGTCGACGCGGGGGAGCTCGCGCCGGGCAAGCTGGCGGACCTGATCCTGATCGACCTGGCGAACCCCTTCCTCTTCCCCGGCCACCACCTCGCGGCCGACCTGGTCTACGCCGCCCACGGCCGCGCCGTGCGCACCACGATCTGCGACGGGCAGGTGTTGATGGAGGACGGCGTGATCGCGGGCGAGGCGGAGATCCGCGCGGAGGTGCTGGGGCGTCTCGGGCGGTTGATGGGGCCGTGAGGAGAGCGCTCGCCAACCCATGAACACGCCCAAGCCCAGGTCCCGCATCGCGCTCGCCGCCCTCGGCCTGGCGCTGGTCCTGCCGGTCGCCGGCGCCGCCTGGTACGTTCTCGGACCGGGCGCCGCGAAATCCGGCAGCCGTGGCGCCTCGCCGGCGCTACCAGGGCCAGCCGTCGTCGCGCCGAACGAGGACGCCGATCTGGCCCGGTATTGCGCGGATCTCCCGCGTTCCGACCATCCCCAGCTCGGCCTGATCAAGCTGGAACAGGCCCGCGAGGCGGTGCGCGCGCTGGCTGCCGGCGGTGCCGGGAGCCACGCGCCGGTGGCCGGCGATCCCGCTTCCACCGGCGGTCAGGCCATCGCGGGCGCCCCGGCCACGACAGGCAATCCACCCGCCACCGTCGACCCGTCCGGCACCGGCAGCTCGCCCGCCAGTGCCGACCCCTCGGCCGTCGCTCTCCCCCCACCCGACCCGAGCATCCCGCCCCGCCTGGGCCTGGCCGAGGAGCTGCTGCGCCAGAACCACCTCGACGAGGCGATCGCGCTGCTCGACGAGGTCGCGGCGGACACCGACCCCCGCACGCCGCCGGACTACCGCATCCGCCGCGCGACCACCTACCTGCGCGCCGCCGAAACCGCGAACTGCATCGGCGCGACCAACCGCTTCCTGTGCATCCTCAACCGCGACCGCGAGGGCGCCTACACCGACCAGAGCTACTCGCTGGCCGCGATCGCCGACCTCGAAGCGCTGCTGCAGGCCAATCCCCACGAGCTGGCCGCGAAGTGGCTGCTCAACATCGCCCACATGACGCTGGGTACCTATCCCGAGGGCGTGCCCGAGGCCTGGCGCATCCCGCCCGAGGTCTTCGCCAGCGAGCACGAGGCGCCGCGCTTCGTCAACCTGGCGCCGGACCTGGGGCTGGCGGCGGTCAACCTGGTTGGCGGGGCGATCATGGACGATTTCGACGGCGACGGCTTGCTGGATCTGTTCAGCACCACCTACCACCCGTGCGAACATGTCCTGTTCTACCACAACAACGGGGACGGGACCTTCGCGGACCGCTCGGCGGCGGCCGGGCTGGAGCAGCAGCTCGGCGGGATCAACACGGTCCAGACCGACTACGACAACGACGGCCGCCTGGACATCCTGGTCATCCGCGGCGGCTGGCAGTTCGACGCCGGCCGGCACCGCCGCTCGCTCTTGCACAACAACGGCGATGGCACCTTCAGCGACGTGACGCGCGCCGCCGGCCTGGCCGAGCCGGCCTACCCCAACCACGCCGCGGTGTGGGCGGACTACGATCTCGACGGCGACCTGGACTTCTATTCGGCCAACGAGGCCGGCCAGGCCGGCCCCTTCCCCAGCCAGCTCTTCCGGAACAACGGCGACGGCACGTTCACGGACGTCGCCCCCGCCGCCGGCGTGACCAACGACATCATGGCCAAGGGCGCCGCCTGGGGCGACTACGACAACGACGGCGATCCCGACCTCTACGTCTCCAACATCGGCCCGAACCGGCTGTACCGCAACGACGGCGACGGAAGCTTCACCGACGTCGCGGTGGAGCTCGGCGTCACCGAGCCGGCGGGGCGCAGCTTCTCGACCTGGTT
>CAZCJG010000468.1:0-2713 GCA_964498575.1 uncultured Anaerolineales bacterium | reverse complement strand
ACCACGGACTGTCCGCGCGGTCGCGCATCCAGCGCCAGTCGGGCGCGAAGCAGAGCAGCGTCCACACCGGGCGGCCGAGCGCGCCGGCCAGGTGCGCCACGCTGGTGTCGATGGTGATCACCAGATCCAGCCGCCGCATCGCCGCCGCGGTGTCGGCGAAGTCGTCCAGGAACGGGCCGAGGTCGACCAGCTCGGGAAAGTCCGCGGTTTGACCGGCCGCGAGGCCCTTTTGCAGGCTGTAGAAGGCGACCCCGGGCAGTTCCAACAGCGGGCGCAGGGTGGCGAGCGCCATCGAGCGCCGCCGGTCGTTGCCGTTCTCCGGATTGCCGGCCCAGGCCAGGCCGACGCGCGGGGTGCCAGTGTCCGGGATGCGCGCGGCCCATGCCTGGTCGCGCTGAGGGTCGGGGTGGATGTAGGGGACGCCGCTCGGGATCGTGGCGAGCTCGGTCCCGACGACCAGGGGCAGGCTGAGCATGGGGATGTGGGCGTCGACCTCGGGCAGCGGCGCGCCGAAGACGACGATCTCGTCGATGCCTTCCACGCCCGCGAACAAGGCCGCCAGCGGCGCCGGGCATTCCAGGACGGTGCGGCCGACCCGGGCGCGGGCCAGCGGCAGGTAACGGACGAACTGGATGCTGTCGCCGAGGCCCTGCTCGGCGTGAACCAGCAGCCGCAGCGCCGGATCGGCTTCCCCGGACCACCGCGGCACGCCGAAGTCACGCGCGATGGCGCGGAACTCGGGCTTCTCCAGGCGCCACTCGCGCTCAGTCCACCCCTCCGCGAAGTCGCCCGCGGCCAGCAGGTGCAGGCCGAGGTTGGCGTGCGCCAGCACGTCGGTGGGATCGCGGGCGAGCGCGCGGCGGTTGAGGGTGATGGCTTCGCCCAGGCGCCCCTCCAGCTCGCGGAGGTTGGCCAGGTTCATCAGGGCGCCGGCGTGATCGGGGTCCACCCCCAGCGCCTGATCGAGGTGGAAGGCGGCCTTGGCAATCCGGTCCTGATCGAGCAGCCAGCCGGCAAGGTTGCTGTGGGCGTCGGCCAGGCGCGGATCGAGCTGGATCGCCCGGCGCCACAGCCCCGCCGCCTCGTCCCCGCGGCCTTGCTCCCGCCGCGCGCAAGCGAGGAGGTTGAACGTCCTGGCGTGATCCGGCCGGATCGCCAGCGCACGCTCGTGGCAGGCGGCGGCGCCGTCCGCGTCGCCCCGCGCCTGGCGCACCCGACCGAGGTTGTTCCAGGCGGCCGCGTGGTCGGGGCGGACTCGGAGCGCCGCTTCGAGCTGCTCGGCGGCGGCGTCCAGGTCGCGCCGATCGATCAGCAGCGCGGCCAAATTGGTGCGCGCTTCGACGTGGTCCGGATCGCGGGCGATGGCCTGGGCATAGGCGGCGATCGCGGCCGGCGTGTCCCCCAGCGCCTGGCGGTTGACGCCGAGGCTGTAGAAGAGGCCAGGGTGATCGGCGCCGCGGTCGATGGCCGCCTGGGCGACGCCGGCCGCCGCGGCGGGATCGCCCGACGAGCCGAGGGCCTTGACCAGGAGGCGCAGGGCGGTCGGCTCGTCGGGGCTCTCGGCGAGCACGTCTTCGCAGATCGCGCGGGCGGCAGGGATGTCGCCGGACTGGGCCAGCGCGAGCGCTTCCTGGAGCCGGGCCTCGAAGGGTCGGGTCAAGCCACGCTCACGGCCCGCAGCCGCCTCCGGTCCCGAAGATCAACCGCACCGTGCACGACAGATCGCCCGCATCGACCACCGCGTCGGCGTTGGCATTGCAACCGATCGGGTCACCGTGAAAGCTCCCGCCCGGCACGGCAAGCGGATCGGCGCCGTCGCCGTCAAATATCTCGAGCGCCAGGCCGGACACGTCCGCCGCGTTCACCACATTGTCCGCGTTGCAGTCGCCTCGCGGCTGCGTGGGCGTCGGAGTCACGGATGATGTGGGGGTCGGCGTAGTGGACGGAGTGGACGTCGCGGTGGCGGCGCTCGTTGGCGTGGCGGTGCTGGTCGGAGTGGGCGTGAACGTCTTGGTGGCCGTCGCGGACGGCGTCAGGGTCGGCGACGGCGTGGGCGTCTTGGTGGCCGTCGGCGTGGCGGTCGAGGTGTTGGTAGGCGGCGGCGTGTCGGTCGGCGTGGGCAGCGGGTTGCCGTCGCCGAACACCACGTAGCTTTGGCCGGCGTTGACCCCGTGGACATCGTTCAGGAACGCCCCGACCACCATGTCCGGGAACCCATCGCCGTTCATGTCGCCCGCACCGCTCACCCAGAAGCCGGAGTCGTCGCCGGCCACGATACCGTTCAGGTAAAGGCCGTTCGTGCCGTTCAGCGCCGAAAGCTCGATCGTCGCGGGCAAGGCCGGCCCGCCATAGACCAGGTAACCCTGGCCGGAGGAGGTACCGTGGGGATCAGCGTAGGGCGCGCCGATCAAAATGTCGTCAAAGCCGTCGGTGTTCACATCCCCCGCATCCGACAAGCCGAGGCAGGCGCGGTCGCTGGTCGAAACGCCGTTCAGCATCATGCCGTTCATGCCGTTGAGCGCCGAGAGCTCGAGCACTTGAGGAAGGGCCGACCCGCCGTACACCAGGTGGCACTGTCCGGAGAATCCCCCGTTCGGATCGGCGTTGTCGGCCGAGACCAGGATGTCGGCAAAGCCGTCGTTGTTAACATCCCCCGCGTCGCTCAGCCGGAAGCCCGACAGGTCGAAGGACGAGATGCCGTTCATGAGGAAGC
>CAZCJG010000467.1:0-2730 GCA_964498575.1 uncultured Anaerolineales bacterium | reverse complement strand
ACGATTTGAAATTTTTAAAAGACATAATGGTCGTTTTTACTATCGGGTTATTGCTGATACAGGACATAATATTCTTTCCAGTGATGGGTATGAAGAAAAGTTGGATTGTGAAAATGCAATTGCTGCTGTTAAGGAGAAAATACTGAACAAAGGAGAATTGATAATTGAAAAGGTTGATCCGGAGGCCTGGAAATTTATGATAAAAGGCAATGGCGAATGGCCTGTAGGGTACAGCATGGATTTTCATTCTGAAAAACAATGTAATAACTGGATAAAACTGATGCGGCAGTATTTGCCGGACTCCAAAGTTGTTGACCTGACATAAATAAGTTATGATAATACTTGAAATACACATTAATGATAAGGGATGTTACCCCCCCATTTACCTGTTTGATAGATGGTTCAGGCTAGAAACTCTTTTTGGCTGTAACAAAAAATGCAAAGAGAATTGTTACGGAGCAATCAGGAGCATAAAAGAAGATGCGTTAAAGGATGCAAATATTCTTTTTAAATCCGCTGCAAACGACTTTCACTTTAATATAAAAAAGGCAATTTGCCAATTGCATACAGCCGGTATTATCCCGAAAAAGCATTAATGAAAAGAGCCCTGTTAATACTACTAAAACATATTCAAAATGCTGTTGTTACAAAGTACACTTCATCAGAGAGGCAAGCTGCCTGATAGCCATTTGGTAACTAAAAACAATTAAGATATGATGCGATTTGAATTATATAAAGAATCCTCCGGGACATATTATTACCGCCTTATCGGCGATTTTTTCCGCTTTATCATTATGAGTGAATGTTACCTAAAAAAGGAAGCGGCATTAAAAGATATTGAAACAGCCAAAGCAAGCCTGGTTTCCCTGGATAATATTGATATAAAAAAAACTGCTAAAGAAGAATATTATTTCGAAGTTAAAAACAAGGAAGGCCGTGTTGTTGGTAGTAGTTGTTTATTTAAAACGGTTCAGGCCCTCAGAGAAAAACTGAATTATGTTAAGCCCAAAATAAATAAAGCTCCCGTAATTGAAAAAATATAATATGTTTCTCTCTTTTTTCTGTCGTTATAAAAGCAGCCTGAGTGCTGCTTTTTTCCATAAGCGAAAATTAAACCATGTCAATTAAGATCATTTATAAAATATTTATTGATGCAGTCAGGTCAGCCCATTCACAAAACCTAATACCCAAATATATTCAGTCTGATGAAGGCTCCATTACAATTGCTGGCAAATCCATTCAAAAGAAATCAATTGGAAAACTTATTGTAATTGCCTGCGGTAAAGCATCAGCAGCAATGGCACACGAAACTGTGGATATTTTAGGCGACATTACTAGAGATGGGGTTTGTGTAACTAAGTATGGCCACGCCTTGCCATTGAAAAAAATTGAAATTATAGAAGCAGCTCATCCATATCCGGATCAAAGGAGTATAAAGGCAGGGTCTATCATTTTAGATAAGATAAGTTCCTTGGGTGAAAACGATTTTGTCTTGTTATTGCTAAGCGGAGGAGCTTCCTCTTTAATGGCAGATGCTCCTGATGGCTGTACTATTGAAGATATTCAGCAATTGAACAAACTGCTGGTAAATTCCGGTGCAACTATAAATGAAATAAATATTGTAAGAAAGCATGTAAGCAAACTGAAGGGCGGGCATCTGTCAAAATTGATATATCCTGCTGCTGTTTTTTCCTTGATAATTAGTGATGTTCCGGGAAACAACCTTGAGGATATTGCAAGTGGCCTTACAGTTGCTGACCCTTCAACGTATGAAAATGCTTTTCTAATTTTACAGAAATACAGTCTGATCAGCACTATTCCAATATCGGTTTTTCAGCATCTAAACAGGGGCCGCAAAGGACTAATTGAAGAAACACCTAAACCAGGCAGCAAATATTTCTCAAAAACATTTAATACAATTATTGCGAGTAACCAGACTGCTCTTGATGCTGCGGCTGTTTCAGCAAAGAAAGCAGGTTTTCAGGTAATACAGATAACTGAGTTTTTGCAGGGAGATACAATGCAAACCGCCAGACAGATTTCGGATTTCCTATTGGAGTACAATGGAAATTTTCCCGTTTGTTTTTTGTGGGGAGGTGAAACAACAATTCGTGTATCAGGAAAAGGCTTTGGCGGCAGAAATCAGCACTTGGCTTTATGTATTTTACATGAACTGAAGGAAAAATGGAACAGAACGGAAAGTTTTACAATACTATGTGCCGGTACAGATGGCACTGACGGACCAACAGATGCAGCAGGTGCAATAATTAATTCAGAAATGCTGGAACAAAAAGATTTTACGAATGAATCAATTGAATCCTGTCTGAACGAATTTAACTCTTATACTTTCTTTAAAAGGCATGGCGGACTGATATTTACCGGACCCACACAAACCAATGTTATGGATGTGATGATTGCGGTTCTTGATACCAATGTATAGTATTTAAAAATGCTCCCGGAAATTGAATAGCTTTACTTAATGACAATACCATTTATACTTATTCTATTACTCGCCACGATGGTATTTTTTTCATTAGACATCGTGTCTTTTGATGTTGTAGTAATGGTTGCATTAATTATAATGATTGTTGCCGGTATCATTACCACCAAAGAAGCGTTTGAAGGGTTTGGAAATGACTTTATTATTATGCTGGCCGCCATTTTTATAATCGGCTCTTCCTTGCAGCACAATGATGTTATTGATTTTATGTCGGAAAAGCTAAGTCGCAT
>CAZCJG010000466.1:0-2741 GCA_964498575.1 uncultured Anaerolineales bacterium | reverse complement strand
CGCTGCGGATCGCCGTCAACGACGAGCTCGACGCGCTCGAAGCCGCGCTGCCGCAGGCGATCGAGCAGCTTGCGCCGGGCGGGCGGCTGGCGGTGATCGCCTTCCATTCGCTCGAAGACCGCCTGGTCAAGCACACCTTGCGCGAGGCGGCGCGCGATTGCATCTGCCCGCCCGGCCTGCCGGAATGCCGCTGCGACCACCGTGCCCGCCTGCGCCTGGTCAGCCGCAAGGCGATCCAACCCTCCGACGCCGAGCTGGCCGCCAACCCGCGCGCCCGCAGCGCCCGCCTGCGGGTCGCCGAGCGCCTCGCGGCCTGAGCATCCTTACGCATTCATTATCTGTACACGCATTTTGGGAGATGAGCCAATGACGCCCCAGCCGAGCCCCGGACAAGCCACGACCCAGCCTGCGCCTGCCGCCCCCGCCATAGGGCAGGCTTCGACGGGGCCGGTGCCCACCCGGGTCACCGTACCCGCCCTGTCCACCCGCCGCGCCAAGCTCTACACCCTCGGCGTCGCCGCTGTGTTGGTCGGCGCGGGCCTGGCGTGGCTCTACCTGACCAGCGAGATCGCCGCGACCGGGCGGCGGATCGCCGTGCTGGACGCCGAGCGCGGCGACCTGCTCGAGCGCCGCGCGGTGGTGCTGGCCGCTTACGCCGCCCGCACCGATCCGCGCGCGCTGTCCGCCGCGGCGACGGCGCAGGGCTTCGGGCCGCCGACCCATGCGGTGCAGTACCTCGATGTGAGTGCCGCGGTCGTCGCGGGCGGCGCCCCGCACGACGCCCGGCCCGGCAGCCCGCTGGACATCATGCAGGCGGCCGCGAGCGAGCCTGGCACGTCGGTGAACCCGCCCGCGGACGGGTCGCTGGCCGACCTGCCGGCGATGCTGCTCTCGGTGGGCGCGGCCGAGCCGGCCGCGGCGGACGAGGGTGGTGCGCGCGGGGGGTCGGGCACGGCGTCCGGTGACGCCGCCGGGATCGGCCTGGGCACGGGTCGATGAGGATCGACGGCGATCCCCCGCTCTACCCGCGGGTCGCGGCGGTCGCGACGATCACCGCCACGGTGTTCGTGGTGCTGATCGTCCGCCTGGCCGGCCTGACCACGGGCGAGCACGCCCGGTCGCCGGCGGCCGCGGCGGCCAACCACTTCGACATCCCCGCCCCGCGCGGCTCGATCTGGGACCGCGACGGCGAGCTGCTGGCGACCGAGGGCTATGTCTACGAGATCGGGGTGGACCTGCCGGCGCTGGCGGGCCGCGACGCGGCCGTGTTCGCGACCGCGGTGGCCCCCCACATCGGCCGCCCGGCGGCGGAGGTGCTGGCCGCGATCCAGGCCGGCCAGGCCGACAAGCGCCTGCGCTGGGTCAGCCTGGCCCGCGGCGGCGACGCGGCGGCGGTGGCGCGGCTGGCGGAGGTCCGGCTGGCAACGGGCGGGGCGGATGCCGGCGGCGACCAGGTCAGCCTGTCCGCGCTGGGCCTGACCGACGAGCGGCTGCCGCGGCGGCGCTTCCCGCTGGGGCCGGCGGCGGCGCACGTGACGGGCTTCATCAACGTCGACGGGGTGGCGAGCTACGGCGTCGAGGCGCGCTACGACGCGCAGCTCAAGGGCAAGCCGGGGATGCTGTCGGGCTACGCGGGCACCGATCCGCGCGCCTTCAAGCCGGTGAGGCCGGGGGCGGACCTGCGGCTGACGATCGACCGCGACATCCAGGTGGCGGCGAGCGATGCGCTGGCGACGGCGATCGCGGACCAGGAGGCGACCGGCGGGACCGTCGTCGTGCTCAACCCGGCGACCGGCGCCATCCTGGCGCTGGCGAGCTGGCCGAGCTACGACCCGAACAACTACGCGGCTTCGGCCCCCGTCTTGTTCAACGACCCCGCGGTCAGCGCGATCTACGAGCCGGGCAGCGTGATCAAGGCGCTGACGGTGGCGGCGGCGCTGGACGCGGGGGCGATCGACCCGGGCATGAGCTACGAGGACGAGGGCACGATCGACGTCGCCGGCATCCACATCTCCAACTGGGACCGCCAGGCGCACGGCCACACCACGCTGGGCCGGATGCTCCAGCTCAGCCTCAACGTCGGCGCGGTGCACGTGGCCCAAAAGCTGGGGCGCGAGCGCTTCTACCCGGCGCTGGCGAACTTCGGCTTCGGCGCCAAGACCGAGGTCGACCTGGTCGGCGAGGTCGAGGGCCTGATCCACTGGCCGCACGCCGACCCCGCCTGGTGGGAAGGCTACCTGGCCAGCAACTCCTTCGGCCAGGGCATGAGCGCGACGCCGCTGCAGGTGGCGGTGGCGATGGGCGCGTTGGCGAACGACGGCAACCTGATGGTGCCCCACATCCTGGCCGAGGTCATCCCGCCGGACGGACCGCTCCTGCCGACGACGCCGCGCGTCCGCCGCCAGGTGATCGCGCCCTCGACGGCGCGGACGGTGCGCGAGCTGCTGGTCGGCGTGGTCGACGAGAACGTGCCGCATGCCGCGATCCCCGGCTACTCGGTCGGCGGCAAGACCGGCACGAGCCAGATCCCGGTGCCCGGCGGCTACGACCCGGAGGACACGATCGCCTCGTTTTGCGGCTTCCTGCCGGCCGGCGAGCCGCGCGTGCTGATCCTGACCAAGGTCGACCGCCCCAAGGGCATCCGCGGCAGCGACGTCGCCGCGCCGCTCTTCCGCAAGGTCGCCGACGCGGCCATCGCCGCGCTGGACATCCCGCCCGACCGGCCGGTGGTGCCGGCGGCG
>CAZCJG010000465.1:0-2755 GCA_964498575.1 uncultured Anaerolineales bacterium | reverse complement strand
ATCGCTTCCAGCTCCGCGCCGAGCGCCGCGACCGCGCGCGGCGAGGCCCCCGGCGGCGCGCTGCGCGTCACCGTCAGGTCGGCCACGCGGTGCCGGTCGTCCGCCGACAGCTCGCTGGCGATCTCGCCGGCGCTGACCGACATGCCGGCCGGCAAGCGCGCGGCGACCGCGGCGGCGAAGACGTCGCGCGGGATGATGCGCGCGATGTCGTCGATCAGCGCCTCGCCGATCTTGGCCGTGGTCGCGTCGTCGTCGCTGCCCGGCACCCGCGCCGAGCGTGGGATGTCGACCGCGAAGGCCAGCCGCGCCTGGTAGGCGACCGGCGGCGCGCTCCGCGTCGCGAGTGACAGGACAGCGACCAGGAGCGGCAGGCCGAGGACCAGCCACCAGCGCCGCCGCAGGATCACCACCGCCAGCCGCGCGTCCATCAACGACCCCTGCCCCGCATCCCGTCCATCAGCTACGCTTGCCCCTCGTCCCGTTGCGGTGCCAGGAACGCTTGCCGGCCTGGACGGCGTCCGCCAGGAAATCCCGCAGCAGCGCCTCGAAGACCGGGCGGCCGAAGCGCCGGGCCTGGGCCTGGATCGCCAGCGGGTCCCAGTAGATCTCATCCGCCCGCAGCACCGCCGCGGCCAACGCGTCCGGGTCCGGCGTGTCGAAGAACAGGCCGGTCCGGCCCTCGACCACCGTGTCCAGCACCCCGCCGGCGCGCCGGGCGATCACCGGCCGGCCCGAGGCCATCGCCTCGACCGGCGCCAGGCCGAAGTCCTCCACCCCCGGCCAAATCAGCGCCCGGCAGCGCGCCAGAAGCTCGGCGACCTCCGCCTGGGGCAGCCGGCCGCGGAAGTCGATTGTCGGCCCGGCCAGGGATTCCAGCCGCGCGCGATCCCGCCCTTCCCCGACGACCACCAGCGGTCGCCCGAGCCGGTTGAAGGCCTCCACCGCCAGGTCGATGCGTTTGTAGGGGACCAGGCGGGCGAGGATCAGGTAGAAGTCGCCGACCTCGTCGCTCAGCTTGAGCGGGTCGAGCTCGACCGGCGGGTAGATCACCACCGCATCGCGCCCGTAGCAGGCCGCGATGCGGTCGCGTACGACGCTGGAGATCGCGACGAAGTGGTCGACCCGCGCCGCGGCGGCGATCTCCCACTGGCGCAAGGTGGGCAGCAGGGTGCCCAGGGCGGCCCGCGTGCCGGGCGGCGCGTCTTCGTGTGCCAGGTACTCGTCCGGCTCCCAGACATAGCGCGTCGGCGTCAGGCAGTAGCAGACGTGGACCGCCGATCCGGCGTCCACCCCGTGGCAGAAGCCGCTCTTGTTGGAGAGGACCAGATCGTAGCCGCGCAGCCGCGTCGTCCGCCAGGCGGCCGGGTACAGCGGCAGGTACGGCTGGTGGTGAGCATGGATGCCCGGCAGCCGGTCCATCCAGCTCGCCCGCAGGTCCCAGCCGGCGATGGCGGGGACGCGGGTGGGATCGGCGATCGCGGTGTACACCGGCGCCTCCGGGAACATGCCATGCAGCGCTTCCAGAACGACCTCGGCGCCGCCGGCCTGGTTCAGCCAGTCGTGCACCAGCGCCAGCCGCATCGCCGATCCCGACGCCGAGAGGCTCATGCGTCGTGGATCGCCGGCTCGGCGTCGCGCACCGGGGGGGTGACGGCGCGCCCGCCGCGCTCGGCGGCGGTGATCGCCGCAGCCTCGACGTGCAGCACCAGCGCGCCGGCCAGGAAGGCGGGCGGCAGGCCGGCGAGGTCGGTCATGGTGATCAGCGTCTGCTGGTGCGGGTCGATGCGGTCCAGGACATGCCGCCGCCGCTCGGGATCCAGCTCGGAGAGCACGTCGTCCAGCAGGATCACCGGCCGCTCGCCGGTTTCGGACCACATGAGCTGGGCCTCGGCCAGCTTGAGCGCCAGCGCGACCGTGCGCTGCTGGCCGCGCGAGCCGTAGCTGCGCATGTCGATGCCGCCGACGCTGAAGGTCAGCTCGTCGCGGTGCGGCCCGCTCTGAGTGGCGCCGCGCGCGAGGTCCTCCGAACGCCCGGCGTCGAGGCAGGCGCGGAACAGGTCGACCAGCGCCGCGTGGTCCTGCGGCAGGCCGCGCGCCGGTCCGGGATCGCCGATCGCGTCGAAGGCCGGCTGCCAGGCCGGGCCCGCGGGCTGGCGCAAGCCCGGCAGGTAGCCGATGGCCAGCGGCGCGACCTGCGGCGGCGTGCCGGCCAGGTCGGCGTGGATCTCGCGGGCCAGCGTCTCCAGCGCCGCGACCGTCGACGCGCGCCGCAGGGTGACCTCGGCGCCGTGCCCGGCCAGCCGCTCGTCCCAGAACGCCAGCTCGTCCGGCCGCCCGCCGCGGTCGCGCAGGCGGCGGAGGAGGTGGTTGCGCTGGGTGAGCACCTGGTTGTACTGCGACAGCGCGCGGCAGTAGGCGCGGTCGATCTGGCACAACAGGATGTCGAGATAGCGCCGCCGCAGCGCGAGCGCGTCGGCGACGACCTCGATGTCGTGAGGGGTGAACAGAACCACGTTGAGCTGGCCGATCACGTCCAGCGCGCGCCGCGGAACATCGTTGACCGAGCTGCGCTTGGTGTAGCGCTCCTCGCCGTACTCCACCGCCTGGCGCAGGTTGAGCACCTCGATCCGCCGGCTCTCGCCGCCGCGCACGACCTCGGCCCAGGCGCGGCTGAAGGGGATGCCGTCCTCGCCGGCGTCCCAGTGAATCAGGTCGCGGTCCGACGAAGCCTGGGCCGAGCGGGTGGTGGCCAGGG
>CAZCJG010000464.1:0-2821 GCA_964498575.1 uncultured Anaerolineales bacterium | reverse complement strand
CGCGCGTCGGCCTGCACATGCGCCTCGCGCAGCGCTTCGATCTGGGGCACCAGGGCCTCCAGGCTCCTCAGCCGCAGCGCCTCGGCCGCGACCCGCTCGACGTGCTGGGCCGTGCGCCGCTGGGCGGCCTGGGATTCCAGGAGATGCCCTTCCAGCGCCTCGACCCGCCCGCGCAACGATACCAGCTCGGCCCGCAGCGACTCGACGGCATCCGCCGTGCGGTGCGCCGCTTCAGAGATCTGCTCCAGGGGGGTCGGCTTGGCGTTGGCTGGCATTACCGGGTCCTCGTCAAGGCTCGGCAGCGGGCGGGATCGCCGCTGCGGTGCCGGGGCCGGTCGGCATCAGGCGTTCAGCTCGGTGAGCTCGCCGGTGGTCAGGAACACGATCCGCTCGCCGATGTTGGTCACGTGATCGCCGATGCGCTCGATGCTCTTGGCCACCCAGACCAGGCGGTTGGCGTCTTGGATCGTGTCGGGGGCGCGGATCATGTCGGCGACCAGGTTGCGATAGGTCTGGGCATAGAGCTCGTCCAGCTCGTTGTCGCGCGCCGCGATGACCTGCGCCGCCATGGTGTCGCGCGCGACGAAAGCCGCGATCTCGCCGGCCAGGAGCTCGCGGGCGAGCTGGGCCATACGCTGGATATCGACCATCGCGGCGGTCGAGGGAGCGCGGGTGATGCCGAGGACCGCGCGGGCGATGCTCTTGCCATGGTCGCCGATGCGCTCGATGTCGGTGGCGATGGCCGAGACCGCCAGGATCTCGCGCAGATCGGTCGCCATCGGCTGCTGGCGGGCGATCAGCGCCATCGTCTCGCGCTCGATCCGTCCCCACATCGCGTTGATCCGCTCGTCGCCGTCGATCACGCCACGGGCCGCGTCTTGATCGTAGGCGGCCAGGGCCGCCGCCGCTTGCTCGACCGCCACGCCGGCGAGGTCGGCCATCGCCACCAGGTGATCCTGCATGGCATCCATCTCGGTTTGAAACGCGGTGCGTTGCGGCATGTCTCTCCCCCTTGGCACGTTCGGCATGCGCCCGGCCGCCGGCTCGGCGACAAGCCGGGGCGCGCGCCGGATTATACGACCGGCGGGGGTGGGGTGCCAATCCGCCACGCGGCTACGGGCCTCCACGTGGCTAGGGATCGTCGGCCTTCTGCCAGCCCAGCCAGGGGAAATGCAGGGCCGGCTCGACGAAGACCGCGGCGCTGAGCGCGAAGCTCTGGCCCGAGGCCTCGGTCAGCCGGGCCCGATTGGTCAGCCAGCCACCGTTCCAGGTCGTCACCCGTGCCTGATAGGTCAGCGAGGCCGTCCGACCCGGCGCGAGCACGGGACCCTGCCACACGATGTCACCCCGCGGTTCGACCGTCACCTGGCCGCCCTCGCTGATCAGGCTGCCGGGGACCAGCGCCAGGCCGGACGGCAGCGTGTCGGTGACGGTGAAGGACGCGGCGGGCTGGGTGCCCTGGTTGACCACGTTGATGATGAACTTCACCCGCTCGCCGTAGCGTCGCCGGCGCTCGCCGTCGGGCACGCTCTTGCTCGAGGCGCCCAGATCGGCGGCGTTGACGCGCCAGTCGACGACCCGGTCGATCGGGATGCCTTCGCCCGCGATCTTCGCCGTGCTGCGCATCGCGCCGCCCGCCGGCAGGCCGGCATCGAGCGTGACCGCGATCGTGGCTTCCACGGTCGCGAAGCGGGCCAGGCGCCCGCTCCAGGCCAGGGTGCGGCTCGCCGCCTCCCAGGACCAGCCCGGCGCCGGCAGCGTCCCGAGGTCGAGCGTGCCGCTCGCCGGCAGGGTCCAGCGCAAGCTGGCGTCGTCGACGGCGCGCGGGCCCGTGTTGGCGAGCCGCAACCGCAGCCGCACGGTGTCACCGGAGGCGAAGGCGCGGTGCGTCTCCGGCCGGCCGGCGGCGTCGACCAGGCCGAGCGTGCTGGGCGTGAGCGGGCTGAACCAGTCCAGCGTGCGCGCGATCAGCGCGTTGGCGCAGGAGGGATCGAGGCCGCCGGCGTCGAAGGCCAGGAACAGCGCCCGCCAGACGCCGGGCGCCTCGGACTGGAGCGCGATCGGCTGGCCCGAGACGTTGAGGACCGCGGGCCGGGTCTGGAGGGTAGGCTGCGGGATCAACTGATCGCTGAAGTCCTGATCGGGCAGGCGTGGCGGCAGCCGGCAGGCCGTCAGACCCTCCAGGATCGACCCCTCGGCGCCGGAGAGCGGCCCGCTATGCGCGCTGCCGACGTCGTCGGCGAAGCTGTGGACGCCGAGAAACTCGCGATGGAAGAAGCGATTGTCGCGGTAGGGTGTCTGGCCCCAGTGGTGCAGGAAGTCCTCGCTGGACAGGAGCAGCCGGCCGCCCGCGCGCAAGTAGCTGTCCAGCGCGCGCTGGCCGTCGCGGGTCAGGCCCCCGTCGGGGCGCAGGATGTCGTAGCCGGTGAACCAGACCACCGCCGGATAGTCGGCCAGCGTCCGGGTCGTGGGCATCGTCGGGCGCAGGGTCAGGAGGCCGAGCTCCCAGACGTCGTAGGCGATGCCCGCCGCGCGCAGGCCGTCGAGATAGCGCGCCTCGCTCTGGCGATCGTAGTCGCCATCGACCACCAGCACCGGGGCCGGGGTGCGGGTCGTCAGCGGAACGCCGATCTCCGCGCCGCTCGCGCGCTCGCGGATGCGCACCTGAACCTGGTCCGAGCTGCCGCGCGAGGCGTCGGCCGGCACCCGCACGCGCACGACGAAGGGCACCTGCTCGCAGCGCCCAAGCCGCAGCGGGCCGGCGAGCGGGCCGACCAGGCCGGCCCGCCACAGCTCGACCGGCCAGCGCGCGCCCTGCAGC
>CAZCJG010000463.1:0-2859 GCA_964498575.1 uncultured Anaerolineales bacterium | reverse complement strand
CGGCTGGCGGCCGAGGCGGCGCGGCGGTTCCTCCCGAGCTACGGCTGGCCGGTGATGGCGGCGCGCTACACGGTGCTGGTCGAAGCGCTGGCAGACCCGGCCGGGGCCGGGACAATCGCCCAGGCCGGCGGGAATTCGGCCGCGAACTCGGGGGAACAAATCGCCGGCCCGCGCGTACAACGGGTGATCACGTCCAATCGTGGATAACGAAGACCCCCCACTGGTCGTCCTTGACACCGTGACCACGCACCGAAGAAATCCCATGAACACGCACGCCCAAGACAACCCATCCGATCCCGACCGACTCATCGACCTCATCCTCGACGATCCCTCCTCGCCCGCCGCGGCGGGAGCGCGCGCCCAGCTCGCCGGCACGCCCGGCGGGCGGCGGCTGCTGACCCTGGACGAGACCCTGCGCACGCTGCCGGAGCCGGCTGACGCGCCGGACGTCGCGCCCGCCGTGATGCAGCGCCTGGCCGCCGAGTCGCGCTCGGTGTTCAGGCCGGTGCGCGCCGCCCCGTCCGCCCCGGCGGTGGCCGCGGCGACCCGCGCCGCGCCATCAGAGGGTGGTGGCCTCCGCCGCTGGTGGCAGCGGCTGTCGCCGGTCCTCGTGCCGGTCGGCCTGGCCGCCACGGCGGTGGTTCTCGCGATCGCGGTGGGATCGGGCGCGCTCGGCGGCCCGGTCAGCGGCGCCGCGGTGGGCGGCGGCGGCTTGGGGTGGCCGCTGCTGGTGCTGGTGCTCGTCGCGCTGGCCATCTGGGCCGTCGCGCGGCGCCGGGGATGAGGGCGCCGGTGACGAGCAGCCTGGCGAATGGAATTCGCTGCTACCATTACGAAGCCCGCCTGCGCGGGCTGGACGCCGAACGCTCACGTGAATAGCCGGCCTTCGCCGGCTGAGCAGTTACGTGATGGTAGGCGCGAATTCCATTCGCCGGTTTATGTTGAAGCAAGGGAGAGACATGGATCCTGATTCAGGCGCTGGCGCCGCCGTGCTGATCGAATATCTCGAAAGCCAGCTCGCGACACCCACCGACGACTGGGACACCCTGCTCAGCCGCACCGTGGACCTCCTCCATCAGGCACATCCGCACTTCAACTGGACCGGCATCTACGTGGTCGACGGCCCGGACCTGGTGCTCGGCCCGTACGTCGGCCACCCGACCGAGCACGTGCGCATCCCGATCGGCGCCGGCATCTGCGGCGCGGCCGCCGCGGCCGGGGAGACGATCGTGGTCGACGACGTCCACGCCGATCCACGTTATCTCGCGTGCTTCATCTCGACGAAGAGCGAGATCGTCGTGCCGATCCAGGCCGGCGCGCGCGTGATCGGCGAGATCGACATCGACAGCGACCGGCCGGCGGCCTTCGGGCCGGGCGATCGGTCGCTGTTGGAGAAGGTCGCGGACGGTCTGGCGCGGCTCGCCCCACCCGTGCCCCCTGTCGACAGCGCGGCTGCCGCGACCTACGCGGCGCTCGATACGCCGGCGGCCCCGCGATGAACAACCTCGGCCCGATCGGCGACGCGATCCTCGCCCGGCTGGAGGCCAAGAACGCCCAGCGCGAGCAGCTTTTGGACCGGAGCCGGCAGGTCGTCCAGCACGCCGCGCGCGCGATTCGCGCCATCCACCGCGCGGAGTGGGAGGCGGCCGACGATCTGCTGGCCGCGGCGGGCCGGCTGCTCGGGGAGATGCACGCCGCGGCGGCGGGGCACGCGGACCTGATGTCCGCGGGCTACATGCTGGATTCCCAGAAGGAGTACGCCGAGGCGCACCTGACCCGCGCGATGGTCCAGGGCACCGACCTGCCGGGTCCCGAGGACCTCGGGGTGGACGACGCGGCCTGGCTCAACGGGCTGGGCGAGGCCGGCGGCGAGCTGCGCCGCGCCGCGCTGGACGCCATCCGCCGCGACGACATCGCCGCCGCCGAGGCGATCCTGGATCAGATGCAGGAGACCTACGCTTTCCTGACCACCGTGGACTTCCCCGCCGTCGTCACGCGCAACATCAAGCAGACCAACGACATGGTGCGCGGCGTCACCGAGCGCACCCGCGGCGACCTGACCCTGGCGGTGCGCCAGGACCGGCTGCGCGCGGCGCTCGAACGCTTCGAGGCGCGGATGGCGCGGCTGGACCCGGCGGTCGCCGTCGACAGCCCCGCACCGCCGGGGGATGGGGGCCCCGCCGATGTTCTTTGATGAAGCCGAGATCGACGTCCGCGCGGGGGACGGCGGCAATGGGATCGTCGCCTTCCGGCGTGAAAAGTTCGTGCCGCGCGGCGGGCCCAGCGGGGGGCACGGCGGGCGCGGCGGCGACGTGATCCTGGTCGCCGACGAGGGCGAGAACACGCTCTACACCTTCCGCTTCACCCAGGTTTTCCGCGCCGGCCGCGGCGGGCATGGCGGGCCGTCCAACCGGCACGGCAAGGACGGCGACGACCTGCGCGTCGCCGTGCCGGTGGGGACCCTGGTCCGCGATACCGCGACCGGCGAGGTGGTGGCGGACCTCGTCCGCCCCGGCCAGGCGGTGGTCGTCGCGCGCGGCGGGCGCGGCGGGCGCGGCAACAGCGCCTTCGTAAGCCCCACCCGGCAGGTGCCGCGCGTCGCCGAGAAGGGCGAGCCGGGTCATGCGGCGCGCCTGTCGCTGGAGCTCAAGCTGATCGCCGACGTCGGCGTCATCGGCCTGCCCAACGCCGGCAAGAGCACGCTCCTGGCCGCGGTCAGCGCCGCGCGGCCCAAGATCGCCGACTATGCCTTCACCACCGTCGAGCCGACGCTGGGCGTGGCCGAGATCAACCACCGGCAGATTGTCCTGGTGGACATTCCCGGCCTGCTCGAAGGCGCGCACGAGGGCGTTGGGCTTG
>CAZCJG010000462.1:0-2863 GCA_964498575.1 uncultured Anaerolineales bacterium | reverse complement strand
ACCGGGGAGCGCCTGCTGCGGGCGGCCGAGGTGCGGGAGCGGGAGCGGCTGGCCAACGAGCGGGAGCGGACGGCCGAGCAGCGCGCCGAGCGCGAGCAGGCGGCGCGGCAGGTCGCGGAAGCCGAGAACGCCCGGCTGAAGGCCGAGATCGAGCGCCTGCGGCGAGAGCGCGGCGCGTGAGCGAGATCGGCTCGCGCCCCGGAGCAGCGCCGGCAGAGCCACGGGAGCGGACCGGCAGGTTTGCCCCCGCTCTTCACCCTCCCTACAATATGACACCGCCGGGCGGCTAGCTCAGCCGGTCAGAGCGCCTCGTTTACACCGAGGAGGTCGGGGGTTCGAGCCCCTCGCCGCCCACTGGCGCCGGCTGCCCGGCCATCCGCGACCGCGGTGCGCCGGTCGTCCTTGCGGCGCCCGCCCGATCCCCTGGCCCATGAACCCAGTCCCCAGCATCTCCGCGGTCTTTCCCGCCTACAACGACGCCGGCACAATCCCCAGCATGGTCCTGCGGGCCGTGACCGCGCTGCGCGCGCTGACCGACGACTACGAGGTGATCGTCACCAACGACGGCAGCGCGGACTACACCGGCGCGGTGCTGGACGAGCTGGCCGGCCTGATCCCCCGGCTCCGCGTCATCCACCACCCGCAGAACATGGGCTACGGCCACGCGCTGCGCACCGGCTTCGCGGCGGCGACCAAGGAGCTGGTCTTCTACACCGATGGCGACGCGCAGTACGATCCCGGCGAGCTGGCGCTGCTGGTGCCCGCCCTGCGGCCCGGCATCGATATCGTCAACGGCTACAAGATCAGCCGCAACGACCCGATCATCCGCATCGTCGTCGGCCGTGCCTACCACCACCTGATGCGCCTGCTGTTCGGCTACCCAATCCGCGACGTCGACTGCGACTTCCGCCTGATCCGCCGCGCCTGCTTCGACGCCGTGACGCTGGAGTCGCCCGACGGGACCTTGCCGCTGGAAATGGTCAAGAAGTTCCACGACGCCGGATTCACCTTCGCCGAGGTGCCGGTGCACCACTTCCATCGCGTCTACGGCCGCTCGCAGTTCTTCAACCTGCCGCGGCTGCTGCGGGTGAGCGGCGAGATCTTGCGGCTGTGGTGGAAGCTGGTGGTCCGGCAGGAGCATGTCCAGGGACCGCAGCCCTTGGGGCGCGTGCTGCGCGGCGCGGCCTCGCGCTTTCTGCGCAGCCCGAAGGCGATCGCGGGCGCGGCCCTCGTGGCGCTGCTCGCCTACCTGGGCATCGGCATGGCCTACGCGACGGTGGGCGCCGCGACGGATCTGTTCTGCGCCGACGCGAACACCCCCCTGGCGATGCTGCCGGTCTTCTGGCTGGCCGAAGCGGTGACCTGGCCGATCTGGCCGGGGATGGACCTGATGCACGGGAGCGGCTGCTCGATCTGCCAGCAGGTCATGGCGTGTTTCCGATGACCGGGTTCGATGCGGCGAGCCTGCGGGCCTTCTACGCCGGCCGCCCGCTCCTGATCACCGGCGGACTCGGCTTCATCGGCAGCAACCTCGCGCGGCGGCTGGCGGACCTGGGGGCGCGGGTGACGGTGGTGGACTCGCTGATCCCGGAGTACGGCGGCAACCTGCACAACCTGGCGGGCTACGAGGACCGGGTGCGGATCAACATCGCCGACGTGCGCGGGCATGGGATGGAGTATCTGGTGCGCGGGCAGGACCTGATCTTCAACCTGGCGGGCCAGGTCAGCCACATCGACAGCATGACCGATCCCTTCACCGACCTGGACATCAACTGCCGCGCCCAGCTCTCGATCCTGGAGGCCTGCCGCCAGGGCAACCCCGGCGCCAAGGTCGTCTTCGCCAGCACGCGGCAGATCTACGGGGCGCCGGACTACCTGCCGGTGGACGAGGCCCACCCGGTGCACCCCAGCGATGTCAACGGCATCAACAAGATGGCGGGGGAGTGGTACCATATCCTCTACAACAACGTTCACGGCATCCGCGCCTGCTCGCTGCGGCTGACCAACACCTACGGGCCACGGATGCTGGTCAAGCACCCCCGGCAGACCGCCCTGGGCTGGTTCGTGCGCCTGGCGGTGGACGACGCGGAGATCGAAATCTGGGGCGACGGGCGGCAGCGGCGGGACTACACCTATGTCGACGACGTGGTGGAGGCCTTCCTGCGGGCGGGCGCGACCGACGCGGTCAACGGGCGGGTGATCAACTTGGGCGGGCCGGAGCCGGTCGAGCACCTGGATCTGATCCGGACCCTGGTCGAGGTCGCCGGCTCGGGCCGCTTCCGCCTGATCCCGTTCCCGCCGGAACGCAAGGTCATCGACATCGGCGATGTATACTCCAGCTTCGCGCTGGCGCGCGAGCTGCTCGGCTGGGCGCCGGCGGTGGCCCTGCGCGAGGGCTTGGCGCGGACGGTGGCGTTTTACCGCGCGCATCGCGCGGCGTACTGGCGGTAGCATGATCCCCCACCTGCGATGACCTCCCCACCCACGATGATCCCCTTCGGCGACCTCGGTCGCACCTACCGGCGCCTACAGGGCGAGATCGACGCCGCGGTGGGCGCGGTGCTCGGCAGCGGCTGGTTCATCCTGGGCGGCTGCCTGGCGGCCTTCGAGCGCGACTTCGCCTGCTATTGCGAGGTCGAGCACGCCATCGGCGTCGCCAGCGGCACCGACGCGATCGCGCTGGCTCTGCGCGCGGTCGGCGTGGGGCCGGGCGACGAGGTGATCACCGCGCCGCTCTCGGCCGCCTTCACCGCGCTGGCGATCAGCCAGATCGGCGCGACGCCGGTCTTCGCGGACATCGATCCGGCGCGCTATACCCTGGACCCCGCCCAGGTCGAGGCGGCGATCACCCCGCGGACGCGCG
>CAZCJG010000461.1:0-2867 GCA_964498575.1 uncultured Anaerolineales bacterium | reverse complement strand
GCCGAAGCCCTCACCGAAGAAGGGCAGCATGGCATCGACCACCTCGGGCGCGCAAGGCGTGGTGGCCGAGCAGTCCATATAGATCAGGTCTGGCGGGATCATCAGCAGCAGCTCCGGACGGGATGCGGCGCGCGGCGGGGCGGCCGGCCGCCGGCAATGCCTGGATTGTACGCAAGCGGTGGGCGATCTACAACTGCACCCCCGCCGCTTGCCGATCCCCCCGCTTGTCTCGTATACTCCCGCCATCGCCGGCCGATCGCCCGCCCTTCGGACATCACCTGCTCCTCGGACATCACCTGCCCATGACCGATCCCGCCCCAGACACCGAGACGCTCGCCGCCGCCAGCGCTTCCGGCAAGATCATCCTGCTCGGCGAGCACGCCGTGGTCTACGGCCAGCCCGCCATCGCGGTCCCCGTCCATGCCGTGGCGGCGCGGGCCGTCATCCGGGCGGCGGATCACCCGCTGTCGATCGTGGCCCATTTCCCTCCCGGCGAAGACCGCGCGCCCCTCGAGATCGACCTGGCCACCGCGCCGCCCGACAGCCCGCTGGCCGCCGCCGCCACCGCGGCGCTGCAACACGCCGGGCGGACGGCGCGCACGCCCTGGGCGATCGAGCTGACCAGCACCGTCCCGACCAGCCGGGGAATGGGATCCAGCGCGGCGGTGGCGGTGGCCCTGGTGCGCGCGATCGGCCTGGCGGCCGGGGAAGCCTGGGACGAGGCGACGATCGCCGCCCTGGCCTACGCCTCGGAGCGGCAGGTGCATGGCACGCCCAGCGGCATCGACAACACCGTCATCGCCCATGGCCGCCCGATCCGCTTCGCCCAGGGCCAGGCGCGGCCCTTGGCGGTCGGCGCCCCGCTGGCGCTGGTGATCGCCGACTCCGGCACCTGCGGCGCGACGCGCGACATCGTCGCGGGCGTGCGCGCCCGCTACGCGCGCCGCTCGCTTGTCTACGACGACTGGTTCAACCGCATCGGCCGCCTGGCGGACGAGGCGGCCGCGGCGATCGCGGACGGCCAGGCGATCCGGCTCGGCACCTTGATGAACACCAACCACCTGATCCTGCAAGCCCTGCGGGTATCGACGCCGGCGCTCGACCAGCTCGTCGCCGCCGCGCGCGGGGCCGGGGCGCTGGGCGCCAAGCTCAGCGGGGCGGGCGGCGGCGGCGTGGTCGTCGCCCTGGCCACGCCCGAGACCGGCGCGGCCGTCGCGGCCGAGCTGCGCGCGGCGGGCGCAGCGCAGGTGTTCCGGACGGTGGTGGAGGCGGGTTAGGGACCACACCACTTTCTACCCGTGCTCTGCCGTGACGCAGCGCTGGACCTCGCGCGGGGTTGCGAGATCGTCCGCATCGAGCCGCGCTTGCACGCACAAGCCACGCGCGCTATCATGTAGTCACATTCGTGACCACATAGAGCGTGATCGATGGACGAGACCATCGGCGTGCGCGAGCTGAAGGCGCATGCCAGCGAAATCCTGAAGTGCGTGCGCGAGGAGGGAGCGAGCTACACCGTCACCCACCGCGGGCGGGCGATCGCGCGGCTGACGCCGGTGCAGGCGGACCGAATCCTGGACGAAGACGAGGAGGATCTCACACCCTACGGCAGCGTCGAGGAGATGATGGCCGACATGGATGCGCTGATCGAAGAGATCGGCCACTACTTGCCCGAGCACGTCGACGCCGTCGAGGCCGTGCGAGAGATGCGTCGCGATCTATGATGGTCGTCGATGCCAGTGTCTGGGTGAGTTGGCTATTGGCAACGGATTCGCGCCATGCGATCAGCGTGCGCTGGGTGAACGCCAAAATCGCCCAAGGCGAGGTCCTCTACATGCCGAGCTTGGCCATCACCGAAGTGGGCGGTGCGGTGGCGCGACAATCGGGCAGGTCGGTATTCGGGCGACGATCGGCACGCCGACTGTTCAGATTGCCCAATTTGAGGATTGTTCCGGTTGACAATTCCTTGGCGCTTAGAGCCGCGATGCTCGCTGCCGATCTCATGTTGAAGGGCGCCGACGCTCCTTATGTCGCGATCGCCTACAAGATGGGCATCCCGCTCGTCACCTGGGACAACGAACAAGCCAGCCGTGCCAGCGCGCTCGTCGCCACCCTCCAGCCTCACGCCTGACGCTCCGGCGACGCCGAACATGCCAGATCCCCTGACCGGCCGGACCCTTCTCAAGCTCGGCGGGGCGTTGATCACCGAGAAGGCAGGTCGGGAGACCGTCCGGACCGAGACCCTGGCCCGCCTGGCCGCCGAGATCGCCGCCTGGCCGGGCTGCCGATCCGGCCGGCTGGTCCTGGCCCACGGCAGCGGCTCCTTCGGCCACGTCGCGGCGCGCGAGTCCGGCTTCCTGGACCATCCCGCCGACCCGCTGGCCTTCGCCCGCGTCGCCGCTTCCGCCCGCCAGCTCAGCCAATCCGTCGTCACGGCTTTGCTTGCGGCGGGGTTGCCGGCGGTCGGCGTGCCCGGCGGGCTGGTGGCGACCTGCGAGGACGGGCGGATCGCCGCGATCCGTGCCGATGTGGTGGCGGACCTGCTCGAACATGGCCTGCTACCCGTGCTCTACGGCGACGTGGCGCCGGACCGCGTGCGGGGCGGCGCCATCGCCAGCACCGAGCCGCTGCTGGCGGCGCTGGCGGGGCCGCTCGGCGCGGACCGCATCGTCCTGGCGACCGACGTCGACGGCGTGTTCACCGCGGACCCACATCAGCAGGCGTCCGCCCGGCCCTTGGAAGTGATCACCCCGGACGCCGCCGCGCGCGTCGCGGACTTCCTCGGCGGGGCGCGCGCCGGGGCGCCGGATGTCACCGGCGGCATGGCATCCAAGGTCGCGAGCATGCTGGCGCTGGTGGCGGAGCGGCCG
>CAZCJG010000460.1:0-2872 GCA_964498575.1 uncultured Anaerolineales bacterium | reverse complement strand
GGCGGCGCCTATTGTCGCTGGGGGGGGCGCTGGGGTCAAGTCGCCACAACCGCCCCGGCCTGGGCGCCCTCGCGACCCTCAGCTCTTGCCAGCGGCAAGCTCCTCTCGTCGTCGTTGCCTGCGAGACGATCGCTGCCGTCTGCGCGCTCGGCAGTCCCGCGGCCCGGTCGATTCCAGCGCCAGTCGCCGCGGACGCCGGGTCGGATCTCACCTGGCTCGGGGATACCGGCGGCAACCTGGCCGGCATCGCGGCAACCACGGACGCATCGGGCGACCGTCTCTTCGTAGCTGCTGGCGCGCGGATCGAGGTCTATGACACCAGCGATCCCGATCGCCCGGTGCGGATCGGCGAGATCCCGCAGTTGCCCGGTGTGGCCAATCTGCTGGCCATCGAGGGTACCCGCCTGTACGTCGACGTGCATCAGGGACTCTACATCTTCGACATCGCCGAACCGGCCGCACCCCAGATCCTGGGCCGATTGCCGGGACGGACAACGCCATCCTGGTGCTGGACGCCGCCGATCCGGCGCATCTCGTCGAGCAGGACCGCCTGACCACGGGCGAGGGCGACGCGTCGCGCGCCGTGCGCGGGCTGGGCTGGCAGCACGGCCGCCTGTATGCACTGCTCGCCTTCCCGCCGACGGGCGATCTCAATGCAACCAGCCGCGACGCCGAGGGCTTCGCCGCGACGCTGCGGTCGATCGAGGTGGCGCCGGACGGGCACCTCCGGGCGATCGAGGATTTGCCGCTGGCAGGCAATTTCAAAACGGGCGCGGCCCTCCGGCCCTTGGTCCAGGGTCCGTTCGTCGCGGTGACCAGCGGTAGGATGGGCGTGGCGCTGATCCGCCGGGCAAGCGGTCGTGGCGTCTACCCGGATCTGTTCATGCCGATCGTGGGGATCGGAGTGCGCTGATCGAGGTTCTGCCGCAACTGGCGTTGCCCCGCCTCGGCCAACCCGCCCCGCCGTTCCCGCCCTGCCCTACCCTCGTACCTCAACGATGTTGCGCCACTCGTAACACGTTTCACATCCGAGAGTCCTTGAAATCGTCCTGCGTCAGCTTGACTGATTGCACAACCTAAACCTATACTCTATGCGGAGTTAACTACGTACCGAAAGGGGGTTCACCATGCTCAAGACAACCGAGCGAATCGTCACCTTGACCGATTTGCAGAGGAACGCGGGCACGATCGTTGAAAACGCGCAGGTTCAACCGGTGACGGTCACCCTGCGGGGCCGGCCAGTGGTTTATGTCATCGGGGTCGAGCAGTTCGACGAGTTGACCCGCTTGATCACCGAGCGCGAGGAGCGCGAGATCGAGCTGGCGATCGCCCTGTCGGAGCAGCAGTTCGCGGCGGGCGAGTCGGTGACGCTGGAGGCGCTTGAGGCCGAGTTCGGGCTCCAGGGCGAGGGCGCGTAGGTGCAGGCCCGGTTCTCGCGGCTGGTTCAGGACCAGTTGCGGGAGTTGCCGACCGGTGCCCGCCGACAGATCTTGGGGGCCATTCGCGTCCAGCTCGCCACCTTCCCCGAAAGCGGCACCCCGCTCGCCGATCCCATCGGTCCCGGCTACCGGCAGGTTATCCGCTCAGGGTATCGGTTGATCTACCGATACGACGAGGAGTTGGGCGAGATCCGTTTCTACTACGTGGCGAGGGTCCGGCGACCCCTTCCGCCGGAGGACCTGCTGCGGCACCAGGCGTTCTAGCGACCCTGGTACGGGATCACTGCATCGACAAAAACAGGTAGAGCGCGATCGCCAGCGCGCCGGCGAGCATCGAGAGCGCGTACTGGCGCACGTAGCCGGTCTGCCAGCGGCGCGAGGCCTGCGCCAGCCAGGCGACGAAGCGCCCGGTGCCGTTGACCGCACCGTCGACCAGGTCGTCGTCGACCACGCGCCAGAGGAAGACCGACAGCGCGCGGAAGGGGCGGACGAAGAGGAAGGTGTAGACTTCGTCGACGTAGAGCTTGCGCCAGAGGAGGTGATAAGCCCGCGGCAGCCGCGCGGCGACGCGGGCGGGGTCGATCCGCGGCCGGCCGCCGTAGACCAGCCATGCCAGCGCCAGGCCAGTCAGCGCGACCAGGCTCGCGACCACCGCCGGCCCGATCGCGAACCCGCCCGCGTGCGGCACGCCGAGCACCGGCGCGAGCAGCCAGACCAGGGTGGACTCGCCCTGCCGGCCCAGCCCGATGCCGGGGAAGCCGCCGACGACGGTCAGGAGCGCCAGGATCACCAGCGGGACCGTCATCACCAGCGGCGACTCGTGCGCGCCTGCGGCGCCTTCGCTCCTGGGAGGACCCGCCAGGACCATGCAGAGCTGCCGGCCGGTGTAGAACGCGGTGAGGAAGGCGGTAAAGAGCGCGACGGCGTAGAGCGCGGTCCATATCCCGCCGCCGTGCCGCAGCGTGTCGAGCAGGATCTCGTCCTTGCTCCAGAAGCCCGCGAGCGGGAAGACCCCCGCCAGCGCGAGGCCGCCGATCACGAAGGTCCAGCCCGTGACCGGGATCTTGCGGAGCAAGCCCCCCATCCGCCGCATGTCCTGGTGCGCGGGGACGCCGTCCGCGGCTTCGGGATGGGCGTGCGCGGCGTGGAAGCCGTGCTCCATCGCGTGCATGATGCTGCCGGCGCCGAGGAAGAGCAGCGCCTTGAAGATCGCGTGCGTCATCAGGTGGAAGATGCCCGCGATGTAGGCCCCGGCGCCGACCGCCAGGAACATGAAGCCGAGCTGGCTGATCGTCGAGTAGGCCAGCACCCGCTTGATGTCCACCTGCACCAGCGCGAGGCAGGCCGCGACCAGCGCCGTCAAGGTACCGACGACGGCGACCAGGGTCGAGACCGCCGGCGCCTGGGCGTAAAGGGCGTTCGAGCGGGCGATC
>CAZCJG010000459.1:0-2878 GCA_964498575.1 uncultured Anaerolineales bacterium | reverse complement strand
CGCGCCGCTCCTGGTCGCGCTGGCGATCATCGGGATCTGGTACGGCGCCTGGGTCGCCTTCGCGCAGGAGGACGTCAAGAGCCTGGTCGCCTACTCCTCGGTCAGCCACATGGGCATCGTCGTCGTCGGCCTGTTCGCGCTGAAAGCGCAAGGCATGGCCGGCGGCACGCTGACGATGCTGAGCCACGGGATCGCGACCGGCGCGCTCTTCCTCCTGGTGGGGATGCTCTACGAGCGCGCGCATTCGCGGCGCATCGCGGACTTCGGCGGGCTGTGGAAGACGATGCCGCGCTTCAGCGTGATCTTCCTCGTCGTGATGTTCTCCTCGATCGGCTTGCCAGGCACCGCCGGCTTCGTCGGCGAATGGCTGTCACTCCTGGGCGCCTTCCGCACCAGCCCGGTCGCCGCCGCCCTCGCGACCTTCGGCGTGGTGCTGGGCGCGGCCTACATGCTGTGGCTGTTCCAGCGGATGTTCTTCGGCCCTACAGCGGGCAAGAGCGCGGAGATGAAGGACCTGACCGGGATGGAGCTGCTGGCGCTGGCGCCGTTGGTGATCCTGATCTTCTGGATCGGGATCTACCCGGTGTTCTTCCTGCAACCAATCGACCAGGCCGGGCAGGCCTGGCTGGCGCTGGTGGATGCGGGGGCGGGGATGCTGGCGGGGCGGTGAGGGCTAACCGATACGGTCACAAGTTAAGGAATCGGAGGCAATGTCAAAGCTGGCCTGGGCCAATGACCGTTTCGACACCTTGTTCAGCCCCTCCCCGAACTCATGAATACGCCCCCCTGGACGACTACGCCCGGTGGGCTGTCGTTGTCGCCCTCGGCGTCGTCCCTGTCCAGTACGCTGTCGCTGTCCGAGCCGGACACGCCTTGACCACGGCGTTCTACCGGACAGGACAGTGGCCATCGGACAGGCCTGAGGCACGCCAGACGGCGCCCTCGGCCCTGCCCGGTGTCACCCCTGTCCTGTCGCCACCGACGGCCTCAGGATTGTCCGATGGCCAGGCGCTGGGTGTCCTAAAGCCTGGTGTCCACAAGTCCATTGTCCAGGCGCCCGATGTCCACATGTCCGGTGACCAAGTGTCCGATGGTCCTGACACCGGACACGACCCGGACGATGTCGTCTATGTCTACGCCCGTCTGGTCGAGGAAGGACTGACGCACGCGGAGATCTCCGAGCGTCTTGGCGTCACCACGCGGACGGTGTCCAGGTATCGCGAACGGGCGGAGAAGGCGGGGCTGAGGCCGGTGCGTGGGGCCAAGGTGAACGGGCAGGTTGCCGGCGCAGCGTAGCTGAAGCGCTCGGCGAGGACCTGAAGACGATCCAGGAGCTGGCCCGCCACAGCTCGATCTACGTGACGATGAACACCTACGCCCACGTGCGGCCGGCGGCGAAGCGTGGCGCTGTCGACAAGCTCGGAGGCGTTATCGACCGGACCGTGGACATCGGGTAGCGCGGTACCGTGGCTGCAATTACGGCTGCACTTTCAGCAAAAACGAAGCCCGGCGCGCTCTCGCGGCCGGGCTTTTACTCTGTAAACAAGTGGCTGGGGAGCCTGGATTCGAACCAGGATTAACGGATTCAAAGTATGGAGAACGGATGTCCACTACGTGTCAGGGCGTGCCGGAATGGGCTATTTTACAGAGGTAGCGATCGGGCCGTCGTGGCATTCCGTCCGTTGTGTTTCGGCTAGTGTTAGCTGGGTTGGTGTCAACATTGGTGTCAATCCACCCAGTTGACGACCGCCACACCCGGGATTTGGCGGAAGTGGCGGGTGTTGCGCGTCACGAGCGTCGCCCGACGGGCAAGGGCGATGCTGGCGATCAGGAGGTCAGCACGCCCGATCTTGCGGTAGGCATTGACCGTGCGCAGTCGCTCGAAGTGTTCCGCCGCGCCTTGGTCGAAGAAGACGATGACGATCTGTTCCAACAGTTCCTGGGTGCGGAGAAGCCGCTGCTGCGCCACGAGGAGTTGATCGCCGGTCGCGGCCTTGAGCACGAAGTCCATTCGACCGCGCAGCAGCTCGATGTATGTGACAATGGTCGTGCCGACGTCCGGGTCCTCTAGGCGCCTGAGGTGGTCTACAACGCGCGGGCTGCCGGCGTGAAGGTGGGTCAGCGTGTCGGTGTCAAGCAGGTGCATTTACGACTGGGGCTCAGCGGCGCTCTCCGGCCGCTTCCTGGCCCGGTAGATCATCGCCCGGAGATCCGGCAGCGTAGCGTCATCCGCTAGGGCGCCGGCCTGCTGGATGAGGATGGCACGGCTGTCCTGGCGGCGCAACCAGTCATCGAGCGCCGTTTTCAGGAAGCGCCACGAATCCTCGATCCGCCGGCCGGGGATGTTCCCCTCGGCCGCCTGGCGGGCAAGCGTATCCTGCGGCAAGCGCAGGTAGCTTGCCGCTTCCTCCAGCGTCAGCACGTCTTGTACGACGAAGGTCACGCCCATAGCAGGTCTCCCGGTGGGGTTGATCTAGGGGGAATTGTAGCACGCCCGGAAGCAGGGACAGCGACACGCGATGGACGCCGGTAGACGGCTATGGCTCGGAGTGGACGGTTTGAGCCTCAGTGCCCGCCCGCTCCAGGTTCAGCGCGAGCAGCCGCTCCAGAGTCTCCTCATCCCCGATGTCGTGCGGCCAGCCGTAGGCGTCCAGCACCGCGGCGTCGAGCGCGATCTTCGCCTTGCGTCGCCTTGGCGGTGAGTTACGAGTGCGATCAGGCGTTGACCTCGAACCCCGCAAGGCCACTCTGCTCCACCTTCGCCCCACTTCCTCCGGCCCGTTCCACCACAGAAGGCATGGGCAATTCGGCAGCGGTGAACGTCTCGCCGCCGATGACCTGCCGGAACACCTGCGTCACCTCCGGCATTAGGTCCACC
>CAZCJG010000458.1:0-2889 GCA_964498575.1 uncultured Anaerolineales bacterium | reverse complement strand
GTACCCCCGGCACGATTCGAACGTGCGACCTACTGGTTCGAAGCCAGCCGCTCTGGTCCCCTGAGCTACGGGGGCGTACGCGCGGCCAATTCTACTCGCGTCAGCGGTGATCGCCAATCGCCCGGGATGAGAGCACGTCGTGCAGGGTCGTTGGCGCGGGACCGGATCTGGCTATCGGCGTCGTTTCCGGCGTGAGCGCCGGCGTATGTTGCGCGGTCGGCTCGGGCGGCACCGCTTCCCATGCCGTCCACGGCAAGTACAGCGGCGGGGGCTTCGGCGGCTCGGTCGGGGTGGGCGTGCCGGGCGTCGGCGCCGTCGGTGTCTCGGATCCCGTGGGCGTCGGGGTGTCCGTCCGGAGCACCTCGCCCAGCGCGGACCATGGCAAGTAGGCCAAACCGCCGGTCGGCCGCGGCGTCGGTGTGTCTTCGGAGCCAGGGGTGGGGCGGCGGGTTGGGGCCGGCGGCGTTGGGCTGGAGGTTGGGGTGGACATCGTGGACGCGGTGGACGTAGGGGACGGCTGGGGGATGGGGCTCGGCGTGGGGGTGGCCGGGCGCGGGGTAGAGCTGGCGGTCGGGGTCGGCAGGCCGCCGGTCGGGCGCGGGGTCGGCGGCGTCACCGCCGCATCGGGTTCCCACTCCAGCGTGACGTCGTCGATGTAGACGCCCGCGCCGGGTGCCGTGCCGGCCGGCGCCAGGGCCAGCCATTCCAGCTCCCAGACCCCGCCGCGCAAGTCGTAGACCTCGCGCGGATCGCTGATGTCGGCGAGGTTCATCAGGTCGAGCCGGCGCGGCGGGAAGACCCAGCTCCCCCCACCGCCGGTCGCGCCGAAGACCGGCACCCGCTTCGAGCCGCCTCCCGGTTGCGGGACGCGCAAGAAGATGAACAACCCGGTGTCCGGCCCCGGCGGCAGCTGCATCCACAGCTCGAAACCCAGCTCCAGGCGGCTGGCCAGCGCCGCGCCGCGCAGATCCAGGCGCTGCACGATGCTGCTGGCCGCCTCGGTCGGCGCACCCGCGCCGCAGGCCAGCTCGCCGCCGCCGACCATCCCGCCGAAAGCCCACAGCGCCCGGCGACCGCTCTTGGCGCGGCAGGTGCTCGGCCACCAGGTCGGCGGGGCGTTGCCGGACACGACCCACAGATCGGGGTTCGGCCAGGCGGGATCCTCGAAGCCGTCGAGCAGCGTGCGAGCGTCGAGCGCGTCGGCGGACGCGGACGCGCCACGCGCGGCCGCGGCACGATGCGATGCCCCGGTGCGCTGCGAGGCCGAGGCGCCCTGCGCGGCGAGGGCGTGCCCTGGAGAGAGAACACCATGCGCGGCGGGCGTGTCGTCCGCACCCATGGGGGCGATCTCCAGCAGGACAAGCCCCGCGAGGAGCGCCGGAACGGCAGCGCGCACAAGCGTGCGGCTCAGCGGCAAGCGACGACGGATCACGGGACCGCCGGCGTCTCTCCCGCCCGCAGCCGCCCCATCGCGTAGACGTCCGCGTACCGGCCGTCGCGGAACGCGTAGCGGCGCAGCCTGCCCTCGATCTCGAATCCGAAGCGCTGGTAGAGCCGGATGCCGGGATCGTTGTCGGTGTAGACGTCCAGCTCGATCCGCTCTAGGTTCAACCAGCCTTCGGCCAGCTCGATCGCCGCGCCCAGCAGAGTTGTCCCGACGCCCCGGCCCTGCCAGTCGTCGCGCACCGCCATCGCGATCTGACCGACATGGCGCCGGCGGGGGTTCTTGACCGTCATGACGATGATCCAGCCGACGACCTCGTCACCGGCGCAGGCGACCAGCGTGTGGCTGCCGTCCATCGGCTCGGCCAGCCGCTTGCGCCAACTCTCGACCGACGGGAAGGGCAGTTGCAGCGTCCCCGCCACGACCCTCGGCCCGCTGAAAATCGCCTGAAGCGCCTCGGCATCGCCAGGATCGGCGTGGCGGATGGTGACGGAGGTTACGTCAGCCACGGCGGCGAGCGGAGCAATCGGCAGCGCCTGAGAGCCGATCGCGGCGCGCCTGCTTGTAGTCATAGCTCGGATCGAAGTCGATCGTCCCGAAGCCCTCGATCGCGCTCAGGCGCTGGCGCCGCTGGATGTACTCGATCAGCGCCGCGTTGACGATCTCCCGCTTGGTCCGTTGACCACCGAGAATCCGTGCTTCCTCCAGCAATCGATCCTCGATCGCGAGGTTCGTAGGCATGTCAGGCTCCCTAATCTCCATGACGCTCGTCCCAGATATCCAGCGCACGTTGCGCGGACCTACCGCTTACACAGGATTCTACACATGTCCACCATATCGCCAACCCTGGCTACCGCCCGCCCCAATACCGCTCCGCCGGGCAGGGAATCGCCCGCGCGATCGCCGCGTAGATCGCCGCCACACCCTCGGCGTCCTCCGCCCCGTAGAACAGCCCCGGCGCGCTCGCCACCGCCGCCAGGAGCCGCGCGTCGATCCGATCCGCCACGTCCGGCGCATCAGGACGGCCTACCCCGATCGTGTAGACCGTGACGCCGGACGCCTTGAGCATCTCCGCGGCTGCCAGCAAGGTGTCCTCCTGGCTCCCCCCAGCCGCCGGCGTCGGCACGCGGTTGGGCAGGCCGTCGGTGAGGAGCACAAGGACGCGACCGTGGTCAGCCCGCCGCGCGGGGCCCGCCAGCGCCTCGCCGCCGCGTTCCAGCGCCAGGTCCAGCCGCGTGCCCTGGGCGGTCCGTTCGGACAGGCGCGCGATCGCCGCGCCGGCCAGCGCGCCGTCCACCGTCAGCGGCTGCTCGATCCAGGCCGCGTCGTTGAAGCCGACCACGGCGACCTGGTTCACCCCGGCGGTGGTCATCAGCCGGGCGAAGGCCTGGGCGGCGGACTGGACCGCGGCGAGCTTGCTGCGCCCGGCGCTGCTCATGCGCTCC
>CAZCJG010000457.1:0-2916 GCA_964498575.1 uncultured Anaerolineales bacterium | reverse complement strand
CCGCCTGGGGGGTGGCCCCCCTATCGCACGGGCTCACCCCCTCGTTGATCCCCCGGGCGGTTCCCGGCCCTGCTGCGCATCGCCCGCGCCGCCGCTCGGCGCCGGTGAGGTCGTGGGCTTGCGGATCGGCGACGAGGGCAGCCCCGAGACGCAGATGCGACTCGAGGCGATCACCGCCGAGCTCGACCCGGGCCGGGCGCTGCTGCGCGGCACGGGTCCCGCGGACGGCCTGCTCGACGTCGCGGTCTATGTCGGGGCGGGCGAGGCGCCGGACCGGTTGTCCAGCTTCATCGGCGACGACGGCGCGTGGTCGGTCGACCTGCGCAACCCGGTGTCCGGCCTGAGCGCGCTCGACCTCGGGCAGCTCCGCCGCATCGAGCTGGTGCTGCGCGACGAGGCGAGCGGCTATGCCCAGCGGCTGGTCGTGACTCCCTGAGCGCTCGCTAGCCCAGCCTGGCCTCCGCCCAGCCCACCGCCGGCTCGCCCGCCGCCGCCAGCGCCCGCCGGCCGGCCGGGCCGCCGAACAGCGCGCGCAGGGAGGGCGCCAGCGAAGGGATGTTGTTCAGCAGCCAGTCGCCGGCCACCTTGACGGTCGCCCCATCCGGCGGCCCGTCGTCGCGGATGAGCTGGGCCTCCAACTGGCGCAGGAACTCGCGGCCGATGAGCTGGCGATCCGCCGGCACGGCCGGGTCGGCCAGGGCGTCGCCCACGGCTTGCAGGCCGCGGGCCAGCTCGGCGCGATCCGCCTGGCTGGCGGCCGCCGGGCCGGCGCCGGACTGGCTGATCTGCTTGCCTACCGCGATTTGCGCCCCGGCGCCGACGTTGCCGAGCTGCACCCGGAAGCTGTCGCCCTGCTGGTTGACCGTCACGTCGCCGGTCACCCCGCCCATCTCCACGCCGGTAGCCTTGCCACCGGCGAGCTGGCCGACGTCCTGCTTGACGTCGATGGTGGTGGAAGGTGGGGGCTTGGGCGGTGGGGTGATGCTGGGCGCGACGTCTGCCTCCGGCGCCACGGGCAGGGCGGGCGATGCCGGCAGCGCCGCGCCGCAATCCGGGCAGAAGCGGGCGGCGGCGGGGATGTCGGCGCGCTGACAACTGGGACAGGTGGTCACAGGCAGAATCTCCTCCGACTGGTCGGTCATCCCGTCGGCATCAGCAGCCACGCCAGCCACAGCCCGGTGAGCACGGTCCAACCCAATGCCGCCAGCGCAAGCAGGCGAGGCGGGATGACATAGAGGCCGAGGCCGGTAGCGCGGGCGACTTGGCGCGCGTGGCGCACCAGGCGCCAGTGGGTTAGGCTGGTGAAGAGCAGGACGAAGGTGGGAACCAGCATGGCCAGCGCCGGCGTCAAACGCAAGCTCAGCTCGATCGCCGGGCTGACCGCAACCACTTCGGTCGCCAGGCTGGGTAGGCCGCCCAAGGAACCCGCCGCCGCAACGAGCGCCACCGCGATGGCGAGCCCGCCGATCACCCAAGCGGGCGAAAGCAGCACCAAGTCCCAGCGCCGGAGCCGCTTCGGCTTGGGCATCCAGCCCTCGATGTCGCGCTGGAATGCGTCGTAGCCCGCGGTGATCGCCTCGACGATCAAGGGCGGTCCCTCGCCGCCGACCACCGCCGTGCGGGATATCAACTGCACCGGCTCCCGCCGCAGGTGCAGGTCCAGCGCCTCGGCGCCCGTGGCCGCCGTCCACGCCAGCGCGTGCCCACCAGGGTGTGCACGGTCATGCACGCGGGTGCCTTCGGGCGAGGTGGTGATGATGTCCGGTTGGGCACCTTCAAGACCCAACAGGCCCCGACCGAGGAATCGCACCAGCACCATGCCGAGCAGGCCATAGACGAAAGGGTAGAGCCACAAGGTGACCAAGATCAGCCCCGCCGCATAGGCCAGCCAAGTCAGGTGGTCGCCGAGGCTCAGCGCGTCGGACCGGCCCATGTTGATCAGCAACCATTCACTCTCGACGACCCACCCCACCAGCACGACCACGACGACGCCGAAGATGCTTCCGAGCACGAAGGTGATCGGCAGGGCGACGTAGACGGCCAGCCTGCGAAACAGAACGAGCAGCGCACCGGGGAAGCGGGCCAGGTAATGTCGCTCGGCGACGGCCTCGGCAGCGGCACGTGCCCGCGCGCGGCTGGCTTCGGGCAAGTCCGAGCGGGTGGCGAGCGCCGCCAGCGCGATGGCCGCCTCGGTCTGGGCCAGGTGGTCGCGCGCCGCGCCCAGGGCATTGGCGGCCAGGTCGAAAGCCGCAACAGACTCCTCACCCCGCCCCGCGGCCAGAGCGGCGTAGGCCTGGGTCATCGCCACCGAGCCTACGCCGGCCTGATCGTCGAATCGGCGGAACACCTCGATCGCCTCCGCGAGCTGGGCTTGACCGCGTGCACCGTCCCCTGCGCGGACCGCCTGAGCGCCCTGGCCTAGAAGGGCGCGAGCACTGCCATAGGGGCTCTGCCGAACGACGTCGCTGGCCGCCAGCGCGTCGAAGCGCGCGCGCGCCTCGGCCCAGCGCCCGAGCTGGCGGCTGGTCTCCGCCAGCGCCCAAGCGATGTCAGCGCGAGCACGGGCATCTTCGGGTCCGGTGGCGGCCTCGGCAACGCGATACCAACGCGCCGCGCGCTCGAGCAGCCAGGCGACGATCCAGTCCTGGTAGTCCGTCCCCGGGTGCCACCACCACCAGCTCGGCGCCCGCCGCCAGCGCCGGGCCATGCCGCGGATGGCCGTGAAGGGCAGCCGCCGCAGCCTCTGCCAGAAGCCACGCTGCTCGGGCCGGCGTGGCCGGAGGCCCCCGCTTCGACTGGCCAGGTCGCGGTAAGCGTCGCCCAGCGCCAGCGCCACCCTGGCCCCCGCGACCGAGTCGCCGGCGGCACGAGCGGCCTTCCGGGCGGCCTGGAGGTTCTGGATGGCCGCATGCCACT
>CAZCJG010000456.1:0-2929 GCA_964498575.1 uncultured Anaerolineales bacterium | reverse complement strand
CCCCCGCGATCGCCCGGTAGATCTCCGCCAAGTCCTCCCCGTCCGGCGCGGCGAAGAAGTCCCCCGGCGTGCTCGCCATCTGCCGCAGCGCGTCCGCCTCGACGTCCTCGCCCAGCCCGATCGTGAACACCCTCAACCCCGCTGCCTTCGCCTCCGCTGCCGCGGCGATCGCTGACGACACCGGCTCGGGATTGTTGCGCCCGTCGGTCAGGACGATCAGCGCGGGCTGGTGGTCGGCCAGGTGCCGGGGGCCCGCGAGCTCCGCGTGCCCGGCGCGGATGCCGAGGTCGATGCGGGTGAGCTGGGCGGGCTGGATGCCGCCCAGGGCGGCCTGGAGCGCGGTGTGATCGCCGGTGAGCGGCTGGAGCAGGCGGGCCTCGGCGTTGAACTGGACGATGGCGGCCTGGTCGCCGGGCGACCCGCCGGATGAGCCACCGCCTGCCGAGGGTCCGCGCAGGTCGAGCTGATCCAGGAACAGCCGGGCGGCCTCGCGCGCCGCATCGAGCTTGCTGCGGCCGGCGCGGGTGAGCTCCAACATGCTGGTCGATGCGTCCAGGACGAGGACGACGTCGATGTGCGGCTGTTCGACGGCGCAGGGCGGCTCGCGGAGGGCGAGCGGGAGGTAGATCGGCTTTGGCTCGGGCGTGTTGGTCGGTATGCTCGTTGATGTGGGGGTGCGGGTAGTGGTGACAGTGGGTGTTCGGGTGGGTGTGGATGTCGCCGTGGGTGTGGCAGACGGCGTCGAGGTGGCAGTCGGGGTGGCGCTGGGCACCGGCGTTGGGGTGGTTGTTGGCGTGCGCGTAACGCCGCAGAGGATCTCGATGTCGCCGAGCGTAGGCGCGATCGGCAGGGTCGAGTCGTCGTCCAGGCCGAGCGGTGGGGCGGCGCCGAGGCCGGGCATGGGCAAGGGGCTTTCCCTGAGGGTCGCGTGACAGATCGCTTCGCGGCGCAGCTTGTTGCCCGTCGCCGGATCGTACCAGACCGCCGCCTTGTCGCCGACTTCCGTTCCCACGCTGTTTCGGAAGCCGACCATCGCGTTGGCGATCGCGTTCGATAGCGGGACATAGGCGACGCCGCCCTGGCTGCTCTCATCGCCGAAATCCGCGCGGTCGTCGAAGGTCTCGGGTGAGGTCGGTACATCCCATCCACCTCCGCCAGGTCGACCGAGCAGGAGATCGCCGAGTCCGAACCCCAGGTCTTCGAGATCGCCCTGCCGATCGGACGGAACATCCTGCTGGACCATGAGCGCGACATCGGAGAAGCGGTCGCGCAAGCCGATCACCAGCTCATCCGCCGCCGTGAACTCGAAGTCGGCCACGATCGGCATCGGATACTCGCTATACAAGCGCTCAGAGCCGCCGGGTGGGTTGGAGGTGGTGTTCCTCCAGGGCCGCCAGTCCAGTACCGCGCCCGCGGCGGTGAACTTCGGGGCGCGCGACCGCCCGCGCGGATAGTCGAGGCTGAAGGACGCGACCTGCCGCATGCCGGAGCCGTCCGCGGCGCTCTCGAAGACGAAAGCCCGCAGGTCGGCGATACCGCGGGTGCTTTCGGCCGAATGGACCACGCCGTGATAGAGCCGGTCGCGATGATACTTCAGCGCGAAGGGGCGCGCGTCCTCCACCCATGCGGCACCCGCAGCGCCGTGCGGGAAGCTGCCGAGCAAGGCGCCGTCCGGCAGCCTGAAGCGGTAGATCCGGCGATCGAAGAGGTTGACCACCGCCAGCTCGTTGCCGGCGTCGTCGACGTCCATTCCGCCAAGGCTCGCCTTGCTGATCCAGGTTCGCGCGAGCAAGTCCGGGCCTCGGGCCGACGGCACTTGGTGGCGATCGTGGCCAGCGTCGGGGACGGCGGCGAACAGCGTGACCGCGCCGGTCTGGAGATCGATACGGTAGATCGCGCCCGGCCCGCCCGGCCCGAAGGCGACCTGGCGCTTGAGATAGGCCGCGGCGTACAAGGCTTGGTCCGTACGGTTGTAGGCCAAGCCCCACACCGCTCCGACCTGCGGCATGGTCGCCAGGCGATAGTGCGGTCGGTCATCCGGCGTGTCGCGGAACGCCACGATCGCCGGCGCATCCCGGTATTGCACCGTGGACGCCACGTCCGGGGAGAAATAGCAGACGACGGCAAGGTACGGGTTTCCCGTCCCGCACGCCGCTTCAAGGTCGGGTGGCCCGGCCTGCAGTGCGGAAGGTGATGCTGGGGCGGATCGAGCCGGTGCACCCACGGACACGCCTCCCAGGCACAAGGTCAACACGCACAGCGCGATCAGTCCCCGCGCCACCTTCCGCTCGGCTCCGATTGCCGGATTCCCCGCCATCCCATCCTCCGCGTTCCCGTTCGCCCGCCGCGAATCCCGTTCACCCCTCGGACGAGTGGAGCGCGGCGAGTGTGACCGCCGCCCCCGCTCCGATCAGACCGCTGCTCCCGCGACTTCCGATCCCGCACTGCCCACCCGCCACACCAGCGCCACCCGCGCCGGCAGGTAGACCAGCGCGTGGTGGACCTCCGGCCGCTCCGGTCCCGCCGGGCGCGTGAAGTAGCGCTGGCCCGGCGCGATCCGACCCTGCCCGCCGAACTCCGGCGCGTCGCTGTCCAGCAGCAGCGCGTAGTCGCCGGGCGGCAGGTGGATCGGGTAGTCGGTGAAGGACTGGCTGGGGTGGAAGTTGACGAGGAAGACCAGCGGGCCGCGCTGGAAGGCCAGCACCTGGTCCTGGGCATGCTCGTGCCACAGCCGGAGCTCGGGCGAGGACAGCAGCGGGTAGTCCATGGCCAGCGCCAGCATCGCCCGGTCGAAGTCTGCCAGGTGCCGGTAGCGCAGGCTGGGATCCTCGGCCAGGGACCATTGGCGCCGCGCGTAGTGGTAGCTCCAGCCGTTGCCCTCGCGCGGGAAGTCGATCCACTCGGGGTGCCCGAACTCGTTGCCCATGAA
>CAZCJG010000455.1:0-2938 GCA_964498575.1 uncultured Anaerolineales bacterium | reverse complement strand
AAAAGTAAAGGCCCATCGGGCATAATTCCCCTGTGCGAAATCCTAGAGAGGGGGGGAAGCATGAACGATGGACCAAGGGAAGTATAGCAGCCTGGTGGACGCGCTGGCGGAGGTGCCGGATCCGCGCCAGGCGCGGGGGCAGCAGTACGGATGGCGGCTGCTGATGACGTTGATCGTGTGGGCGATGGCGGGGGGGCAGAAGACAGCGCATGGGATTGCAGACTGGACGAAGCTGCACGAGGAGGCGTTGGTGAAGTGGCTGGGGTTGCCCTACGACAAGCTGCCCAGTGAAGCGACGTTGCGGCGGGCGCTGCGCAATGTGGACATGGTCGAGGTCGAGGATCGCCTGGCCGACTTGAACACCGTTCAGGAGGGCAACTCGGCCGAGGCGGATGAGATGCGGCGGGTCGGGCAGGCGATCGATGGCAAGGCCCTGCGGGGTGCGGCCCACCATGGTCGGCCGATCTGGCTGGTGTCACGCGTGGTGCACGGCAGTGGCCGAGTGTTGAATCAGGTGGCCGTCGACGAGAAGAGCAACGAGATCACCGCCGTGCCGCGTCTCTTGGCCGGCCGGGACTTGTCCGGTGTCGTGATCACGATGGACGCGCTCCTGACGCAGCGGGATTTGACCCGGCAGATTCTCGGTCAAGGGGGCGACTACGTCTTGATCGCCAAAGAGAACCAACCCCGCCTGTTCACAACGATTGCCCTGCACTTTGACCAGCCGCCACCCACCCGCCCCATCCGTCAGGTGCAGACCCAGCACAAGGGGCATGGCCGTGTCGAGGTCCGCCGCCTTGAGGTGATGGAGGCCACCGACGGTTGGGTGGACTGGCCCGGCATCCGGCAGATCATGCGGCGCACGACCATCCGCAGGCTATTCACGGGCAAGACCAGCATCGAGGTCACCTACGGGCTGACCAGCTTGGATTGTTCCGAGGCAACGCCAGCCGAGCTGGAAAGCCTGTGGCGCGGCCACTGGACGATCGAGAACCAAGTCCACTATGTCCGTGATGTCACCCTGGGCGAGGATGCCTGTCAGGCCCGTTGTGGCAGCACCCCCCAGATGTTGGCTGCGCTGCACAACGCCATCCTGGGCTGTCTGCGTCACCAGGGTTGGACCCGCATTCCCGATGCCCTGCGCTACTATGCCGCCCGTCCGCTCGAAGCGCTCAAGCTTATCGGGGCCTTGCCCGCGTCATCGTCCGCCTGATCCGCTCACCTCGCAATCCAACGGCTGGATTCCCGGGCACCACCCCAGGTCGCCCGTAGATCTCCCTGCACCGCCGCCGCCCCTCGACGCTTCGCCAACCCCACTGACCGCCTCCAAGTGGTCTCTTGACGCATGATCCCCAACGGCCACGCCTCCCCACTGTCAATGCCAACCCTTCCCACGGTTCTATTGTGACGCCCCGCTCGTATCACGTTTCACATCTGACAGTCCTTGAAATCGCCCTGCCCCTCTTTGCCTTTGCTCCCGGCGTCGTCTAGAATGCCGGCTGCACGCCACTGCCCCCGATCCGGACCGGGCAAATCCAGGTGGCGGCGAGAGATCGAAGGCTTTGCAGGTCCTCATCACAGGCTACGGCGGCTTCGCGGGCGGCCATCTGGGGCGGGAGCTTCTGGCGGCGACCGATTGGCGGCTATGGGGCACGGTGTACCCGGACCCGGCGCGCGCCGGCTGGGGCATGGACGCCGACCAGCAGACGGACCCGACCCCGGCCGCCCGCGTGGACCTCGCGCCGCCGCCCGGCGCGGCCGGAGTCCAGCTCGTCCCGGTCGACCTCCGCGATCCGGCCGCCACGCGCGCGGTCATCGAGGCCGTGGCGCCGGACATCGTGTTCCACCTGGCCGGCCAGACCTTCGTGCCGGCGGCCTGGGACGATCCCTGGGGCACCTTCGAGACCAACGTCCGCGGGCAGCTCAACCTGCTGGCGGCCGTCGCGCGCTGCCAGGCGGCGCGCGGCCGGGCGATCCGCGTGCTCGCGGTGTCGACCAACGAGGTCTACGGCGCGGTGCCGCCCGAGCGGTTGCCGATCGACGAGACGCTGGCCCTGGCGCCGACCAACCCCTACGCGACCAGCAAGGCCGCGCAGGACCTGTTGGCGGGGCAGCTCGCGGGCGCGTGGGAGCTGGAGCTCGTGCGCGTGCGGCCCTTCAATCACAGCGGGCCGGGCCAGGACCCCCGCTTCGTGCTGCCCGCCTTCGCGCGCCAGGTGGCCGAGATCGAAGCCGGCCTGCGCCCGCCCACGCTGCGGGTCGGGAGCCTGGACGGCGAGCGCGACTTCAGCGACGTCCGCGACATCGTGCGCGGCTACCGGCTGGCGGCCGAGCACGGCCGCTCCGGCGAGGTCTACAACCTGGGCAGCGGCCAGCCCCGCCCGATCCGCGCCGTCGTCGATACGCTGCTCGCGCTGGCGGGCGTCGCGATCGAGGTCGTCACCGACCCCGCGCGGATGCGGCCCTCCGAGGTCCCGCGGACCGCCTGCGACGCGGCCAAGGCGCGGCGCGAGCTGGGCTGGGAGCCGACGATCCCGTTCGAGCAAACCGTTGCCGACGTGCTGGGCGAGTGGCGGGCGCGGGTCGGCGCGGGCACCCTGGTCGCGGAGCCGGCCTAGTGGTTAGCGCCCCGATCCCGCGAACACCCTGTCCCTCCAAAACTTAGCCGAAAGCTGAGCCGAGCCACCCCATGACTCCATCCACCACCCCCCAACCCACCGCCTTGATCACCGGCATCACCGGCCAGGACGGCTCGCACCTGGCCGAGCTGCTCCTGGCCAAGGGCTACAACGTCGTCGGCATGGTCCGCCGCACCAGCACCGTGCGCTTCGACCGGCTGCGGCACATCCAGGACCAATTGATCTTGGTGCCGGGCGACCTGCTCGACGAGGTGTCGCTGATTCACATCCTGCGCGAGTTCCGGCCGCGCGAGGTGTAC
>CAZCJG010000454.1:0-2967 GCA_964498575.1 uncultured Anaerolineales bacterium | reverse complement strand
CTGGACTTTGGACAACGCCCGGGTAGCCGGCTGGGTGGCAGCCGGCTGGGGAATGGGTTATGAAGCGTTCGCGGGGATCGATTGGACCGCGATCAGGCCACTATGCGCGACTTCTTGACGACCTTGCAGGGCTTGCGGGCGCCTGGCGAGGAGCCCTTGACCCGCCCGGGGGATTTACCGCGGGGTTTGGCCGGTGCCGCCGGTGTGCCAATCTGGCCAATAATGCGTGCGAAGTCGCGCTGGACGACCGAAGGGCTGGCCGGAGCTCCGGCTTGGGGCTTGGGGCGGCGCTCCCAAGGGCGCGGCAAGCATCGGGCGATGAAGCGCGCGGCGAAAAGTTGAGCGTAGGCCAGGCAGCCCAGGCCGACCCAGGCCACTTCGCGCGCGGTGTCCGGCGTCTGGAAGGCGTCCAAGTGCAGGCGCTGGCGTGCGAACCGATGGAAGTGCTCCTGGTCGAAGCGCTGGCGGAAGGCATCGTAAGCCAGGGGCGCGGCGATCTCGGCGCGCCGGGCGCCCGACAGCGCCAACCACAAGCTGCGGCGGTAGAGTGGCTGACCGTCGGCATCCGTGCAGCGCACCTGGAGCACGGTGAGCGGGCCGGGCCGGTGTGCACCACCGCGCATGACCAGGTTGTGCCAGAGGCGGATCTGGACGCACACGCCACGCCCGCCGCGCGTGACATCGTCGAAGGTCCAGACCTCATCGGGGGCGGGCCAGGTCGTAGCGTCGCCGAGCTTGAACGGCTCGCCGTAGAGCCGCGGCCGCCCCCGCGCGCCAGCGTGGCGCGGCGGGGGTTGGCGGTAGAGCACCCGGCTGGAGCGCAGCCGGCTGATGACCACGACGTTGGGATCATCGCTCACCGGCCCCAGGAAGGGCACCACGCTGTAGGCGCTGTCGGCCACCACCGCCATGAGCTGGCCATGCCAAGGCAGCGCGGCGTCTCGGGCCAGATCCTTGACCTGATCGGCTCCCACCGCCAGCGCCGTCGTCTGCGACGATACCCGCCGCGGTGACAGAGGCACCGCCCAGGGCGGGTCGCCCGTCGCCTTGGCCTCCGGCAGGTTGACCAGCAGCGAGTAGGCGTGGCCGATCGTCACCGGCGGCTTGCCCGCCACCGGGTCCGACTGGTGCACGAACGACCGGTCCGACAGCGTCTCGGCGTAGGGACGACCGAGCGTCCAACCATCCAGCCCGAACAGCCAGAACGGTCGGTCCACCGGGGCGGGCAAGATGCCCGCCACCTCCCGACGGGTCGCGGCTTCCAACGGGCTGTAATGGATGGCCACCGCGCTGCCGCCTGGCGCCCGAGTCAGCGCGCCGACCGCCTTGTAGAGGCTGTCGTGGCCGCGCCCGAAGGCCGGATTCAGGCTCAGCTCGACCGCCGAGCGGGCGCTTGTATCGCTTGAGAGAGCATCCAGCAGGTTCATCGTCGCGTCGGCACGCCGCGGGAAAACGGAGTATAATCGATCCCGGAACTGCTTCAGATCGAGCAGTTCTGACATACACCGTAGACTGAGGCAGTTCCACCTTATCGTCAAGTCTCGGTGGAGAACACGGGGGGCGGAACTCTTGCTCCTCTCTCATCGATTCTTCCTTATCCGCGCTGGCCAGATTGTCTCGTGTCGCTTGCGCTACGTGTGCTTGTCCAAAGTCCAGTCAGCATGGAGGCGATATCTAGGCGGCTCCACGAACAGGGGGAGGACCTCGATCACCCCAGGCGGCGCGAACAGGCGCTGATCGACCTGCTGCATGCACTGATCCGCGCGCACTTGGCGATTCTGAGGGGCGATGAGGCCCCCATTGCGCCGCGGCAAATGACCCGGCCGCGAGAGATGGCTCTCCTTGAGGAGGACTTCAGCCCCGGCACCGAGCAACAGCCCGCTCCGGGTGCCGACCGCCAGGCGTGGAGCTATTTGTATTACGTCTATGTTTCACCCTGGAAGATGAAGGTGGGAGACCTGTGCCAGCGCGCCAACGTCCCGAGATCCACCCTGCTGCGTCGGCGGAAGCGCGGAATCCGTCTGCTGGGGGATGCGCTCAGGCGCCACGAGCAAGCGGCGCGGAACCTCGCCCAGCCCCACCCGGATGTCCGTCCGGATCGCGATCGAGACGAGATCGCGGTCCCGGCAGCCTTGGCGACGCTGATCTCGGCCGTACGAGACGACGGGCGGGTGATCCATCTCTCTGAGCGACAATTCGAAGACACCGCCGGCGACGAGGTCTTGTTCCGGCATCAGTTGCTCCAAGAGTACTTCGCGGCCCGCCGCATGGCGGTCGAACCCGCGCTGGAGCTTGTCCAGGCCCCCTGGCGGGCCGACGCGGTTGAACCGACGCTTGACACGGTCATGGAGAGCCTTGCACCCGCGGATCCCCTCCCACCCTTGCCGAGCATCGGCTGGGAGGAGATGACCGTACTTGCCGCGGCGATGGCGGATGACCCGGACCGGTTCATCCGCGAGGTTCAGGCGGCGAACCTCGTGCTGGCAGGGCGCTGCGCCGCTAGCCCGGAGGTCGTCGGGCGGGTTGCCGACGACCTGAAGGACGATCTGCGCGGGTCGCTCGTCCGGCGCAGCCGCGACCCGAGCGCCGATTTGCGCGCCCGGATCGCGGCGGGGCTCGCGCTCGGTGAGGTCGGTGACCCGCGCTTCGAGCGGCGGTCGGGGCCGTATGGCGATTACCTGATGCCCCCGATGGTCGAAGTGCCCGGCTGTGACTATGTCATCGGTGACGATGAGCCGCTGATCTGGGGCAGCGAGCAGTGGGACGACCACACACCCCGCCACACCGTGGTGCTGGCGCCCTTCGCCATCGGGAAGTTCCCGGTGACCAACGCCGAGTGGGCGTGCTTCATCGCCGCGGCCGGCTACGAGGACGAGCGGTGGTGGGATACGGAGAATGCCCGGGCGTGGCGATGAGATTCCCCCCATTGTTTGGACAATGGGTGACGGGAAATAAGGTAGTGGGGTT
>CAZCJG010000453.1:0-3031 GCA_964498575.1 uncultured Anaerolineales bacterium | reverse complement strand
CTCGCCCGGTGTGCCGGCTTGCGCCGCGACCAGCAACCACAATGCGCGCAAGCCCAATCCAGCATGTATAATTCGCCGCATGGCCAACCACCACACCTTCACCCGCCGCGGCTTCGTCCGCGCCTTGTTCGCCTTGCCCGCGCTGTGGGTGCTCGCGGCCTGCGGCTTGCGGACGGGCGGCTCCGCTCCCGAGATCGTGCCGCAACAACCCGATGGCGATCCGGCGCCCGCCGGGGACGCGCCGGGGAGCGCACCGACCGACGCCGGCCAGGTCGCGCCCGATTCCGCGCCGCGCGCCGAGGTGGCCGAAGCCCTTCCGCCCACCCCGGCCTGCGGCGACGACGACGATCCGACCCCGCCGCAGACCGAAGGCCCGTACTTCACGCCGAGCTCGCCCGAGCGCGCCTCGCTGGTCGAGCCGGGCATGGCCGGCACGCCGCTGGTCGTCTCGGGCCATGTCCTTTCGACACGCTGTCGGCCGATCGTGGGCGCGCTGTTGGACTTCTGGCACTGCGACGACGCGGGCGTCTACGACAACGTCGGCTACCGGCTGCGCGGGCATCAGTACACCGACGCGGACGGCCGCTTCCGGCTCGACACGATCATGCCGGGCGTCTACACCGGCCGCACCCGTCACATCCACGTCAAGGTCCAGGCGCCGGACCAGCCCGTTCTGACCACCCAGCTCTACTTCCCGGGCGAGCCGCAGAACGCGCGCGACGGGATCTACGACCCGGCGCTGGAGATGACGCTCGCCGACGAGGACCCGGGCAAGGCCGGCGCCTTCGACTTCGTGCTGGACGTGCCGGCGAGCTGAGGCGCATCGACGTCGCGACGAGGAGCCGGCGCGCCGGCCGGCAGCCTCACCCGCCGCCCAGCTCCCGCCACGCCCGCAGCACCTCCGCCACGCCCCAGGCCTGGGCGAAGCAGCCGTCGGGCCGATGCGGCGGATCGCCGTCGAAGATCTCGCTGATCGAGCCGAGGCCGGCGTCCGCCAGGTGCGTCTCGAACGCGGCGAGGAAGCCGCGCGCCGCCGCCGCGTCGCCGTAGACCCGAAAGTGCGCGGTCACGAAGGGACCCACCAGCCAGCTCCAGACCGTCCCCTGGTGATAGGCCGCGTCGCGCTCCGCGGGACCGCCGCGATAGGCGCCGGCATAGGCCGGATCGTCGTCGGCCAGGCTGCGCAGCCCGTGCGAGGTCCACAAGCGCCGGGCGCAGACGTCGACCACCGCCTTGGCCTGGTCCCGGCCCAGCAGCGGGTGCGGCAGGGCGACCGCCAGGATCTGGTTGGGGCGCAAGCTCGCGTCCGCACGCCGCCCGTTCGCGTCCGGCGTCCCTTCCGGACCATCGACGACGTCGTAGAGGTAGCCGCCCGCCGCGTACCAGAAGCGCGCGCGGAAGGCCGCCGCCACCCGCTCGGCCTGCGCCCGGTATTGCCCGGCCGCCCAGTCGTCGCCACAACGCTCCGCCAGGTCCGCCATGACCCGCAGGGCATGATGCCACAGCGCGTTGATCTCGACCGGCTTGCCGATGCGCGGGGTGATCACCTTGTCGCCGATCTTGGCGTCCATCCAGGTGAGCTGCACGCCCGGCTCGCCGGCGTAGAGCAGGCCGTCGTCGGGGTCGACCCGGATGCCATGCCGCGTGCCGCGCTGGTGCCAGTCGACGATGTCCACCAACACCGGGTAGAGCGCGCGCGCCGGCTCGAGGTCGCCCGTGTGGCGGGCATAGGCGTCCAGCGCGTGAAAATACCACAGCGTGGCATCGACCGTGTTGTAATCCGGCTCCTCGCCGCGGTCCGGGAAGCGATTGGGCAGCATCCCCCGGCTGACGTAGCGCGCGAAGGTCGTCAGGATCTCCGCCGCGACCTCCGGGCGGCCGGTGGCGAGCGTCAGGCCGGGCAGGGCGATCATCGTGTCGCGGCCCCAATCGGCGAACCAGGGGTAGCCGGCCAGGACGGTGGTCCCAGCCGGCTCCGCCCGACGCACGACGAACTGATCCGCCGCGAGCGCAAGCTGGCGGATCCAGGGCGGATCGTCCGGCGCGCAGCGGCCGAGCAGCTCCGACTGCCGGGATCGCTCGGCCTGGAGCGCGGCCAGGCCGTCCCGCGATACCGGCGCCGCCACCTCGTCCCGCGATTCGAATGCAGCGACACCGGCACGCTGCTCCACCATCTCTGCCGAGCAGATCACGGTCAGCGTCTCCCCCGGCTGGAGCGTGGCGTGCAGGTAGCCCGGCCCGAACAGGTCCGCGCGGTCGTCGAAGCCCCGCTCGGCCTCCTTCTCATGCGTGAAGGCGCGATACCAGGCGGTCGCCATGCGGAAGGCCGCCCGGTCCGCGACGACCCGATACGACCGCGCGCCGGGGAACGCCACCAGCTCGAAGCCGCCGCCCAGCGCGCGCAGGTCCGCCTCCCAGCGCGGCGGGGCCAGGCCGTGGAAGTCGCGATAGGTGCACAGCGGCGTCAGCACCAGGTCCAGGGGTCCCGATGCGCGCGCCAGGCGATAGGTGACGTAGGTGATGTCGGCGCCGTGCGCCATCCATAGCCGTTGCTCCAGGATCGCGTCGGCGATGGCGAAGGACCAGACGGGGATCAGTCCGTCGAGGCGGAACGACTCGATGTGGCGGTAGCCATGCGGGTCGATCGTCCCGTCGGCGAAGGCGTTGGTCGAAAGGCCGTAGCGCCGGCCGGCGTAGGTCGCCACCGGATCGAGCTTGGCCACCAGCAGCGTGCGGTCCAGGGGCGGCCGAAGCGCCGCGACGAGCAGGCCGTGGTAGCGCCGGGTGTTGATCCCCGCCACCGTACCCGCCGCGAAGCCGCCCAGGCCGTTGGTGACCAGCCATTCCCGGCGCGAGGCGGCGGCGAGGTCGCCGCAGAGGGCGCGGCCGAGGTGGATGGGCGAGGGGAGCTCAGGCATCAGCGGCGCCGCCCAGGCTACCGCGCCCCCTCGCTCATCGCTTGTGCCGCCTCTTCCTCGGCTTCGAGTAACCGCTCCACCTCCAGCGCCGCCATGCAGCCGGTGCCGGCGGC
>CAZCJG010000452.1:0-3044 GCA_964498575.1 uncultured Anaerolineales bacterium | reverse complement strand
CTGCACAAGACCTTCGCCATCCCGCACGGCGGCGGCGGGCCGGGGATGGGGCCGATCGGCGCGGCGGCGCACCTGGCGCCCTTCCTGCCCGGTCACCCGGCGGTGCCGGTCGGCGGGACGGAAGCCATCGGCCCGATCGCGGCCGCGCCCTGGGGCAGCGCGTCGATCCTGGTGATCTCGTGGATGTACATCGCCCTGCTCGGGCGCGAAGGGGTGACCGAGGCGACGCGGGTGGCGATCCTGAACGCCAACTACATGGCCGAGCGCCTGCGCCCACACTACCCGATCCTCTACACCGGCGCGCAGGGCACGGTGGCGCACGAGTTCATCCTGGACCTGCGCCAGCTCAAGGCGGCGACCGGCATCAGCGAGATGGACGTGGCCAAGCGCCTGGCGGACTACGGCTTCCATGCGCCGACGGTGAGCTGGCCGGTGATGGGCACGCTGATGGTCGAGCCGACCGAGAGCGAGAGCCGCGCCGAGCTCGACCGCCTGTGCGACGCCCTGATCGCGATCCGCGCCGAGATCGAGGCGGTGGCGACCGGCGCCGCGGACCGCCAGGACAACGTGCTCAAGAACGCCCCGCACACCGTGGAGGTGGTGATGGCGGATGCCTGGGACCGGCCCTACTCCCGCGCCGCGGCGGCCTTCCCGGCGCCGTGGACCCGCCAGCACAAGTTCTGGCCGGCGGTGGGGCGGATCGACGACGCCTTCGGCGACCGCCACTTGGTGTGCGCCTGCCCGCCGATCGAGGCGTATGGGGAGGAGGAGCCGGCGGGGGTGTTGGCCTCCTAGAGCATCGCCGTCCGCGCGTTGAGCGCGCCCGGCTGGTCTCAATTGGACTCTACGATTGGCTGCTACCAGACGAGCACCGCGACGCACCGGCCTTACACCCGTATCACCTGGAACCCGTTCTCCGCGAGCAGCCCCGGGATCGCCCGGACGACCTCGCGATCATACTCCTTGCGCAGCGCGTCGAGCGCCTCCCAGGGCACCAGGTAGGGCGTGATCTTGCGGCGGACATCCTTCACCGGGCCGTTGCGCCAGCCGCTGGCTTGCCGCTCCACCACCCAGCGGTCGTGCTCCATCCGCGCCATCGTCTCGACCTCGGTCGCGCTGAACGCGAAGGATTCAGCGTCCCAGTCCGTCAGCAGCCCGATGCTGTAGCCGGCCGCGTCCAGCTTCTCGCCGATGTGGTCGACCTGCCGCCGGTGGGATTCCTTTAGGCTGTCGGGCAGCTCGTCCCAATCGACCAGCGCCGGGTTGGTCGCCAGGGTGTCACCTTCCACCCGGCGGCGCGCGACGTAGGCGGCGTGGATCGTCATCGCCAGTCGCTCGCTGGTCAGCGGCAGGCCCGGCCGGCAGGTACGCTCCATCAAGCCGAACGGGAACACGCGCGCCGCCAGGCCGCGACGGGTGGTGCGCAGGAGCATCGCCAGGCCCGTCTCGTGCGCCGACCGCACCATCACCGCCACCGGGCGGTTGCGCAGGCGCTGCGCCAGGAACAGCGCGGTCGACACGTTCAGCGTGTCGTCGTCCAGGCAGACGTAGGCGCCGGTCACCGCCGGGTGGTCGCCCGCGGCCGCCAGATAGTCCGCGTTGAAGAAGGCCGCCGAGGGCAGCTCGATCTGCCAGCAGATGAGGTCACAGGCCTGCGGCAGGCGCGGATAGCGCTGCGCCATGCGCCCGGCGATCGCCTCGGCATGGCGATCGAGCAGGGTGATGTGGAAGCGCTCGCCGCTGCTCCGATGCGCGTGCCACCAGGTGCGCGCGGTCCGCGCGATCAGCGCCTCGCCCATGCGCCCGCCGCCGATCACCAGGACATGCGGCGAAGCCAGCGGCCGCCCGTCCGCATCCTCGAACGGGGAATGTTCCTCCATCAGCGCCTCGACCGCCCCGTCGAAGATGTTGAAGAACGACAGGCGGAAGGAGCCGATCGCGCCGCCCTCCAGGCGCTCCTGGTTGAGCAGGCCGCACAGTTGGGGATCGATCACGTGCACCACGCACTCCAGCGGCGGTCCCTCGGCCGTGTCGGACGACACCAGCCGCGTGCTGACCGCGATGTCGGCGTTGGTGCTGTCCTGGCCGGTGACGGCGAACACCAGCCGGGCATGGTCGACGTTGGCCTTGCGCAGCATCGCCGGCTTGGTGGCATCGCCGTAGAGCACGGGGATGCCTTCGGCCCGGCACTCGGCGGCATAGGCGTTGCCGGGGTCGCGCTCGATGCAGACGACCTGCTCGCCCTCGCGGTGGAAGGCCAGGGCCAACAGCCAGCCCTTGCGATCCAGGCCGCAGATCACCACATGGCCGTGCGCGAAGTGTACCCGCATTTGCTGGAACTCGAGGTTGAAGATCGCGATCAGGGTACGCGCCGCCGCGAAGAACGCGACGCCCAGCGCCAGCCAGCGCGCCAGCGCCAGCTCCAGCGGCGGGGCGGCCGGCCCGTTGTACTCCAGCACGAAGAGCTGCAAGCTCTGGTAGAAGTAGTGCGGCCAACTGTCGGGTCCCGGCGTGGGATTGCCGGGCTGGCCGGGCGGGATCTTGGCGAAGCCCTCGGTGCCGAGGATTACCGTCACCAGCAGCACCAGTCCCAGCGCTACCCACCGCCAGGCCAGCCACGACCGGCGCAAGCCCTCGCGCCGGAGGTGGCGACGGATGCGGATCCTGAGATCATTCATCGATGTCCCATCCACCCAGCCGGGCCGGGCGGATCAGCCGGGCCCGCCACGCCCCGGTGCCCCAGCCGCTCGCTCAGCGCCAGCACCAGCGCCCGCGCCGCCTCGCTGATCACCGTGCCCGGCCCGAAGATCGCCGCGACGCCGGCCGCGTGGAGCGCGGCATGATCCTGCGGCGGGATCACGCCGCCGAGGACGATCATGATGTCGCCGCGCCCGTAGCCCGCCAGCGCGTCGCGCAGCGCCGGCACCAGGGTCAGGTGCCCGGCCGCCAGCGAGCTCACGCCGACAACGTGCACGTCGTGCACCACCGCCTGGCGCGCCGCCTCGTCGGGCGTCTGGAGCAGCGGGCAGATGTCGACATCGCAG
>CAZCJG010000451.1:0-3046 GCA_964498575.1 uncultured Anaerolineales bacterium | reverse complement strand
CCATGCCGGCGTCGCGCCCGGCGCGCGGCTGGTCGCGCTAAAGATCTTCGGCAACCCGGTCGGCGCCCAGGCGACGACCGACCTGGCGCTCGGCGCCATCGAATGGGTGGTGCGCCACAACCTGGGGCTGGACGTGGAGGGCGCGGCGCCGGCGGGGCGGATCGACGTCGTCAACATGAGCCTGGGCGCCGACTGGTCCAGCCAGATGATCGAGCTCAGCCAGGCGATCGACGCGGCGGTCGAGTCCGGGGTGACGGTCGTCGCCTCGGCCGGCAACGCGGGCGCGCTGGCCTACGCCACCGGCTCGCCGGCCTCGGCGGACCTGGCGCTCAGCGTGGCCAGCTCGGTGCCCTCCGGCGCCGCGGGCCTGCGCGTCAGCGCGGAGTGGAGCCAGGGCGGGCCGCAGGTGCTGGAGATGGACGCCATCGAGGCCGCGCCGGACTGGTTGCGATCGCTCTCCGACAGCGGGCCGGTGCGCAGCCAGCTCGCCTGGTACGGCCGGGCCTGCAACACCGGCGACGGCAAGCCGTCCACGCCGGAGCAGGACGTGCGGGGCCGCGTGGCCCTGATCGAGCGCGGCGACTGCTCCTACTACGAGAAGGTGGCCAGCGCCGAGAAGTACGGCGCGCTCGGGGTGATCGTCGTCACCGACGGCTCGCAAAAGGCGACGATGACCTGCGAGAGCCCGCCCTCGCCCTGCAGCAAGCGCCTGGGTATCCCGGCGGTGATGATCGACCGCGAGCCGGGCATCCGCCTGCGCGATCTGCGCCTGAGGAACATCGCGGTCAGCGTCACGCTCGGCCGCTTCGAGAACAACTTCCTGGCCGACACGATCTCGGACTTCAGCAGCCGCGGCCCGGCGCGTTTCGACGCCGCGATCAAGCCGCAGCTCACCGCGCCCGGCTCGCGGGTGGTCTCGGCCCTGGTCGGCAGCGGCAACGACGGCCAGAGCCTGAGCGGCACCTCGATGGCCAGCCCCGTCGCGGCCGGCGTCGCCGCCCTGCTCTGGCAGCGCAACCGCGGCGAGCGGCTCCGGCTGGACGGGGCGGATGTCGGCGCGCTGCTGATGAACTACGCCGAGCCGGTGGTCAAGGTGGTCGACGAGAACGACGAGGCCAGCCGGCTGGCGGCGGTGATGCGCCAGGGCGCCGGCCGGGTCAACGCCTGGCGCAGCGCCACCGGCCGCACCCTGGTGCGCTCGGAGCACGGCCTGGCCGCCCTGGGCTTCGGGCACCTGCACGTCACCGACGGCCAGACCGTGATCACTCGCAGCCTGACCGTGCGCAACCTCTCCAGCCAGCCCCAGACCTACACGCCGTCGGCGAAGTTCCTCTTCCCCATCGAGGACAGCTTGCGCGGGGTGCGGCTGCGCTTCTCCCCCGAGCGGTTGACCCTCCCGGCGGGCCCGGCGGCCGAGGCGGAGCTCAAGGTCGGCGTGGTCGTGACCGCGGAAAGCTTGCGCGCCTGGGACCTGCGCGGGGAGGACCTCGTGCGCCGGGAGGAGGCGCTCGGCGAGCTGGAGATCGACGGCTTCGTCCGCATCGAGGCCACCGACACGCGCGGGCGGCCGATCAAGGACGGCGATGCGGTCGGCGTGCCCTTCCACATCCTGCCGCGGCGCCATAGCTGCGTCGATGCGACGACCAGCACGCCGATCCGCTTCCTGGAGGCCGGCGACGTGGTGCCGCAGGTCTGGGCCAATCCCTGCGGCGCGGCGGGCGATGTCGAGCCCTATGCTCTGGTCGGCGTCGACACGGCCGAGTCGGCCGGTGGCGGCGCCTTCCCGCCGCGGGTGGACATCGACGCCATCGGGCTGCGCTACGGCCCGGTCAAGCCGGGCGATGCCAGCTCGCCTCTCGACATCGCCTGGGCCATCCACTTGCGCGGGTCACAGCGCATCCCGGCCGAGCTGGCCCTGCGCGTCTATCTCGACCTCAACCGCGACGGCACCTTCGACCGGGTGATCTTCAACCAGTACGGGCCATACCTGGACAGCCAGCTCGCGGCCGGCGGCTGGGTGGTCAGCCATGCGCCGCTGGTGCCCGGCACGCTGGACCCCGACATAACGCAGATGTCGCGCTACGGCCGCTGGCAAAGCTACGATCTCGACGCCTCGACGGCGGTGCTGAGCGTCGATGCGGAAGACCTCGGCCTGAACTTGAAGGGCGGCCGGACGGCCTTCGACTTCGCGGTGATGGCGATCGACGCGGTCGACGACTTCGCGATGCAGGCCGGCTTCCCCGGGCGGGACGAGGCGCCCGACGGGATGCGCCAGGGCGAGCGCTACACCTTCGACCAGGCCGCCCTGGCCTGCGTGGCGCTGGTCGATACCAGCCAGCGGCTCTGGGGCCGGCTCGGGGATGCCTTGCGCCTGGGCGCGCAGGCAAGCCGGATCGAGCTGGGCGTGAAGGCGGATTGCCCGCTGGGCGACCTGCCGCGCCAGTTCGGGCTGTTCTTCCACTACCCGTCCAACCTCCCGGAAGCCCAATTGGAGCTGCGCACCGGCCAGCTCGACCTGCCGTCCACCCCGACATCCACGCCCACCCGGACCGCCACGGTCGTCCCGCCAAGCGCCACGCCCACCCGGACCGCCACGGTCGTCCCGCCAAGCGCCACGCCCACCCGGACCCTCACGCCGCTCCCGCCGAATGCCACCCCGACCCGAACCGCCACGGTCGTCCCCTCGAGCGCCACACCGACGCGGACCGCGACAGCCGCCCCGCCGACTCCCGGCGCCACCCTCCCAGCCTCCGCCACGGTCACCCGAACCGCCGGCCCCACGGCCACCCTGTCCACCAGCGTTACGCCCTCGCCGACCCGTGTCGCCACGCGGACCGCCAGCGGCACGCCGACCGCCACCGATCCACCGACCCCAACCGCCTCTCGGACACGCGCCGCCACACGGACGTACACACCGATCGCGGAGACGCCGACGGACGAGGTGCCCAGCGCGACGCCCACCGATGGTCCGAGCGCGACGGCGACCCGCCGCCAACCATCCCGGACACCGGAGCCGACCCTGACGCCGGAATCGTCCGCGATCGGT
>CAZCJG010000450.1:0-3059 GCA_964498575.1 uncultured Anaerolineales bacterium | reverse complement strand
CGGACCGGGGAGCTCCGGTTGCACGGGATCAGGGGACCCGTAGATCGATACGATGTAGTCCGGCTCGGCGTAGCGCACCTCGGCATGGGCCTCGTAGGCCGAGACCATCGCGACCGCGTCCTCCGGCAGGCTGAGCACCTGCACGCCCAGCGCCGGGATCTCGCGGATTACCTGCGCGCCGTACTGCTCGTGCAGCACCTGCTTCTCGGCCGCGCTGGTGCCCGGCGCGAACTTGACGATCAGATGGCCCTCGACGTAGCCCGGATCGAGCGGCGGATCGCTCTGGTCGAGCGGCCGGGCGCCAGTCGGTGCGGGCAGCGCGAGCGCCAGCCCGACAAGCAGCAACACAAACACGGAAAGCTTTCGGCACATGGTTGAAACTCCCTTGATGGCCCAAGCGGCGCTGAAAACGGTCGCCGGCGGCGGGTGCCCGGCCGGCTCCCCCCGCGAGCCCGAGTCGCTGACCCGATCCAACCCGCGGCTCGCCGGATCGAACGGCGTCGCGCCTGGCAAATCGTGCGTAACAACCCACCACCTGCAACCGTTTTCATCGCGCAGAGAGACGCATTAGCCTGGTCCCTTCTAAAGCTCGGGCAGGGGCAGACCTGGGACAAAGGTGAAGCGTCTCTCTTTTTTCTTGTTAATGCTCGGCCGCCGCTTCCGCCTCGCCTGATGCCGCAGGCGCTCATAAGGCACGCCCCGCCGGAGCGGACAAGACCGCCGCGGGGCGCTCCGGAGCCATCCCCCATCGAGGACCACGTAGGTCGCCGTCCCTGCCGAACCGGGCGAGGCGAAAGCCGTTGCCAGCCTATGCGTTTGAAACTGTTCTCTGACGGACGCCAGCGACTGGCCGATGTCCAACCGGTCCGCGAGCGCGCCCAAGGCGGGTCGAGCTCAAGCGGCCGCATCCAGGCCAAGCGGCTGAAGGTGGGGAGTGCGCCGGCCGGGCCAGGCCCGGACCGCCGCACGACTTCGTGGGAGTTGCTTGCACGCTCATTGTAGCGCCGTCGCGCTGGGCTTGCATGACGCCCAACCCGCCGTCAACCGTCGCGCAACCCACGCTTGAACATTACAACTGCACGCGATGCAAATATCTCGCCACATAATACCACGCGATGCGCGCACGATCGCACGATTGGGTGCTTCGAGATCGGGCGAACACCGGGTCCATGGGTCTGCGCTATACTTGCCTGCCATGCGGATGAGGTGGGAGGGGGACATGCCCGTGCGACGGCTTCGGCGGCTCGCGTGGGCAGGCTTGTTATTTCTGGTCGGGCTCGGGATCCCTGGCGCCCGACCTGTCGCCGCTCAGGTGCCGGGGGATCCCGAGGCGGAGCGGCGCGCGGTCGAGGCGGCCTTCGAGGCGATGACGCCCGCCGAGCGGGTGGGGCAGCTCTTCCTGGTCGGGTTCAACGGGCGCGAGGTCGGCGACGGGAGCGCCGTCGCGCGGCTCATCGACGACCATCATGTCGGCGGCGTGGTGCTGGACCCGGCGCGCGACAACTTCACGAACGCGGCGGATGCCCCGACCCAGGTGGCGGGCCTGGCCAACGCGCTGCAGGCCCGCGCGAGCGCGGCCGGCGACGGCTTCGTCCCGCTCCTAGTCGGCCTGGCGCAGGCGGGCGATGCCTACCCCGACAGCCCGCTGGTCGGCGGGATGACGCCCTTGCCGAGCCAGATGGCGCTGGGGGCGACCTGGCAGGGCGACCAGGCGGAGACGATCGGCGAGCTGGTCGGCTCCGAGCTGGCCGCGGCGGGGGTCAACCTGCTGCTCGGCCCGAGCCTGGACGTGCTGGCGGCGCCGCGCCCGGCCAGCTCGGGCGATCTCGGGGTGCGTGCTTTTGGCGGGGCGCCGGCCTGGGTGGGGCAGATCGGCCGGCGCTACATCGCCGGCGTCCATCGAGGTGGGGAAGGCCGGGTGGCGACCGCGGCGACCAGCTTCCCCGGCATCGGCGGGGCCGATCGCAGCCCGACCGACGAGGTGGCGGTGGTGGAGAGCACGCTGGACCAGCTCGAGCAGGTGGAGCTGCCGCCCTTCGTGGCGGCGACCACGGCGGGCGAGGATCCGTTCGGGGTGACCGACGCGCTGGTCACCAGCCACGTGCGGTACCGCGGCATCCAGCAGAGCGGCGATCGGCCCTTTGCGCTGGACAGCGGCGGCTTGCGCTACTTGCGCGGCCAGCTCCCGGCCTTGCGCGACTGGCGCGACCCCGAGGACGGCGCGCCCGGCGGTGTCCTGATCACGCCTTCGCTGGGGCAGACCTCAGTGCGGCGCTATGTCGACCCGGAGCTCGAAGCCTTCGGCACGCGGCGGGTGATCCGCGAGGCCTTGCTGGCGGGCAACGACATCCTGACCCTGACCAACGTCGGGCCGCCCGGCAGCCCCGCCGACGACCTGGCCAACATCGAAGACGGCATCGCCTGGCTGGTCGGCGAGTACCAGGCCGACGAGGCGGTGCGGGCGCGGGTCGACGACGCCGTCCGGCGCATCCTCGGCCTGAAGTACCGGCACCTGGGCGGCTTCGACCTGGCGGGAGCCACGGTCGAAGCCGAGGAGGCGGCGGCCAGGACCGGCCTGGGCGGCGAGGACGTGGCGGCGGTGGCGCGCGAGGCGGTGACCTTGCTCAGTCCAACCGGCGGCGGGGCGGTGCCGGTGCCGCAACCGGGCGATCGGCTGCTCTTCGTCGTCGACGAGCGGCCCGCGCAGGCCTGCGCCGACTGCCCGCCCGCCCTGTCGCTGGATCAGGCACAACTGCTCGACGTAGTCCGGCATGCTTACGGTCCTGAGGGTGCCGGGACGGCCAGGTTGCGCGACAACGCCGACGTCGCGGCGATCAGCTTCCGCGATCTCAAGCTATGGTTGCAGGAAGCCGGCCTGGTTGCCGCCGAGGACACCGCGGTCCTGCTCGATCGTGCGCCCGAGGACCTCCCGGCGGACGAGGTCGGCGCGGCCATCACGGCGGCGGACTGGGTGGTCTTCGCCATGCGCGACCCGCGCCCGGCCGAGGCGCCGGCTTCCGACGCGCTGAAGCTCTTCCTCAAGGCGGCGCCCAACCAGG
>CAZCJG010000449.1:0-3097 GCA_964498575.1 uncultured Anaerolineales bacterium | reverse complement strand
GAACGAACTTCATCCGCGGATATGGATTATTCCCCCATCCCAATGTCTTAAGTGCTATCTTAGCTACCATATCTATACTTAACTTATATTTACTTACCAAATCTACTCAAGTTCCGAGATTTTTTCTCTGGGCAAGCTTCTTTCTTATGACAGTTGGCTTGTTTGTGACTTTCTCAAGAGCAGGTATTGTCGCATTTACTCTAGGATTCGCCACGTGGTGGATTCTAAATTATAGGAGTAATTGGAAAAAAGACCTACAGTTAGCGGTAATTCCTATAATATGGTTGGTAATTATTTCTTCGATATTTTTCCCTTGGTTATGCCAAAGAGCTTCTTGGTCAGATCAGGCAGTTTCGGAAAGGGGAGTATTAAACTCTGTTGGCCTGGAAATCATCAAACAGCACTGGCTGATTGGGACTGGACCAGGAACTAACTTGGAAACGTTGCACGGGAAACTTTCTAACCAATATGACTATTGGCAAATCCAACCTATTCATAACTATTTTCTTATTTCAATTGCAGAATTAGGGTTAGCTGGTCTAGTAATTAGTATAATTATTTTATATTTCTTTTATGAAATCTTTAGAAAAACTTTAGCATCACACTTTGATGCTAAACAAAATTCTGATTGGTTAATTGCTTTGACTTCTATTAGCGTTATAATCTTTACACTATTTTGGTTTGATCACTATTTCTACACTATCTGGCCGAGCCAGATACTACTGTGGATCTATGTTGGATTGATAGCCAAAGAAATAAAAATCCCTTCTCTGATAAGTGAGTAGGGGAGAATAGTTGCACGGGAAACAAAAATGACATCTTCAGATGTCATTTTACTTATGGTATTCTTTTCCAGACAAAATTGTAACTGCTCGATAGAGTTGTTCGAGCAAAAGGATTCTGGCCAAGTTATGGGGAAAGGTTAACTTACTTAATGAGAAGGTATAATTGGACACTTCTTTTAAAGAATTGTGTAAACCAATCCCACTGCCGATTACAAATACCAACTCCTGTCCTAGAGAACTTAATCGATCTATGGTATTGGCAAATTCTATAGAATCACGGAGCGTACCATTCTCTTCTAGTAAAATTACAATTGAATTCTCTGGAATGTGTTTACGAATTACATCTGCTTCCTTCGCTTTAATACGATCAATGTCCGAATTAGCTCGGTATGGTTCCTCAGCTAATTCTATAACCTTAACTTTCGCAAAAGGGGAGAGACGCTTGAGAAATTCCTTTTCCAACGCAACGTAAGCTGGTTCTTTAAATTTACCTAAACAGATTATTGCAGTTTTAATCATGTCTTTAGCATAAACGACTCTGCGTACCAGAGCAAACAAAAAAACACCCGCACAAGGCGGGTGCTTTTCTATAGTTTAGTAACGGTTTTCGCGGGGAGCCATCGGGCGAGCTTCGCTCACGCTGATGTTGCGACCACCAAAATCTTGACCATTGAACATCTCGATCGCTTTAGCAGCTTCATCTTCGTTAGACATTTCTACGAAGCCGAAACCTTTGCTGCGACCAGACATTTTGTCAAAGATGACAGTTGCGGAGACTACATTACCAGCTTTTGCAAAGCCAGCTTCCAACTCTTCATTAGTAGTAGAGTAAGGTAGTCCGCCAACATACAATTTTGTTGCCATGTTAGTCCTTATGTTAATTTGCCGGTTTGCCGGCCGTAAGACGACCTCTTTTATTCTCGCCTTACTTCGGAAAACCTAAACATAAGGGAAATTCAAAGAAACTTACGAAGTCATTATAGCCTAAATTAAGCTATAAGTAAAGGGGTTTTAGAAAAATCGGTTATAAAGATTATCTAAAAAGTGATTATTTCGGTTCACAAAGTACAGACCGAAAATTAGGGCAAATAATGCGCCATTCACAATAACCACTTTGATTAAATCCGATTGGATTTGCTTATATTCTCGGTTATGGGCTGTATACACTGCGCCGCTAGGGTTTTCACCTTTTGGCTTCGAACCAGAGATGGTTGCTGGACTAGAAGAAACTGCCTGCGGAGCAGGCTGGCCAAGTGCTGTGGTAGCAGTCTGCATAACTGGAGTATACTGGGATTTAAATTTTCTCTTTCTTCGTTTACTCATAATATTCTTTCAATGTGAGCAGGCTAAACCTGTCTTATAATTTACTCTATATAATATAGTAAACTTAAGGGTTTCCAGCAAGTTGAATTGCTCTCAGAAATGGTGCTAGAATAGCCATACTGCATAATTAAGTAGTTGCTCAATTGAACAATCTCGCCCTCATCATTGCCAGTGTTGCCGTCGTACTTAGCTTGATTGCTTTGTACTACAGTAGCAAGTTGCGAAAACTTCGTCAGGTCTTTAGTCCTGATCGGCAGTCAGATAATCTGGAAGAGGTGATTACATCTATCACCGACAAGCTCAAAGAATTCAGAACTGACCATCAAACTTTGGCAGAGCAAGTTCAACAACAAGGATTAAAACTGGAAACAACTTTTCAGTACTCAAGTGTTATCAGATTTGATTCTGGTGGCACGGATGGTGGTAATTTAAGTTTTGCCTTAGCATTACTAGATGGTCATCAGAGTGGAATGATTGTTACAAGTTTACACGGTAGAGAACACAATCGAATTTATTGCAAAGCGATTGTTGAAGGAGTGAGCCAAACACAATTGAGTGAAGAAGAACAAGAAGCGTTAATCCAAGCGTTAACACGCAACGGCACAAACAAACTTCCTAAACAAAAAAGTAGAAAGGTAAATAATTAATTTTTTGGAATATGGCAAACGATAATACAGCCGCCGAAACAGTCGTCGGTCCGTCAGTAAAAATTCAGGGTGATTTAAACTCCGAAGGTAACATTCGGATTGAAGGTAGTGTAGTAGGGAAGGAACAAACTACTCAAAGTGTCCATGTAGGTGAAGCCGCAGTGATCCAAGCTGACATGCAAGCTGGAAACGCCATTGTGGCAGGACAAGTCCAAGGCAACATCAAAGTCAGTGGTAATCTCATCCTCCAAAGCACTGCCAAAATTCATGGTGACATTGCTTGCGCAATCCTCAGAGTAGAAGATGGGGCTTTATTTACTGGCAAATGTAGCATGAAAGGTA
>CAZCJG010000448.1:0-3118 GCA_964498575.1 uncultured Anaerolineales bacterium | reverse complement strand
TACCTGTGGGACCGTCCGGAGATGCGCCTCGCACACCGCCAGCCGCCGGAGCTCGACGGCGGCCGGGAGCTGTCGCTCAGCCCCGCCGAGGCCTACGCGCTGGCCAACCGGATGGCGCTGGACCGGATGAACGGCTATCGGCTGGACTACGTCGGCGACGACAGTTGCGACATTTTCGAGGGCGAGGGGCAAAGTCCGGCCTTCCCGCCGGTCAAGGGGCAGATCAGCGAGCGCGGCATCGTCACCGAGGACGCGCGGCGCGAGGAGTTCTGCAACATCCCGCGCTACAACGGCGAGTACCAGAACTATCCCCAGGTTCACCTCGGCAACCTGATCCAGCAATGCGAGCTGATGCTGCGCCGCGGCGACACGTCGTGTTATGACAACATCGACATGACCGACTTGCCGGCCTACACCTTCCCCAATCCGGACCCCGGCCCGACCGCGGTCAGCCCGACCTACACCACCCACCTGCTGCCCGGCCGCGGCTCGATCGAGCGCGCGATCGACGCGATCATCGTCGATGCCGCCACCGAATGGCGCCACGAGGCCGCGCTGGACGTCGCCTACCGCTACTACAGCCAGCACTCGCGCTTCCACAACGTCCCACTCTGGGCGCCCGACGTCCTGGCGGGCCGGCCCAGCGGCTCGGACCAGGACATCTGCTTCGGCACGCTGACCCACGGCTTCGCGCCCGGCGAGGAACCCGGCCCGCCACCGACCGCCCTGCCACCGCGCTAGGGGGCCTGGGAGCGCCGGCGTCCCGCCGGCCGAGGGCCGTTCCCACCCTGGTCTCCCGAGCGACTCGATCGCTCGTGCCGGCGGGACGCCGGCGCTCCCAGGCCCCCTAACGCTTGCGCGCGAACACCGCGATCACGCTGCCCCGCCCGAGCCGGTTGGCCAGCCAGAACGGCGGCTCGGCGAGCAGGCGGACGCCGGGGAAGTTCAGGACGCGCATCACCCGGCCCGCCCAGGACGGATGCTCGGCCTCCAGCCAGCGCTCCAGGCTCAAGATAAAGGTGAAGTACGAGGGCATGAAGCAGACCCAGCCCAGCACGTCGAAACCGGCCCGATCGAGCAACGCGCCGAGCGTCCGCCGCGTGAAGACGTACAGGTGGCGCGGCGGATCGTAGCCCTGCCAGTGCCGGCCGAAAAGGCGCCGGTCCGCGCTGTCCCAATTTGGCACGTTGATCGCCACGATCCCGCCCGGCGCGAGCAGCGCCGCCGTCCGCGCCAGGGTCGCCGCCGGGCTGTAGACGTGTTCGAGCACGTCCCAATACGTCACCGCGTCGAAGCTGCCCGGCACGAGCGGCGCGTCCTCAAGCATCCCCTCGAACACCGCCAGCCCGAAGCGCTCGCGCGCGTAGCGCACCGCCGAGGGGGTCAGCTCGACGCCCTCGGCCCGCCAGCCGCCGAGCGCCATCTCGTGCAGGAACAGCCCGGTGCTGCAGCCGACGTCCAGCACCCGGCCCATGGTCCGCCCGCTGAAGCGCTCGACCAGCGCCCGCCGCGTGGCCAGCTTGCGCCGGCGCATCCAGCGCATGAGCGCCCGGCGCTCGTCCTCCACCGCGGTCCGGAATGGCGCGTAGTCCGGCGGGTAGAACCGCCCGATCGCCGCCGGCACCGGCCGCGGGCAGAGGTAGATCAGGCCACAGCGCCGGCAGCGGACCATCGCGACAGCGTCCGGCACCTCGGCCGGCCAGTCCGCGCCGGTGAACAGCGCCTCGGCATCGCGCGCGCCGCAAAGGTCGCAGGGGGGGGATTCGAGCTCGTCCATAACGCCTATCGGCTCAGGGCTTGTTCGCGAGCGGCAGGCTTGCCCGGCAACCGGAGACGCATTCGCCCGACGGCGGACCCGTCGGGGTCGGTCCGGCGGTGGCGGTTGCCCCGGCCGTCGCGGTCGACAATCCCGTCGGCGTCGGACCCGCCGTGGAGGTCGGCAGGGGGGTGGGGGTCGGCTCGAGCTCGTCCGGCGCCCACCATTCGACCAGATCGCTGTAGGCCAGGCCGGCGGTTCTCCCCCCCGCGATCACGTATAAGCGCTCGCCGACCGCGGCCGCGCCGATGCCGTGCCGGGCGGTCGGCATCGAGGCGGCGACGAACCACTTGTCCGTGTCGGGATCGTAGACGAAGTGGTCCCTGAAGGTCTGCCCGCCGCCCGCCTCGCCGCCGGTGACGTGGATGCGCCCGTCGCCGGTCGCCGCCGCCGAGCAGCCGCCGCAGACGCCGGGCATGTCGGCGAGCCGGGTCCAGGCGTCTGTGGCGGGATCGTAGGCCTCCAACACGCCCATCCGCTGGCCGCCCCAGCGCCCGGCGGCGACGTAGAGCTTGCCGCCCGAGGCCGCCGCGCCCAGGTGCTCGCGCAGGGTCGGCGCGCCGGCGCGGGTTTCCCAGGTGTCGGAGGCGATGTCGTAGACCCACATCGTGTCGCCGGCGTCGCTGACGCCGCTCACCGCGTAGAGCTTCCGGTCCAGCGCTACCAGGAAGTGCGCCGCCCGCCGGCCGGGCATGTCGGCCTTGCGGGTCCAGGTGTCGGTGGTCGGATCGTACATGTCGAGTCGGTTGGTCGCCTGATTGACGTTGAGCTGGCCGGTATAGCCGCCGGACAGCCATACCCGGCCATCCGCCGCCGCCATGCCGGGATGATGCACGCCCACCGGCAGGTCCGCGCGCCGCTCCCAGCGGTCGTTCGCGCTGTCGTAGCGCCCGAACCAGCGGCCGATCGTCGCCCCCGGCGGCGTGAAGCCCCCGCCGGTGTAGATGTGGGCGTCGATCGCCGCCGCGGCGACCTCCGCGATCTCGACCGGCAGCGGCGCCCCGCTGTGCCAGGACCCGGCGGACTGCTCCGCGCGCGCCGCGGCCAAGGGACGGGCGATGGTCTCGCCGGCTGGTGCCTGGTCTCGCGGCGCCGGGTGGGATGGCGATGCCGTTGCGGGCGGCGTTGTGGCTTCCGACGATGTTTCAGCCCGGCCGGTTGCACCGGCGGGCGGGATGCAGGCCGTCGCCAGGACGAGGAGCGGGGCGAGCAGAACCGGGGTGAAGCGGGCGGGACCTCGCGTCATGGGCGTCGGGATCGTGGCTGGGTTGGCAGGGTTGGGCATTCAGGCGGTCCTTAGTT
>CAZCJG010000447.1:0-3155 GCA_964498575.1 uncultured Anaerolineales bacterium | reverse complement strand
CCGCTGGCCGCCGCGACCGGCCTGACCGTCGCGAAGATGAGCGGGCGCGGCCTGGGGCACACCGGCGGGACGCTGGACAAGCTCGAGAGCATCCCCGGCCTGACGGTGGACCTGGACGCCGAGCGCTTCCTGCGCCAGGCGCGCGAGGTGGGCTTGGTGATCGCCGGCCAGACGGCGGACCTGGCGCCGGCCGACAAGCGGCTGTACGCGCTGCGCGACGTCACCGGCACCGTGCCGAGCCTGCCGCTGATCGCCGCCTCGATCATGAGCAAGAAGCTGGCGGCCGGCGCCGAAGGCATCGCGCTGGACGTCAAGGTCGGCGCCGGGGCCTTGCTGCCCGTCGAGTCCGACGCGCGCCTGCTCGCAGAAACCATGGTCGAGCTCGGCCGGCGGGCGGGCCACCGGGTCGCCGCGGCGCTGACGCGGATGGACCAGCCGCTAGGCCAGGCGGTCGGCAACGCCCTGGAGGTCCGCGAGGCGATCGAGACGCTGCGCGGCCTGGCCCCGGCGGACTTTCACGCGCTGTGCCTGGCCATCGCCGGCCTGATGCACGTCGCCGGCGGCCAGGCCGGCCGGCCGGAGCACGTCCACGGCGAGCTCAGCGCCGCGCTGACCAGCGGGCGGGCGCTGGATCGCTTCGCGGCGATGGTCGAGGCCCAGGGCGGCGATCCCAAGGTGGTCGAGCACCCGGACCGCATCCTGCCGCGCGCACCGGCGGTGCTCACGATCACCGCACCCCAGGCCGGCTGGGTGACCGGGCTGGACGCGCGGGCGATCGGCGCGGCGGCCGTCGATCTCGGCGCCGGCCGCAAGAGGAAGGGCGACCCCGTCGACCCGGCCGTCGGCATCCTGCTGCGCGTCAAGGCCGGCGACCGCGTGGACGCCGGCGTGCCGCTGGCCGAGCTGCACGCGCGCGATCGGGCGGCGGCGGAAGCGGTGGCGGCGCGGGTGCTGGCGGCGTATCGGATCGAAGACGACGACAGCAAGGCCGGGGTCCCAGCCCTGGTCGTCGGTTACGTGCTGTAGCGCGCCATCGCCGCTCAGGCGCCAAGCGCCGGCAACACTGGTCGGCGGTGGTCATGTCCCCTGCGCACTTACCTCAGGTCTGAATCGACCTTGAAGGTGCTGAGAATGTGATCCATGGCTTCGGCGTCGGCGTCGCTGATCATCTGCATTTGGGCGAAGATCATGTGAGACTTGTCGGCGGGCATGGCGGCGAGGACGACGAAGATGACCTCCTCGTCGTCGCACCCCGACCAGACGTCAAACTTGCCGGAATAGTTGCCGCTCTCGTAGTCCTCGCGACCCACTTTCTTGCACGTGCCTTCGAGGTTCCCGAGGCTGTCCAACAAGTCGTCGGGCGTCTTGTCCTCCACCAAGCTGCGCGAAGCGCCGAAGAAGACGCCTGGCTCGCCCCAAGTGTCGTGGAAGGCATCCAGGTCCGGCGACGCGGAGACCGCGACCCCCACCTCTGCGTCGTCCAGCGTCCAGGCGCCGCCGTTCACATCGTCCCATTCAGCCGGGACCTCCAGCTCCAACTGCTTCGACTCGTCCTGCACGGTCGTGTATTCGGCGTAGGTCGCGGCCTCGGTGCCGCCAGAAGTGTCCGACTCCACCTCGTCCTGCAAATCCTCCTCGAACGAGAAGAGCTGCGAAAGGGGCTTGCCATTGAGCTGTCCCTCGAGCATCTCCTTGGTATCGAAGCGCAGGACCTGAATGTTGAGGGGCTCGTCCGGTCGGTGGCTGCGCAGGATATCGCAGTAGTCGGACATCGTGCCATCCGTCGCCATCGCCAGGCGTTCGATGGTCATGATGATGTCGCCTGGCTTGACGCCGGTGTCGTCGGCCGGGGAGCCGGACTTGACCGATGACACCCAGATGCCGGAGACATCGGAATCATCCTCCTCGCCCTCGATCACGAAGGCCTGCCCGTTGATGCCGATCGACGTGGTATCGCCTTCCCTCAACTGCTCGATCAGCGGCAGTGCCTCGTCACGCCCGATCGCGAAGTGCTGCTCCTCCTGGTTGCCGGCGTAGTTGATGCCCACCACCGCGCCCTCGCCATCGACCAAGGGCCCGCCGGAGTTGCCCGGCAGGATCTTGGCGTCTGTCTCAATCACCGAGTCGACCGAAGCCCAGTCGGTCTCGCCATCGGCACGCGCCTTGGATACCGTCCCTTTGTACAAGGTATAGTTCTCGTCGCCGAGCGGGTAGCCGGCGGCCGAGACGTCCATGCCGACCTTTACGTCGCCATCATGCCATGTCAAGTAGGGGAAGTCGTCACCGTCGATGTCGATCAAGGCCAGATCCGAGCACTCCGAGGCTCCCAGCACCCGTGCGTTGCGCGGCTCATCCTCGCCACTCACGAACACCTTCAGCAGGGCCGCGCCGGTCACGACATGATTGTTGGTAACCGCCAGCCCGCTTGGGTCGATGATGAAGCCCGAGCCGCTGGACTGGGCGTTCGCCTTCACCCCTTCCCCTGGATCGACGAAGGTGCCGGACGCTTGGATGCGGACGGTTGCCTGCTCGACGTCCTCGAGGGATGAAACCGCACCCGTCTCGCCCTCCTGCGTCTCGCCCTCCTGCGACGGCGCCCCGCCATCATCGGATGCACCCGAATCCATCAGGCTCTGCACAACACCACCACAGCCGGACATTACCAACACCAGGGCCAAGATTAGAAATATTTGTGCCACTCGCGACATGGCTATCCTCCTCCTGAATGATTTTCGAACAGACTCAACTTGCCTGCCGCAAGTATAACACAGTAACCAATCGCGAATGCGCCTCGGCGATCCGTCCGCCGCGGGAACCGTCGGTCACCGGGGCCCATCAGCCTACCGTCCCCATGACCGCCGCCACAGCCACGACCAGCGCCGCCGCTGCGATCACCGCCAGCCCGTACGCCAGCGTCCGCCGCAGCGCCACGCCCTCTTCGCCCGCGCCCGCCAGGCCGACCGTGCTGACGCCGACGACGATCTTGGCCGGGGCGAACACGCTGCCGATGCCCCCGCCGGCGTTCTGCGCGGCCATGACGAGCGGCATGGCGAGACCGAGAAGCTCCGCGGTGTGCTGCTGCAACGGGCCGAAGAGCACGTTCGAGTTGGTGTTGCTGCCGGTGACGAAGGCGCCGATCGCCCCGATGAAGGGCG
>CAZCJG010000446.1:0-3158 GCA_964498575.1 uncultured Anaerolineales bacterium | reverse complement strand
CCCGCGACCCTCTCCGGCGGCGAGCAGCAGCGCGTGGCGATCGCGCGCGCCCTGGCCTGCGATCCCCCGCTCCTGGTCGCCGACGAGCCGACCGGCAACCTCGACACCCTGACCACGGCGGCGATCCTGGACCTGTTCGAGAGCCTGGTCGGCGCCGGCAAGACCATCGTCATCGTCACCCACGACCCCGACCTCGCCGAGCGCACCGGCCGGGTGCTGACGATCTCGGACGGGCGGCTGGTCGGCGACGTGCGGGAGGTGCGGGAGGTGCGGGAGGCGGAGCCGGCGCAGGAGCACAGCGACGAGCCGAGCGGCGGTCTACCGGCCCCCGCATGATCCGCCTGCTCGCCCCGCGCTGGCGCAAGGTCTGGCGCGACCTGTGGTCGCATCCGGTGCGCACCGTGCTGGTGGTGCTGTCGATCGCGATCGGCATCTTCGCCATCGGCGTGGTGGCCGGCACGCGGCGCATCCTGGCGCGTGACCTGGCCGCCTCCTTCGCGTCGATCAACCCGGCCAGCGCGACGATCCAGACGATCTCGCCCTTCGACGCCGACCTGGTCCGCTCGGTGGCCGCGATGCCCGAGGTCGCCGAGGCCGAGGGCCGACGCGCGATGTTCGTCCGCTTGCAGACCGGGCCGGATACCTGGACCAACGTCCAGCTCTTCGCGATCCCGGACTACGACGACATGCGGCTCGACCGCGTGCAGCCCGACTCCGGCGCCTGGCCGCCGCCCGAGCGCGGCATCCTGATCGAGCGCTCGGGTCTCGGCCTGACCAAGGCCGAGGTCGGCGACGAGGTGGTGATCAAGGGCCCGAGCGGCAAACGCAAGACGCTGAGGCTCGCCGGCACGACCTTCGACCCCTATGCCCTGCTCTTCACCCTGGACGGCACGGCCTGGGGCTACGTGACCTACGACACGCTGGAGTGGCTGGGCGAGCCGCGGAGCTTCAGCGAGCTGCACTTCACCGTCGCCGAAGGCCGGACGGACCGCCAGCACATCATGGACGTGGTCCAGCAGGTGCGCGACAAGCTCGAGCGCGACGGCCGGGCGATCTTCTTCATGTCGATCCCCGAACCCGGAAAGCACCCGCTGGACAGCACGATCCAGGCGATCCTGATCCTGCTCGGCGCGATGGGCCTCTTGGCGCTGGTCCTCAGCGGCTTCCTGGTCACCAACACCATGGCGGCGCTCCTCACCCAGGAAGTGCGCCAGATCGGCGTGATGAAGGCGATCGGCGCGCGGCGCGGGCAGATCGGCGGGATGTACGCCGGCATGGTCGTCGGCTACAGCCTCTTGGCGCTTTGCGTCGCGGTGCCGCTGGGGATGCTGGGGACGATCGGCTTCACCCGACTCATGGCCGGCTTCCTCAACCTGGACATCGCCAGCTTCGCCCTGCCCCTGCCGGTCTTCGCGCTGCAGCTCGTCGTCGGCCTCTTGATCCCACTGGTCGCCGCGGCCATCCCGATCTGGTCCGGCACCCGCGTGACGGTGCGCGAGGCGATCAGCACCTACGGGCTGGGCAAGGGGCGCTTCGGGACCGGGCGGATCGACCGGCTGATCGAGCGCGTCCGCGGCCTGTCGCGGCCCTTGCTGCTCTCGCTGCGCAACACCTTCCGGCGCAAGACGCGCCTGGCGCTGACGGTGACGACGCTGACCCTGGCCGGGGCGATGTTCATCGCGGTGCTCAGCGTCAACGCCTCGGTGCAGCAGACGGTGGCCAACCTGCTCGCCCTCTACCAGTACGACGTCGCGGTCCAGTTCCAGCGGCCCTACCGGGTGGCGCAGATCAAGCAGGCGGCGCTGGACTTGCCGGGCGTGGTCGACGCCGAGGGCTGGAGCTACTCCACCGCCCGCCACACCAGCGCGACGGGCGGCGGAAGCGCCGGGCGGATGCTGTCGATCTCGGTCCCGCTGATCGTCTTCTCGCCGCCGGCCGACACCAAGATGCTGAAGCCCACCCTGCTGCGCGGGCGCTGGCTGCTGCCGGAGGACGAGAACGCGCTGGTCGTCACGCCCGGCGTGCTGGACGATCAGCCGGGGCTGGACGTCGGCGGCGAGATCGAGCTGCGGCTGGAGGGCCGCGACACGACCTGGCGCGTGGTCGGCGTGGCCCAGGGCATCGGCGCCACACCGATCGTCTACGCCAACTACGACTACTTCAGCCGCGCGGTGCACCGCAGCGGCCGGGCCGAGTACCTGGCCCTGGCCACCGACCGGCACGACGCCGAGTACCAGGCGCGGGTGGCCGAAGCGCTCGAAGCGCGGCTGGAACAGCGCGGCCTCAAGGTCGGCCTGATCGCCAAGATCGCCGAGGAGCGTGCCGAGATCGAGGCGATCTTCGGCGGCATCGTCGCGATGCTCCTGGTGATGGTGATGATCCTGGCCCTGGTCGGCAGCTTGGGCCTGGCCGGCACGATGAGCCTGAACGTGATCGAGCGCACCCGCGAGATCGGCGTGATGCGCGCCATCGGCGCGACCAACGCGGCGCTCTTGCGCATCTTCGTCACCGAGGGGATCATCATCGGCATCCTGAGCTGGCTGGCCGCGGTCGCGGTCTCGATCCCGCTGGGCTGGGCGATGAGCCGGGCGGTGGGCACGGCTCTGCTATCCTATCCCCTGACCTTCAAGTTTTCGACCCTCGGCGCGATGATCTGGCTAGGGATCGTCGCCGGGGTCGCGGCGCTGGCCAGCCTGTGGCCGGCCCGCAACGCGACGCGGGTTAGCGTGAGGGAAGTGCTGGTTTACGAATAGGACCCTGTCATGAACAAGACCATCGCCATCGTGCTCGTCGTCATCCTCGTCCTGGCCGGCCTGGGCTTCGTCGTCGCCCAGCGCCAGGGCTGGCTGTCCGGGTCCGCCGCCCCCGCGGCGACCGGCGCGCCCGTCGCCACGCCCCTGCCGCCGGTGACCAGCGCGGGCGGCGTGGTCGCCGACGCGCGGGTGGTGCCGGGGCGCAGCGCGGCGCTGAGCCTGGCGGCCGGGGGGCGGGTGGCCAAGATCGAGGCCGAGGAAGGCCAGGATGTCAAGGCCGGCGCGATCCTCGTGCGGCTGGACAGCGCGCGCCAGGCGGCGGCGCTGCTGCTGGCCGAGGCCGAGCTGGCGGCGGCCGAGGCGGCGCTGGACAAGCTGAAGAAGGGGGCGGACGCGGAGACGGTC
>CAZCJG010000445.1:0-3158 GCA_964498575.1 uncultured Anaerolineales bacterium | reverse complement strand
GCGCCTGCCGTTGGCGCGTTGGGGTGCAGGGGTGGCCGAGCGGAGCGAGGCCGGGCAGGGGGCGGATGGCCGCGCAACGACAATCAAAACCAACATGAATTATACTGAGCGCCACCGCCGCCCGATCACTCTCCCGCGTCCCATGCCCACCGCCCTCCCCCTGCCCACCGCCCTCCCCCTGCTCGCCGCCCTCGCCGTGCTGATCGCCCTGGCGGTCCTGGCCGGCTACTACCTGCTCGTCGTCACCGAGGGCGCCTACCTCGGCCCGCGCGTCGTCCGCTGGCTCTACGACCGCGGCGCGCCGACCTATGACGGGGTCAAGGACTTCGACCGCATCGACGAGCTGACCCACCTGGGCAACCCGCTGCTCAACCGCCTGGACGAGGCGATGGGCACGGATGCCCTGGTGCTCGATGTCGCCACCGGCACCGCGCGCCTCCCGCTGGCGCTCTTCGGCACCGGCTTCTTCACCGGCGAGATCGTCGGGATCGACGCCTCGCGTGGGATGCTGGCCGTGGCGGCCGCGAAAACGTCCGCTTACGCGGACCGTATCCACTTGCTGCACCATCCGGCCGCGCCGCTGCCCTTCCCGGACGAGAGCTTCGACGCGGTGACGATGCTCGAAGCCCTGGAGTTCCTGCCCGACCAGGCGGCCGCCCTGGCCGAGATGGTCCGCGTGCTGCGCCCTGGCGGCTGGCTCCTGGTTAGCCACCGCCGCGGGATCGACGCCTGGCTGTTCCCGGGCCGTGTCGGTTCCGCTTCGTCCTTCGAGCGGCGCCTGGCGCAGCTCGGGCTGATCGATATCGAAACCCAGCGCTGGCAGACCTACTACGACCTGGTCTGGGCGCGGCGGCCGGGGAGCCTGATGCCGCGGCCGGATCGGCCGGGGTGGCGGGCGTTTCTCCAGGGATCGGCAGGCGCTGACGATCCCCTGGCGGCCGACGGCCTCTCGGCGGCCGATGGTCCCGTGACAGCCGGCGATCTCTCGGTGGTGGATGCCCCATCGGCGGTGGCCGAACCCCCGGCCGCGAGCAATCCTCCGAATATCGAAGGAATTTAACCCCCCCGCCGTATCTGCCGGGCGCGCCATCCGTTTTAACAGGACGGGATCGCTGCTGGCCGGGCAGCGCGATGCGCGCGTCGCGGATCGCCTCTGGCCGACATCGCCGCACGTGTACCCCGGCCGATCGGAACTGCAGGGAGAGAATCGACGATGACACGACCGTCTGCGCTGGCACTTGCCACTGGGCTGGCCTGCCTGGCCGCGATTGCGGTGCTTGCCGGCACCGCGGGCGCGGCCGCCGGCAAGGCTGCGCGCGCAACCGGCGCGGCGGGCGCCGCCGACGCGGCCATGGCGCCCGACAGGCAGGCCCGGGTCGACGGCCCGGCCGTCATGCAGGCCGCCGACCTGCGCATCAGCCAGGTCTACGGCGGCGGCGGCAATGCCGGGGCTCCCTTGATGTGCGACTTCGTCGAGATCTTCAACGCCGGCGCGACGACGCTCAGCGTCAACGGCTTTTCGGTGCAGTACACCTCGTCCGCCGGGACCACGTGGCAGGTGACGCCGCTGGCCGGCTCGATCCCGCCCGGCCGCTACTACCTCGTCCAGGAAGCCTGCGGCACCAACGGCGTCGCGCTGCCGACGCCGGATGCCACCGGCACGATCGCGATGTCCGCCACCACCGGCAAGGTCGCCCTGGCCAACTCCACCACGGCGCTGTCCGGGCAGGGGCTGGGCGACCCCACCGTGGTCGACTTCGTCGGCTACGGCACGCCGAGCTCGTGCGAAGGCTCGCCGCCGGGCACCTGCACCACGCCGGCGCCGACCCTGAGCAACACGACCGCGGCGCTGCGGAACAACGACGGCTGCGTCGACAGCGACAACAACATGGCCGACTTCACGGGCGGCACCCCGGCTCCGCGCAACTCGGCCTCGCCGCCCAAGTCCTGCGGCGTGGTGATCCCGACCGCCACACCCATGGCCACCCCCATCCCGACGCCGGAGTTCCTGGAAGCCAACACCAGCTTCACGCTGGCCGATCCCTTCGACTGCACCGCCGCCGGCGACGTGCTGGACGCCGAGCTGGTCTTCGTCAACAGCGGGCAGGCGACGGCCTTCGGGGTGGTGCTGGACCTGCCGCTGCCGCCGCTGCTCGTCGGCCGGACCGGCTCCTGCGTCGCCACGGGCGGCCAGAACGGCCAGTGCACGATCGGCGCCGAGGGGCTGACCTGGACCGGGAACGTCCCCGCCACCCAGCCGGCCAACGTCGTCGCCATCAACTTCGAGCTGCGCGTCGCCGGCGGCACCGTGCTCGGCTCGCGGATGTGCGCGAACGCGGTGTTGAACTACGCGCGGATCGGGACCGGGCCGAACGACTCGCAGATCCCGATCAGCCAGTGCGCCACCGTCGACTGCCTGCCGACGGTCGATCCCAACCGCCAGCTCGGCGGCCAGGTGCACCTGCCGATCCTGGATTTCCAGGGCCAGGACGACGTCTGCGACTCGACGATCGAGGTCCAGCTCCTGGGCTGCGATCCCTCCAAGGCCATCCTGGTCGCCTGGGGCGCGCCCGGCTTCTGCCCGCCGCAGGCCGCCGGCCCGCTCAAGGTCGAGTGCACCGGCCTCCTGGTGCCGGGCACGTCGTGGATCTTCCGCGACGCGCAGGTGCCGACCGGCGCCAAGAGCGCGATCCTGTTCAAGTTCACCGCCCGCAAGCTCTCCGAGGTCGGCATCGACCTGGGCTTCGAGGACGTGGTGGCGGACCTGATGTGCGAGGAGCTGTTCTTCGGCCTGGTCGGCGACGCGGATGACTACCGGCGCTTCAAGCAGGCTTACAACGACGGCCTGGAGTTCCGCGGCATCCCCTTGCGCCTGGCGATCGGCGACGGCTACCTGGCGGTCGAGGTGCTGCGCCGCTGCCCGGGCGACCTGACGCCGGGATCGAGCGCCACGTCGAAGTACAACGGCATCGCCGGGACCCACCTGGGGACCTACGATCCGGTCTACGGCGGCTTCGGCTACTACGTGCCCTTGATCTACGCCGGCAAGGCCGGCTTCACGACGGTGCTGTACGTCCAGAACGGCGGCATCGAGTGCAGCTCGATCGAGATCTGGTTCAAGGCGCAGGACGACTGCCTGCGCGCGCGGATCTGCGACA
>CAZCJG010000444.1:0-3175 GCA_964498575.1 uncultured Anaerolineales bacterium | reverse complement strand
TGGCGGGTTTGTAAAGCAACACCGTGCGGATGGCGTCGCCGCCGGGTCCGTTGCCCGCAGGCTCGCGCGGGTCCGATGTCGGGCCCGCCGCGGCTGGCCGGGCGGCGTGCTCGGCCGGGGCGAAGCGCAGCTCGGCGATCAGATCTTCCAGCCAGACCACCCAGTCGCGGCTGGACCGCGGGGCGGGTGGAGCGAGGTGCGCGGCCAGGCCATCCAGCGCCGCGCGGAGCCGGGCGGCCGCCGCGCCGCGGGGCAGGTCCGCGCCCGAAGCGGCATCGGCGTCGTCGGTCTCGCCCCCTTCAGCTTCATCGCTCGCCGCCCGGGCGCGCGCCAGGCGATCCAGCGCCGCGCGCCAGCGGTCCAGCCCCTGGGCGATGCCGTGCGCCCGGCTGACCGCTTCGAGCAGGTCGGCGTCGCCCGGCCTGAAAGCCGGCAGGCGAAAATAGGGGCTGCGCAGCGTGTCGGCGAGCAGGCGGTGCGGGTAGTCCTGGCGCGGCAGGTCCAGCAGGTCGGCCAGGGCGGTGGCGCCAGGCGTGGTGATCAGCGGCTCGCCCTCGGTGAACTCGATCGGCAGGTCGAACTCCGCCGCCGCTTCGCGCAGCAAGGGGCGATAGCGTTCCGGCGCGGGCGTGACGATCAGGCAGTCGCGCAGCGTGACGCCGTCGCGCAAGCGGCGCGCCTTGACCCAGCGCAGCGCCTCGCGCGCTTCCTCGGCCGGCGAGGCGAGCTCGACGAAGGCGATCGGCGCCGGAACGGGGAGAGGTCTGATCGAGATAGCACCCCGATCCACCGCGGTTGACGCTGGCTCCGCCGCACCTTGCGCCGGCTCGAACAACGCGCGCTCGATCTCGGCCAAGCGTCCGGCGAGGCGGGGCGGCTGTCGCAGCTCCACCAAGTCCACGACGTTCGCGAAGGTCACATCGTCCCCGGACAAGCACGCGGCGAGCGTGTCGAAAGCCCGCTGGAAACGCCGAAACGCGGGCCGCGCGAAGCCCCGCTCGCCGGGCAGCGTCACGATCAGCCCCGGCTTGGCGCGGGCCAGGGCGACCAGCGCGTCGCGGCGGGCGGGCTCGAAGTCGTCGAAGCCGTCGACGACCACCAGCGCCCAGTCCGCCACGAGCTCGGGGTTGGTTTCGAGCGCCGCGACGGCGAGCCAGTTCAAACCCTCGGGATCGACCCAGCCCAGTCCGGTCAGCCGGACCTGGTAGGCCGCATAGATCCGGCTCAGCTCGACCAGGCGCGCGTCCTCGCCGCCCTCGTCCAGGAAGCGCTGCGGGGTCACGCGTGCGTTCTTGAGCTCGCCGATCGCCTTGGCGGCGGCTTCGGCGAAACCCGGCAGCGCGGCGATCGGCGCGTAGTGCGCCAGCCCGCCGGCCGCGGCCACGTCGCGGATCGCCGCACGGACCAGCCGGTAGACGAGCGGCGACCGGGCTTCCGCCACCGGCGTGCCGGCCGCGTCCAGGATCGCCCGGTAGAACGCATCGAAGGTGCCGACGTGGACGCCCAGCGCCCCGCCGGCTTCGGCCAGGCGGCGGTTGAAGTAGCGCGCCTGAGTCCGATCCGGCAAGAGCACCCAAATCGGCGCGAGGGGCCTCGCGCGAGCTTTGGCCTGCACCGCGTCCACGCAGTGCGCGGTCTTGCCGCCGGCGGCGGGGGCCAGCACGATCGTGGCGCGCATGGCGAGCTCCTCAGCCAAGGTGCGCGGGTCTCCCACAGACCCTCTCGATCGCGTCAGCTCCTGGTTATCAGGCAATGGCTGCTCCTGTCGATGATGGACACCGCATCGGCGGTTCCCCGCCCGCGACATTATTCCGGATTGACACCAGCGGTCAAGCGCCACCCCGCCACCCTCTCGCGCCCACGCCCCGATCCAGGCCGGCCCGCGGCCGGCACAAGCGGGCCGATGCGATCCCGTCGATCGCGGCCCCGGCGGAACTATTCCCCGCCTCGGGTGTTGAAGCAGCTAGGGTTGTCTACCCCGACCTCGACCTTCGGGTCCTGACAAGAGGAGATACTCTCAATGGAATCTGATATGTCATCCATGCCCGAATCCATGGCCGAAAAGGGCACGTTCGGCCCAAGGTTCGTCGCGTACTTCATCGATGCGATCATCGTCGGCATCATCACCGGCCTCCTGTGGTTTGTCGGTCGCTTGCTGGGGGGTGACTCCGGGGTGCTGCTGATGCTGATGCAACTGCTGGCCGTGGTGATCGGCGTCGGCTACTACGTCTACTTCTGGGGCACCAGCGGCGCCACGCCCGGGAAGAAGACGATGGGTCTGCGCGTGGTGAGCACCGATGGCCAGCCGATGACGATGGGCAAGGCGTTCATCCGCTACATCGGCTACATTATCAGCGCCATCGTGTTCTACCTCGGCTTCATCTGGATCGCGATCGACAAGGATAAGCAGGGCTGGCACGACAAGATCGCCAACACCTACGTGATCAAGAGCTAGCTCGGACGAGGCGAGGGGGGTGCCGTCGCGCGCGCGACCGCCGACCGGGGGTTGAACTCCGACGCAGGGCGACGACAGGGATCCCATGGACGCGGGTCAAGGGCGATGGCTTCGCCCCCATCGTCTACCCGTCGAACTCGCGATCCACCCAATCCAGGTCCCGCCGCGGCTTCCGTCGGCCCCCACCCGCGTCGCGAGCCGCGGCGTCGTGCCCTGGATCCGAGCGTCCCTCATCGTCCGCCAGTCCCGCATCGCCCAGCCCGCCTTCCTCGCCTCGCCCCGCGTCCGCCCACCCGTCCTCGACCAGCCGCGCGTACAGCGCACGCGCCTTGGCGTAGCCCACCCGCAGCCGCCGCTGGAGCAGCGAGGGGCTGAGCTCGGGCGAGCTCGCGGCGAGGTCCTGCGCCTGGGCGTAGAGATCGGCGTCGGGGTCGTCCGAGGGCACCAGCGCGTCCCAAGGCGGCAGGCGGCCGGGGCCCTGCCAGGGCGAGCGCTTCCAGAAGGCGACCAGGGCGGCGACCTCGCGGTCGGTGACCAGCACGCCCTGCAGGCGGCGGGGGTCCGGCGCCTCCGGTGCCAGGTAGAGCATGTCGCCGCGGCCGAGCAGCGCCTCGGCGCCGGTGCGGTCCAGGATGACCCGCGAGTCGATGCCGCTGGCGACGGTGAAGGCGATGCGCGCCGGGAAGTTGGCCTTGATCAAGCCGGTCACCACGTCGGTCG
>CAZCJG010000443.1:0-3177 GCA_964498575.1 uncultured Anaerolineales bacterium | reverse complement strand
GCCGCTGCCCCGGCGACCTGACGCCGGGCGTCGACGTCACCGGCAAGTACAACGGCATCGCCGGCGACCACCTGGGCAAGTTCGACACGATCTTCGGCGGCTTCTCCTACTACGTCCCGCTGATCTACGCCGACAAGGGCGAGCTCAACACCGTGATGTACATCCAGAACGGCGGCCTGGAGTGCTCGTCCTTGGAGATCTGGTTCAAGGCCCAGGACGACTGCCTGCGCGCGCGGATCTGCGACGTCACCACCCTCGCCCCGGGCGAGAGCTACCAGTACGACGCCAGCGACTGCGTCGGGCAGGACTGGCAGGGCAGCGCCTGGATCCGCTCGTCGGAGCCGATGGGCATCGCGGTCGACATCTTCGGGCGCGACATCATGATGACCTACGTCGCCGAGCCCGCGGGCTTCAACTACGTCTTCACCACCGCCGACGACCCCGAGTTCAAGCTGCTCAGGCCGGGCAACCAGGTGCTGTTCGGCCCGCTGATCTACAGCGAGTACCAGGGCTGGGACACCGGCATCCAGGTGCAGAACATCGACCCGATCAAGGCGGCCAAGGTCAAGGTCTACTTCCTGGACCGCTCGGGCGACATCATCACCACGCTGGTGGACTGGATCTGCCCGCGCGGCAGCCAGACCTACTTCCTGCCGGTCGTCGCGAAGCTGCCCGGCAGTTGGGTCGGCAGCGTCCGCGTCGAGAGCCAGGAGTGGTGGAACGCGGGCTCGGCGGTCATCGAAGCGCCGAGCGTGGTCGGCGTGGCGCAGCTCATCAAGTACAGCGACGTCGCGCGCACCACCAGCGATCAGGCGATCGCCTACAGCCTCTTGCCGGAGCACAAGGCCTACAACTGGCAGGTCGGCTTCGCCGACGGCGGGCTGGACCAGGGCATCGGCCTGATCGCCATCCCGAGCTTCCTCAAGGACCTGGACGGCGACGGCGTGACGACCGAGGTCGCGATCATGAACCTGGCCGAGAAGCCCGGCTTCACCGACTTCGCGATCTTCATCTACGACCAGAACGGCCTCCTGGACTTCGTCTGCCAGAAGCTGCACGACCGCCAGGTCGAGTACATCGACCTGCAGACCTGGGGCTACATCGGCGCGGGCTTCCGCGGCAGCGCGATCATCAGCGCCACCTTCTGGGAGCACGACGTGTTCAACCCCACCGGCGAGTTCGTCCGCAACCTGGTCGGCCTGGGGGCGGTGTCGGTCGAGCGCACCAACACGCGCCTGGGCACGGAAGTGCCGGGCGACGAGGCGGCGGGCGACCGCGGCATCCCCTTCCGCAACGACCTCAACCTCACGTTCTGCTTCCCGGAGGGCATCGTCCCGATCTGCCCGGGCCAGCCGATCTTCGCACCGTAAGTCGACTGTCACCCTGCCGGGGTCCGGACTCAACCGGACCCCGGCAGGGCGTTTTTTTGCGACGCCATGCTCCCGATTTGCAGAGGAGCGGCGTCATCCCCCCGCAGCCAACCGCGGCCAACCGAATTCCGGGATTTTCAGGAAACTCGTCGCCGCACCCGTATCTTTCGGGCCTTCCCCACGTTATTACAGGTCAGGCAACCGTCGTCCCCGTTCGGCGTGCCCCGACACTGTATTCCATCCCGGTCGCGATCGACCGGTAACCAGGGAGGACCCTCGATGTCCACGGCTTTGCGGCGAACCTTCGCCACGCTCGCGATCCTCGCGCTGTGTCTGATCCCCGCCTCGGGCAACCTGGCCACCGCCAAGGCCCAGGAAGACCCGGTGGTGCGCACCGAAACGCCGCTGCCGCTGTTCGAGAACAAGGGGCAGCTCGCCGAGTCGGTCGACTTCCACTTGCAGGGTACGGCTCACGAGGTCTTGATCCGCAAGTCCGGCATCCAGCTCGCCACCTACGGCCAGAACGCCACCGCGCTCGGTCTCGCGTTCATGGATGCCAACACGGCGGGGCCGGAAGGCGTGTTCCAGTGGCCGAACAACGTGCGGTTCCTGTTCGCCGACGACCCCGGCAACCCGTTGGGCGGCGTGCCTGCCTTCAGCGGCGTGCGCTACAACAAGCTGTACAGCGGGGTCCGCGCCATCGTCGAGGCCAAGATCGACCCGGATGACCACTTCCTGTTGCGGCGCACGCTTGAGATCACCGACCCGGACGTCGTCAAGGGCATCATCTTCGCCTATCCCGGCAACCGCGGGCTGTCGGTGGCCGAGGACGGCAGCATCATCGTCGACGTCGGCCTGAACCCCAAGCTCGGCGAGGTGAAGGACATCCTCAAGGTCTTCCAGGTCGGCGGCGACCTGCAGCGCGAGCCGATCGAGGCGGTGTTCGTGCTCAACGGCGACGGCACGGCCTATGTCGAGGCGGAGGGCGTCGATTCCAGCCGGCCGCTGTACATCGAGACCTCGCTGGACTACACGGTGATGATGGAGCCTTACGCCGAGCTGCTCGGCGAGCTGTCCAAGATGCCGATGGCGCCCGAGCGCGAGGTCCCCTTCAGCCTGCCGGCGCGCGGCCTGGAGCCGGCGCCGACCCTGGCGGCGGCGATCGATCGCGCCCAGGGCGGCGCCTCGTCCGGCCGGCGCATCGACAAGCCGCGGGCGGCCGACGCCCGCCGGGCGGACAAGCCGGCGCGGGCGGACGGGCTCAAGGCGCTGGTCGCCGGGCGTGACTTCGGCGGGGCGGACCTGATCGTGGCCCAGGGCGACGTGCTGAGCGGCGTCTTCCACAACGTCGGGCGCTTCGTCGTGCCCAAGGACGTGACGGCCTTCGTCGACGCCGGCATGCCGCTCTATATCTACGCCGACGACATCGACGTCCAGGGCACGCTCAACGGCAACGGCCTCGGCTTCGCCGGCGGCATCGCCACCGCGCTGCGCGGCAGCCAGGGCATCACCGGCAGCGGCCCGGGCGGCGGTTCGCGCGGCATGATGGGCCCGATCGTCCACGCCACCGGCGGCGGCGGCGGCGGCCACGGCGGCGCGGGCGGCGCGGGCATGACGCTGGCCCTGCCCCTGGCCGCGCCGGGCGGCGACGCCTACGACTTCGAGCCCGACCAGATCCAGATGGGCTCGGGCGGCGGTAGCGCCGCGAACCACGCCACCCCGCCCTTCGCCCGCGGCGGCGCGGGCGGCTACGGCGGCGCGGGGATCTATCTCGAGGCCGGGAACGTCGCCCTCTCCGGCTCGATCC
>CAZCJG010000442.1:0-3187 GCA_964498575.1 uncultured Anaerolineales bacterium | reverse complement strand
TGCGAGCACTCGGCATTCTGGAGTCCCGGTGGGTGGAAATGGAAGCCGGAGATCCCTTGCGACAAGCAGCGATGCGCGCACTTCGGCTTCACCCACTTCGTACGGGTGATGCGCTTCAGCTTGGCGCCGCCCTGATATGGGCACAACATCGTCCCCGCGGCCGCGAGTTCGTTTGCCTGGATACTCGATTGCGCCAAGCGGCCGCCATAGAAGGATTCACCGTACTGCCTTGAGCAGCCCCCCAAAGAGAGGCCGTCCATGCTATCCACCGTCGCCCCGCCCATCGCCTTCGCCCCGACGCCCCCAGCCCTCCCCGGCCTCACCCGCCGGGTGCAGGCCGTGCCGCCTTCCGGCATCCGCAAGTTCTTCGACATCATCGCGACCATGCCGGAGGTGATCTCGCTGGGGATCGGCGAGCCGGACTTCGTGACGCCGGCGCCGATCCTGGCCGCCGGCGAGGCTTCGCTGGCGGCTGGGCTGACCGGCTACACCTCTAACAGCGGCGTCCTCGAGCTGCGCCGGGCGATCTCGGACCAGGTCGACCGGCTGTACGGCGTGCGCTACGACCCCGAGACCGAGGTCCTGGTCACCGTCGGCGTCAGCGAGGCGCTGCACCTGGCCGCGCTCGCCCTGGTCGAGGCCGGCGACGAGGTGCTGGTGCCCGAGCCCGCTTACGTCGCCTATCCGGCCGTCGTCATCTTCGCCGGCGGCCAGCCGGTGCCGGTGCCGACCCATGTCGAGAACGACTTCCAACTCGAGGCCGGCGATCTCGCTCGTCGGGTGACCCCGCGCACGCGCGGCCTGCTCTTCGGCTCGCCCTGCAACCCCACCGGGGCGGTGATCAACCGCGAGCGGTTGGTCGGGATCGCCGACTTCGCCGAGCGCCACAACCTGTTCGTGCTGTCGGATGAGATCTACGACCGCCTGATCTACGACACCGAGCACGTCTGCTTCGCTTCCTTGCCGGGGATGCGCGAGCGGACGATCACGCTGGGCGGCTTCAGCAAGGACTACGCGATGACCGGCTGGCGGGTGGGCTACGCCTGCGGCCCAGCCGAGCTGATCGCCGGCCTGCGCAAGATCCACCAGTACATCATCATGTCCGCCCCCACCGCCGGGCAATGGGCCGCGCTGGCCGCGCTGACCGATCCGGCCGCCGAGGACGCGGTCCAGGCGATGCTCGCCGCCTACGACCGGCGCCGGCGGACGATCGTCGACGGCCTCAACGCCATCGGCCTGCCGACCTTCGAGCCGCGCGGCGCCTTCTACGCCTTCCCGGACATCCGTCCCACGGGGCTGGACGGCGACTCTTTCAGCACCCGCCTGCTCTACGAGCACAAGGTCGCGGTCGTGCCGGGCGAGGCCTTCGGCGAGGCTGGGCGCGGCTTCGTCCGCTGCAGCTACGCCACATCGCTGGAGAAGATCGACACGGCGCTGGAGCGCATCGCCGCCTTGGCGCGACCGCTGATCGGGCGCGGCTAGAGCGGCGATCGATCCCGTCCGAAGTGCAACGGACTATCATCTTCGCGCATGGACGACAGCGCCCCGCGGATGGCCGAGGCCGTCCCGGCATCCCCCTTGTCCCAGCCCATCGCGAGCGCGTCGAGCACCGGCAGCTCGTGGCGGCGCTTCGGGATCTTGCTGGCCCGGCTCGGCTTGATGCTGGCGGTCACCCTCGTCACCCTGGAGCTGGCCGCGCGGATCGTGTGGTGGGGGCGGCCGTCGGTCACGCTGGCCGGGCGGACGATCGAGCTCCTGCCGGCGCCGCTGCTCACGCCGGCGCAGCGCGCGACGCTCGACGCCTGGGCGGAGCACCCGGAGGCTTACATCGCTTACGATCCCGTGCTCGGCTGGAACATCCGACCCAACGCCGAGCAAGGCTCCGGCACGGCACGAAAGATCTCCAATGGCATCGGCATCCGGTCGCTGCACGCGTATGCCCGGGCCGCTCCGCCCGGTGTCACGCGGCTGGCGGCCTTCGGGCCATCCTTCACCCACGGCGACGAGGTGAACAACGGTGAAACCTGGACCGCGGTGATCGAGCGGGATCGGCCGGACCTCGAGGCGATGAACTGGGGCGTCGGCGCCTACGGCACGGATCAGGCCTACCTGCGCTATCTCGATCAAGGGCGCGCGTACCATCCGGACATCGTCTTGATCGGCTACGAGGAAGACGGGCTGAATCGCAACACCAACCGCTTCGTGCCCTTCTACAATCCCTTCGGCCCGCCGCTGCCCAAGCCAATCTTCCTCCCGCCGGATCCCGATACCGGTGGCGACCTCGAGCGGCTCGACATCCCCTTCAAAGATTACGCAGACTACTACGCGGAGATCACCGGCGCCCCGGAGCGCGTGCTCGACCGCCTCTGCCCACACGACCTCTGGTGCGACGACCGGCGCTACCGGCGCCATACTCTGGACGCCTTCTATAGCTTCCGCCTGCTGCGGACCCTCCTCGCCGGTCCGGTCCGGCGCCCCGCGCAGCCCGATCCGGATGGAGGGCGCGTCGCGCTGTCCGCACGCCTGATCGAGCAGTTCGCCCGCTCGGTGCGGGCGGACGGGGCCATACCGGTGCTGCTGATGTTCCCGATGTTGCACGAGACCATCACGGTGGAGGAGCAGAGCGGGCGGACGAACTACTCCGATGTGCTGGATGCTGTTCGCGGGCATGGAGGGGCCGGGGACGAGGGCGAGGACAAGCTCGCGATCATCGACCTTGCGAAAGCCTTCGTCCAGGCCAAGCAGCGCGGCGAGGTCGCGGACTACCGCGCGCTCTTCGCGCAGCCCGATGGCCGGGGGCATTACAGCGTGCTTGGCAACCGGATCGTGGCGGAAGCGGTGTTGGGGCGATTGGTCGAAGCCGGAATCGTTCCGGCGGACCGCCCATGACCGTGCCAGCGGGCGCCGGCGACTTCGAGCTCGTCGTCGGCCTGGAGACCCACGTCCAGCTTCTCACCGCGACCAAGATGTTCTGCGCCTGCGCGGCGGACTACGACGGGGCCGACCCGAACACCCGCACCTGCCCGGTCTGTCTCGGGTTGCCGGGCACGCTGCCGGTGCCCAACGCGCGCGCCGTCGAGCTCGCCGTCCGTACCGCCCTGGCGCTGGGCTGCATAGTCCACCCGCGGACCTGGTTCGAGCGCAAGAACTACCACTACCCGGACCTGCCGAAGGGCTACCAGATCAG
>CAZCJG010000441.1:0-3216 GCA_964498575.1 uncultured Anaerolineales bacterium | reverse complement strand
GGCGCGCCGGGCAGGACGAAGGGCTGGCCGACCCGCACGTAGACCCGCGGCCGGCGCAGCCCCTTGAACGCCTCGATGGCGTGCTCCTGCCCCCAGGCGACGACCGGGACGATCGGGACACCGGTCCGGCTGGCCAGATAAGCCGCGCCGGGCTGCCCGGCGAGGAGCTCGCCCGATTTCGAGCGCCGGCCCTCCGGCGCGATGCCCAGCACCCCGCCCGCGCGCAGCCAGTCCATCCCCTTGGCCAGCGCGCGGTGGTCGATCTTCGCCGGGTTGATCGGGATCACCTCGGTCACCGCGCGCATGATCCCGCCGAACACCGGATGCTTGGCCCAGCCCTCGTAAGCGATGACCGCGGCCCGGTGCGGCACGATGGAAAACACCGTCGGCACGTCCAGAAAGTGCAGGTGGTTGATCACCAGAAGATAGGGACCGCGCTCCGGGAAGTTGCCCAGCCCCTCGACCTCGATCCGGCCCAGGGTGAAGAACAGCCCATGCGCCAGCGAGCGCACGGCGCGGTAGACGAAGCCGGCGTCGTCCAGGTTGGCCGTGGCGGTCGACGCGGCAGGCGGATGCGTCGGCGAGGCGGCCGCCGCGAGGTCGGATGGGGCGCTTGCTTCGGATGGGAATGGCTCGTTTGACATTAGCCGGATTGTATGCAGCACGCGTCGCCTGTCCAATAGGCCCGAACGTGGGGCCGGCTTTGACGGCCCCGCTGCTGGCCGTATACTCTGGAGCGCGGGAACGCCCCCTCCCAAGTCCCCCCAGGCTGCGCGTCCCGTCACTCATGAATGCGACAAGGGGAGGTTGACATGCGGAATCGTCTCACGGTTCTCGGGATTTTGTCGTTGCTGCTTGCCGGCGTGTGGTTGCTGGCCGATCAGTCCCGGCCGGCACGCGCGGCCCACGACCTTCAGGCGGATATCGACGCGGCCAGCCCCGGCGACTTCGCGAAGTTCAGCGCGATCGGCATCACCGGCTAACGACATCTTCACCGCCGGCCGCGGCGTGATCGTCGACTATCGTGACGGCGGGACCGGCGTGGCCGCGGCCGACGCCTGCACGAGCGTCAACTGCCCGCCCACCGCCGCCGAGCTGCGCTACTTCCGCGCCATCGGCCTGGCGGATCGGGTCATCCTGATCTGGGAGACCGCCAGCGAAGCGGACACGCTCGGCTTCGACGTGCAGCGCGCCGCCGGAACCGACGGACCGTGGACCCGGGTCAACCGCGTCCTGATCCCGTCGGAAGGCGGCGCGGCGACCGGGCGGGCCTACGTGCTTCGCGACGCACCGGAGGCGGGGACCTGGCACTACCGGCTGGAGGCGGTCGGTACGGACGGCAAGCGCATCTCACAGCCGGCGGTCAACACCCGCGTCGGGCCGGATGCCGCCGGGCACGCGCTGTTCGTGCCGCGCGGGGAGCTGCGGCGGTAGGGGTCGGGGGATGTCCAGACCACACCTCTTGCACGATGACCGCAATCGTGGTAAGGTGTGGCCCCCACGCGCCGCAGCCGAGGATTGCGCCTGCCCGAGAGACCGCACCAGCCCGGAGGAGGTTGAAGCGATGCGAAAGAAGCCGGTCGTCTGTTTGCTTGCCGGGGGTGTGCTCGGCGCCATGCTGATCGCCGGCCTCGTCGCCGGGGGGCCGCTCGTCGCCGGTCCCGCCGCGCCCGTCGTCCAGGCACCGCTCGCGGCGCCGGTGGCGCATTCCGCCGCAGCCGACGCCCCGGACGCGCCGCGGGCGGGCGAGCTGCCGGCCATCCTCATCCCGTTCGTCGTCCGCCGCCAGGATCCCTACCTGCTCCCGCCGCCGCCGACCGCGCTGCCCAGTGACACGCCGACCGTCACCCCGACGCCGACCGATACGGCGACCCCGACCGACACGGCAACGCCGACCGCCACGGCCACCGCGACACCGCGGTGCCCCGAGCTCAAGGCGCGGCTGCACGTGTCGGAGGTCAGCGTCGCGCCGGATAGCGTGGTCGTGCGCAAGGGGCGGGGCTTTTCCGGCACCAATCGGCCGGTCATGCTCTCGCCCCTGCCCGACGGCGGCGCCAAGGCCGCGTGGACCGACGCCAACGACCAGGTCCACATCACCCCGCTGCACGGCGAGGACGACCGGCGCGGGCTGGACCTGCTCGCCGGCAAGTCCGAGGTGCGCGGCTTCGTCGCCCACGACGACGGCGCGGCGCTGCTCCTGGGCGATCCCGACGACATGTGGCTGGTGCGCTTCGACAACCTGGGCAACAAGGTGTTCGAGAAGCAGCTCGTCGGCACCCGGCCGCAGAACGTGATCGGCTCGAAGTGGATCGACGACTGGGGCCACGAAGGCCGCCTGGTCTGGTCCGGCAGCCAGTACGGCGCCTACTTCGGCCACACCCAGCTCTTCGGCGCCAACAACGACAAGCACCAGGGCGACCTCTTCTGGCTGTACGACGAGGCGGGCGACAAGCTGTCCGGCGGTTGGGACTGGGGCTGCAGCCACAGCCTGGACCTGCGCATGGCCCACAACGGCGAGCGCTTCGGGCCGGTGTGCCTGTCGGACTGCTATCCCGGCAAGGGCATCTACTTCAACCACCGCTCGGAGATCCGCAAGGAGCCGTCCGGCGACTGCAGCGGCGGCAGTACCGCGCGCCTAGGCGGCCTGGTGCCGGTGGCCGACGGCTTCGTCCTGACCTTCATCTCCCGCGAGGGCCGCGCCTCGGCCGACGTCGGCCTGGTCCACATCGACAACGACGGCAAGCCGGGCCAGGTCCTGTGGCTGACCGACACGCCGGAGGTCGACGAGGCCTCGGCCCACTTGGCGCGCTACGGCCGGGGCTTCCTGGCCGGCTGGGTATCGGCGAACGACCGCGGCACGCTGGCGGTGCTGGACGCCGGCTACCGGATCGTCGAGGGGCCGATCAGCATCGACGCCCGCTTCGGCGAGCGCGACGACTGGATGAGCTTCGCCAACGGCGACGCCGGCTGGGCCTATGCCTGGGACGACATGAGCATGCTCAAGATCGCCCGCGTGAAGTATTGCGTGCCCGAGACCGCCGACGCGCGCGGCGCCGGCGCGCCCGCCGGACACGCCGGGCCCCCATCCAACCGGTCCGGCGCCGGCGCGCCGAACATGTCTAACCTGACAAACGTGTCACGCCTGGGCCGATCGCAGCGTTAACGCCAGTTGTGACGCCGCCAATTCAAGCCGGCGAGCGGGTGCCGCCGGCCCAT
>CAZCJG010000440.1:0-3223 GCA_964498575.1 uncultured Anaerolineales bacterium | reverse complement strand
GTTGTCATCCGTGCCCTTGTCGCCGCCGGGCGCTGGAGTTGGGGATCAACTTCTTCGACACCGCCGACATGTACTCGGCCGGCGTGAGCGAGGAGGTCACCGGCCGGGCGCTGGCGGACTTCGCCCGGCGCGACGAGGTGGTGCTGGCCACCAAGGTCTTCCACCCCACCGGCGAGCACCCCAACGCGCGCGGCCTGTCGCGCAAGCACATCTTCGACGCGATCGACGCCTCGCTGCGGCGGCTGGGCACGGACCATGTCGACCTCTACCAGATCCACCGCTACGACCCCGCGACGCCGATCGAGGAGACGCTCGAAGCGCTGACCGACCTCGTCCGCGCGGGCAAGGTGCGCTACATCGGCGCCTCGAGCATGTTCGCCTGGCAGTTCGCCCGCGCGCTCCAGATCGCGGACCGCCACGGCTGGGCGCGCTTCGTCAGCATGCAGAACCACTACAACCTGGTCTACCGCGAGGAGGAGCGCGAGATGCTGCCGCTCTGCCGGCACGAGGGCGTCGGGATCATCCCATGGAGCCCCTTGGCGCGCGGCTTCCTGGCCGGCAACCGCGGCGCCCGCGGCGAAGGCCCGACCGCCCGCGCCCGGAGCGACAGCTTCGCCCACCACATGTATTACCAAGCCGCGGACTACGCCGTCGTCGACACCGTCACCGCGCTCGCCGAGCAGCGCGGCGTGGCGCCGGCGCAGGTCGCCCTCGCCTGGCTCCTCCACCAACCAGGCATCAGCGCCCCCATCGTCGGCGCGACCAAGCTGACCCACCTGGAATCCGCCATCGCCGCGCTCGACCTCCACCTGACCGCCGAGGAATGCGCCGCCCTGGAGGCCCCCTACGTGCCGCACCCAGTGCTCGGGCATGAATAACGGGCATCGCCAACGACTGGATGAATCCGAGAGCCACACACGCACACTCCCGTTATGTCGAGATCGCCAGCCACCCCGCCCGGCACTCCTCACCCCAACCCCGGCACGATGTAGCGCGTCAAGCTGATCCACGCCAACCCCGCCAACGCCACCACGAACCCGTACAGCGCGCCGGCCTCAAACCACCGATCCCACATTCCCTGACTCCCGTCCTCCAACCGCCGATCCCCGCCCACTCCCAATCTGTCCAATCCGCTCAATCCGCGTATCCGCTTGGCAATCCGTTGTGTGACCTCCCGCAAGCCGAGCATGAACCCCAACGCAATCGGCACCAACCCCGGAAACAAATACCGCCCTTGATGCTGCACGAACGTCAGGTTGTACCAGACATACCCCGCCACCGTCACCGCCAGGCTCAACCCCAACAGCGCCAACCCCCACCGCTGGTCCGCCGCCACCACCCCCTCCGCCCGCCGCAGCCGCGCCAGGTAAGCGATGAGTCCGACCAGCGCCGCCAGCGACACCGCCGCCAGCGCCGGGTAGATCGGCACGCCTCCAACGTCCGTCAGGAACACCGCCATCCACCCGAACACCCCCCAAAAGCTCTTGAAGGTGAACTCCCCGAAGCGCAGCAGCAGGTCCGCCAGCCCTTTCTGGGCGATCCAGTCCGCCGTCCGCGCCTGGCAGTGCACGCCCGTTTCCACGCAGTCCACCACCCGATCATGCGCCCGCAGCCCGAACCAGTCGCCCGCGCCGTAGACCCGCGCGTTGCGAATCATCCACGGCAGGCCGATCAAGAAGCCCAGCCCGAGAGTCGGGACGATCGTCGCCACCGTCCACTCGATCCCCAATCGTCTGCACCGCCACCAGCGGAAGATCTCGACCGCCGCCAGGACCACCGCGGCCGGGACCATCACGGACACCTTGGTCAGGATCGCGAGGCCGAAGAGCAAGCCGCCGTCGATGATGAAGCGGCGGTCGGATATCCGGCCCAGCAGCCGCTTCAGCGCGACCAGCAGCACCGCCGCCATGACCGCGTAAGCCAGGGGATCGTTGTTGACCGCTGCCGTCATCGTCAGGTTCATCGGCAGGAAGGCGATGAAGCCGGCGGTGGCGACGGGCAGGATGTCGTCGTCGGTATTGAGCAGCGCGGCGATGCGCCACGTGAGGAGGACGGTCACCGCGCCGAGCAGGACGCCGAGGAGGCGCAGGTTCTGCGCGGCATTCCGCTCGTAGGCGTGCAGGCTCCACTCTTCGCGCGGATCGTCGGGAACCCACCGGATCAAGGTGTCCGCCCAGGAATAGGGATACACGGTCACCGCCAGCACATAGTAGGCCGGCGGCTGGTGATCCTCATATTGGATGCCGGAGATCGGAGCGCCGGGCGGAAACCGGTCCGCCTTGAGCGCTTCCAACTGCTCGAAGGGATAGTCGCCCGGCTCGATCTTCGGAAAGCCGTACGTTGGGCCGACCAGAAAGTGGCGGATGTAGTTGAAGTGCGCGGGCTCGTCCGGCACCTGCCACAGCGGCGTCCAGAGAGCGTACGCGGTGCCGAGCACCAGGTACGCCGCGAGGACAAGCCCGATAGGCAGAAGCCGGCGGATCATCGATCTACTCAGGTCTCAGCCGCTCACCCCAGCCCCAACCGCTCCGCCAGCACCTCGCCCAGGGTCGGCCGGCCGACCACGCCGAGCTCGTAGCGCACGCGCAGGGCGGGCTTGTTGAGCTCGACGATGCGGGTCAGGTCGATCGGCGTACCGACGAGCACCAGGTCGGCCGGGACGTGGTTGAGGGTCCACTCCAGGTCCTCGATCTGCCGCTCGCCGTAGCCCATCGCCGGCAGCACCGCGCCGGTGGTCGGGTACTCGGCATAGGTCGCGGCGATCGAGCGCACCGCGTAGGGGCGCGGATCGACGATCTCCGCCGCGCCCAGCCGCCGGGCGGCGACGACGCCGGCGCCGAAGGCCATCTCGCCGTGGGTCAGGGTCGGCCCGTCCTCGATCACCACCACGCGCTTGCCGCGTACCGAGTCCGGATCGTCGACGCTGATCCAGCTTTCGGCGGTGATCACCTCGGCGTGGGGGTTGGCCGCGGCCAGGCTCGCGCGGACTGTGGCGACCTGGTCGGGCGTGGCGCTGTCGACCTTGTTGATCACCGCCACGTCCGCCATGCGCAGGTTGACCGCGCCGGGGTAGTAGGAGAGCTCGTGGCCGGCGCGCAAGGGATCGAGCACCACGATTTGCACGTCCGGCCGGAAGAAGGGCAGGTCGTTGTTGCCGCCATCCCAGACCACGACGTCCGCCTCGGCCTCGGCGGCGCGCAGGATGCGTTCGTAGTCCACGCCC
>CAZCJG010000439.1:0-3277 GCA_964498575.1 uncultured Anaerolineales bacterium | reverse complement strand
GCACTTGGTTGCGCACGAAGCACGCGCGGATCGCGCGTAGCCGCCTCGGACGGAAACCCGCCCCGGCGGCGGCGCGATCCACCTCCCCCTGGATTATTCACCCTCGGTCTGCCCGCCGGACGATTTTTGGTCAGACCCCCATAAAGTTCATCCGAACAACCCCAACTGCCGGGCCTCCACCGGCTGTGCTCCCCCATCGTCCGCTTCCCCAGGCCACACCGGCATCTCGCCGACATCCGCCCGCTCGGCCAGCAGCGTATGGAAGCGGCGCGCGAGTGGCGGCGCCCATGTGTCGTCCGGCGCATGGATGAACACGAAGGGCGTCCGCCCCTCCGCGATCCAGCCCGCGACGATGCCCGCCCACTCCGCAAGCCAGGCATCGTTGGCGGCGAGCTCGGCGTGCGCGATGTAGCGCAGGATGGGTTGGCGGCCGGTGATGTCGAAGCGCACCGGCAGGTCCGGCTTGCGCTGCTGGGCGGTGCGAACCTCCGGGATCGAGGCGTCCGCCGCCCGCAGCGGGCGCGTATCGAGGATCACGCGATCGGCGCCGTACGCTTCGAGCAGGGCCTCAAGCGCGGCCTCGGCGGCACCACCGTCGAAGAAGCCGGGGTGGCGCACCTCGACGGCAAAGGTGGGCTTCAGGGTCTCGGGTGTCACCTCGGGCAGGAAGTTCGGATCGGGCACGGGGTTGTTCACGGCTGGAGCAAGCTTCGGCATGGCCCAGCGATCCAGGAACGCTTCCAAGATCGGCAGCGCCGCCGGGCCGAAGCCGGGCGGGAGCTGGAGCATGAAGGGGCCGAGCCGCTCGCCCAAGGGGGACATCCGCTCCAGGAAAGCCGCGACCTCGGCGTCGGCATCGACCAGGCGGCGCTCGTGGGTGATGCTGCGCGGCAGCTTGAAGCTGAAGCGAAACCCGGCCGGCGTCTCCTCGGCCCACCGGGCGACCGTGTCGGCGCTCGGCACCGCGTAGAACGTGGTATTGCCCTCGACCGTGTTGAACACCGCGGCGTACTGGCGCAGGAAGTCCGCCGCCCGAGCCGACCGGGTGAACAGCGAACCGATCCAGCGGCGATTGCTCCAGATCGGGCAGCCGAGGTGGTAGCGCCGGAAGCCCGCGGCGGGCTGGCCGGCGGTCGTGGATGGCGCGGATTCGTCTGGCATCAGCCGCTCGGGCTCCCGTGACCCGCCGATCGAGAGATCATTCCGCCAGGCTTGTCCCCGCCTGGCTCAGCCACTCCAGGGCCGCCTCGCGCGTCTCGAACAGCCTGAAGTCATTGCCCCGGCTCTCCTCGTCGAGCATCGCCCTGAACCAGCCGGTGATCGGCACGCTGCCGTCGGGACACACCACCGCCAACCGCAGGCGGTAGTTGCGCAGCTTCTGCAAGACGGCGCCGGCCTGCCCCGAGCTCAGGTCGAAGAAGTCACCGGGAAGGTTTTCCGTGTACAGCAGAGCGGCTTCGGCGCCGTTCGCAAAGCAAGCCTCGATCACACGGGCCACGTCCTCGGCGGTCGCCAGCAGCGGCTCGCCGGGGCGGCTCTCGACCACCGCCACGTCGTTGACGTGGATCGCGTCAAGCTCCATCGGTCGATCGGCCTACGTGCTGCCCGCTGCCGGGAGCGGGAACTCCGCCAGACGCTCCACGCGTTCCACCACCTCGCGCAGCAGGCGCTCGCCGACATCCGGAACGTGCTGATCGGAATACCACCCGCGAATGTTCTCCGGGTCGTCGATCGCCGACGAGGCCATGGTGATGCGCCTCGGACGCCGCATCACTCAAGACCCAAGCGACGCTTCACAACGGCCAGGTCCGCTTCTCGACCTTCCTCGATGTCCATCATGCCCTGGATATCTTCAGAGAACACAGTGCAACCTCGCATGACCACCTCCGCAAAATAGCTGTTTGTAGGGCTGATCATAGCCGCTGCCACCCGCACATCAAACCACAGCTCTTCATTGGACTGGCAGCGACCGACGGCAGCGCCAACCGCATCGGCACGCCTGGCTCCAGCAAACGATGTATCATTTTACACCACCCAGCCGCGCCACAGCTCGGCCCTAGCCAGCCGCCCTTACCCCCCAAGGACACCCGCGCCTGTGACCACCCAGCCCCTGACCACCCCAGCCGCAACTCCCTCGGCCACGCCCCCGACCGCCTCACCCGCAGCGGTCGCCGAGTCGGCTACCGCCCCGCTCGCCTTCGCCCGGATCACCCGGACCTGGTGGCCGCTGGCGGCGAGCTGGCTGCTGATGTCGGTCGAGCTTCCGGCGCTGGTCGCCGTGATCGCGCGCCTGCCCAACCCGGCGATCAACCTCGCGGCCTACGGCGGCGTGGTCTTCCCGCTGGCGCTGATCATCGAGTCGCCGGTGATCATGCTGCTGGCCGCTTCGACCGCGCTCAGCCGGGACTGGGGGAACTATCGGACGCTGTACCGTTACATGATGGTCATGGGCGCCTGCTTGACCGCGCTGCACCTGGCACTTGCCCTCACGCCGCTCTACTTCGTTGTGGTAGAGGGCATCATCGGCGCGCCGCAGCCGATTGTCGCCCCCGCCCGCCTCGGTCTTCTCCTGATGACACCGTGGACCTGGGCGATCGCCTACCGCCGCTATCACCAGGGCGTCCTGATCCGCTTCGGCGAGTCGCGCAAGGTCGGCACCGGCACGGTGGTTCGCCTGATGACCGTCGTCACGGTGCTGCTGATCGGCTACAACTTGGCCTGGGAGGGCATCGTCGTCGGCACGGTGGCGGTCAGCGTGGGGGTGATCGCCGAGGCGGTCTACGTCCACTTCGTCGTTCAGCCGGTGCTGCGCGGACCTTTGCGCGCGCGGCCGGCGGAGGCGGTGCCGGTGACGGCGCGCGCGTTCTGGCACTTCTACTTTCCACTGGTGCTGACCTCCTTCCTGACCCTGCTCGCCCAGCCGATCGGCAGCGCCGCGATCAGCCGGCTGCCGAACGCCATCGCCTCACTGGCGGTCTGGCCGGCCATCGGCGGCCTGATCTTCATCCTGCGCAGCCCCGGCGTCGCCTACAACGAGGTCGTCGTCGCCCTGCTGGACGAGCCGCGCTCCGCGAACAGCCTGCGCCGCTTCGCCGGCATCCTCATCGCCGCGACCACCGCACTGACCGTGGTCCTCACCTTGACGCCACTGGCCGACTTCTGGCTGCGGCGCGTCCAGGCCCTCTCGCCCGAGCTCGCCGCGCTGGCGGAAAGCGCGCTGTGGCTGCTCCTGCCGCTGGCCGGCCTGGCGGTCCTGCAAAGCTGGTACCAGGGCACG
>CAZCJG010000438.1:0-3285 GCA_964498575.1 uncultured Anaerolineales bacterium | reverse complement strand
GCGACCACCAGCTTGACATCCGCCAGCGCCTGGACATCCGGCACCCCGAAGTCGCCCAGGTGGTCCTCGGCCAGGTTGGTGACGGCGGCGACCTCAGCCCGGGCGACCGCCAAGCCGCGGCGCATGATCCCGCCGCGGGCGGTTTCCAGGATGCCGATGTCCACGCGGCGGTCGCGTAGTGCCAGCCGCGCGCCGCTCGGACCGGAGTAATCGCCGCTGTCCAGCACCTCTTCGCCCGCCCGCACCCAGTCGGTCGAAGCCACGCCCGGCGTCCGCCCGGCCGCCGCGGCCATCGCCGCGACCAGTCGGACGGTGGTCGACTTGCCGTTGGTGCCGGTGACAAGAGCGACCGGGATGTCGTGGACGGCGGGCCAGTCGATCTCGGCCGGCTCCGGCAGCGCGTCGATCGACCAGGTGCGGGACCCCGTGCCTAGCCCCACCGTCGCCTGCTCAGTATCGGACAGGAACGCGACTCCGTGAGCCTCCGCCGCGTCGCGCAGGGCGATCAGGCGCGGGTTGGCCTCGCCCGCGATGGTCTGGCGCAGAACCTCCGCGGCTTGCGCGAGATCCGGCGCGGGATCGCCGCGAAGCATGCCCTGCGCCGCGCCCCAGGCCCATTCGTCGACGTCGCAGGCGGCGTAGAGCGCATCGATCGGCGCGCTGATCGCCAGGCTGAGGCCGCCGGCGAAGGCGCGCCGGGCGGTGATCTCGTCCCGCCAGCCCACCGCGTCGAGGATGCGCCGGGCTTGGGCGGTCCAAACCGCGGCGATCCGCTCCGACGCCGCGGGCGGGGTGCTCGCGGCGAGCTCGATGTCCACCACGGCTCCCGCTCGGTCCAGCAGCAGGCTGGGGCCGGTGAGACGGCGGACGGTGACCAGAGTGGGTTCGGCCGGAGCGGCATCCGAGCGGGGATCGGACATCTCAGGCGCTCATATCGCCGCGGCAGGTGCCGGCGAGACGCTGGCCAGGACCTTGGCGGCTGCCGTGGCTTTGTGGAAGGCGGTGTGATCCATGGGGGTCCGGCCGTTCTGGTCCAACGCGCCCGGATCGGCGCCGTGGTCCAGCAGCAGGCGGACGATCGGCGCGTGGTTGGCGTGGGCGGCCGCGTGCAGCGGGGTCGTGCCCCAATGCTCGTTGTGGTTCCGTGCGTTGACCTCCGCGCCGGCGCCCAGCAGGAGCGCCACCACGGCTGGATGACCCTTCCACGCGGCGCAGTGCAGCGCGGTCGAACCGTCGCTGTCGCGCGCGCCGATCAGTCCGGCATCGGATTCCAGCAGCGACCGGACCATTTCGACGTCACCGGCCTTGGCCGCCTTGATCATCTGCTTCTCGGCTTGTGCGTTCCCCTCGGGCATCGGCCTTCCCCCTTGCTGTCCGGCATGTGGGCACGGCCCACTTGTCGTCGGTCGCGTCCACGCGCCGGATGATAGCCCGGCGGGCGGGGGCTTGTCAACGGGGCTTATGGGTCATCCAGGGGCAGCAGCCAGTCCGCGGCGGGGATCCCGGCTGGAAGGGCGGCCAGGTCGGTTGAAGGATCGATCACCGACCGGGTGGGGCGCCCGTTGAGCGACATGCGGTAATCGGCGAAGAGCTGCACGGCGGGATAGCCGTCGCGCCGCAGCTTGTCCCGCAGGTGGTGGGCGTATTGCAGCACGAACCACGGGCGACCCGCCATCGTCGCGACCTGCCAGTCCGCCAGCTCGGTTTGCGGATCGAGGGTCCACTCACGGCCACTCGCGGGATCCACCGCCGTGAATTGGACCGTGCCGTCCCGTCGATCCAGCATCATCCGCCACGCGAAGAGGTCGCCCTCGCCGGTCCAGCTCGCACGGCCCGGGTAGGCGAAGTGGCGCAAGGGGACGAGGATCTGGATGGCGAAGTAGGCAACAAGGCTCGAAAGGACCAGGATTGCGTGAGAGGGCGGCTTACTGGCGGGTTTTTCAGGCGGTGAGTCCGCGCCGGGCCGCGCGACGATGGCACGCAGCCACTTCCCCGGCACGAACAGCACCAGCGCCGCGATCATCAGCCAGGGGAAGATGCCGATCGGGAACAGCGCCGCGTTGGTCAGGTGGAAGGCCGCCGCCAGGGCAAGGGCGAGGAGTCGCGTCCGCCGCCACAGCAGCAGCGGGATCAGGGCGAGATCCAGGAGCAGGCCACCGTAGCTGACCAAGTAGGGTGACCAGGGCTGGGCTAGGAGCGCACCGATGAAAGGAACGGTCGGCGCCTCCTCGGCCAGGAACTGGCGCACCGGCTCGCCGCGCAGCCAGTCGCCGCTCAGCTTGGCCAGCGCGGCGAAGGCGTAGACGATGGCGACTTGCCCGCGGAGCAGCCACAGGGGCCAGGCGGGCACCCGGTCCGTGCGGATCGCCGGCTTCACCCAGGCGTCGATGGACGCGGCGCGGTGGGCCGGGACGAAGATCAGCAGGAAGCTGAGCAGGCAGATCAGGTAGAAGTGGTTCTGGTAGCGCGCGGCTTCGACGAGGAAGATGTAGGTAAAGCCGACGCAGAAGCCGACGATCGCCAGGCGGTAGTAGGCGCCGAGCGCGATCAACAGGGCACAGGCGGTGAGCACGGCGAACACGTAGGTCATCCCGTCGCCCGGCAGCGGGCGGACCCAGCCGAAGCCGGGGAAGGTAAAGTGGAACGTCGGCTCGACATAAAGTGGCGCGATCCAACCCTTGGTGAAGAAGCGCAGCATCTCGACGAACATCAGCGCGCCGAACGCGATGCGGAAGGCGGCGAGCGGGGCGATGTCGGTGGGGGCGAACAATCTGGCGCTGAGGTCAGCGATCGAGCGATGTGTACCGAGGAGCGGAGGCTGATCCGCGGGTTCCTTCATGGTTGACCCGGCCAGGTCGCCGGGCAGGGCCGCATCGCCCCCGCGATCGCCCGGTAGATCGCCGCCAGGTCCTCCCCATCCGGCGCCGCGTAGAAGTCGCCCGGTCCGCTCGCCATCTGCCGCAGCGCGTCCGCCTCGATGTCCTCGCCGAGACCGATCGTGAACACCCGCATCCCCGCCGCTTTCGCCTCCCCCGCCGCGACAATCGCGGACGACACCGGCTCGGGGTTGTTGCGCCCGTCGGTCAGGACGATCAGCGCTGGCTGGTGGTTTGCCAGGTGCCGCGGACTCGCCATCTCCGCGTGTCCGGCGCGGATGCCGAGGTCGATGCGGGTGAGTTGGGCGGGCTGGATGGTCGCGAGAGCCGACACGAGCGCGGCGCGATCGCCGATGAGAGGCTGCAGTAGGCGGGCATCGGCGTTGAATTGGACGAGGGCGGCCTGGTC
>CAZCJG010000437.1:0-3305 GCA_964498575.1 uncultured Anaerolineales bacterium | reverse complement strand
GATGGTCTCCGGCATCGGCCAGGCCGCGACCAGCCGCCCATCGGGCCGGTAGCGATAGCCCCAGCCGCCGCGGCCCAGCATGAACACATCGCCGGTCGGCCCCACCGCCAGGCGCTTGGGGCCGTCATGTGTCGGCCAGGCGCCGAGATCGGCGCCGTCCAGGCCGCGGACCAGGACGCGGCTGGCGCCCTGGTCGGCGAGGTAGACGCGATCTTGCGCCACGGAGAGCGCGAGGTCCACCGCCAGCACGTCGGTGCCCGCCGCCACCGGCCAGTCCGCCACCCGCTCGCCGGCCGCGTCCAGCACGTAGACGCGGCTGTTGCCGGCGCCGAGCACGGCCACCCGGTCACGCTGCGCGCTGACCGCGATCGGGTAGACGCGCACGTCGAAGTCCGTGAACTTATCCGGCGCCACCGACCACGCCGGCAGGCCGTCATCCGGCCGGCGCTCGATAAGATCGGTGCTCACCGTGTAGATCTCGCGGCCGGACTGGGCGACATCCAACGTCCGCTGGCTGCCGCCCCAGCCGCTTCCCCCGCACAGCCCGAGCTGTGACCGCAGGCGGTAGCCGCCGGCCGGGCGGCCCAGGCGCGTCCAGCGCTGAACGGTTTGCGGGCTGCCGCTGAAGGGCTCGGACAGAGCCAATCCATCACTGCCGTCTAGGAATCGGCCGTACCTTCCCCCCAGCACGGCCACCTCGTCCGAGGCGGCCACACGCAAGGGGTAGATCGGGCCCTCGAGCGACGGGGAGTCCAGCGCCCCGATCAAACGGCTTGGCGCCGGGCGGACCGCGGGATCGGTGAGCTCGACCACCCCCTGGAAATAGCAATGGTTCATCCCGCCCAGCACCCGCCCGTCCGCCGGCACGTCCAAGGTCATGCCCCCGAAATAGCCGGACGGCCCGGCGAACACCGGCTCGGCCTCCCGCAGCGGGTAGATCTCGACCTCGCGCGACACGAACACCCCCGCCGGGCCGACCGCGACGTCCTCCGCGTTGACGAAGGGCACGGTCTCGCGGTAGCGATGGTCCGGACCGAAGACCGCCACCCCCTCGATCGGCGCGGCATCGGCGGCGTCGCGGCCGGCGACAGCGGGAGCGGGCCCGGCGACAGTGGCGGCGCGCCTGGCGGCAGGGACCGCGCCTGACAGCGCCCGCGACGGACGCGGGGTCGGCTCCGGCCCGGGGAGCTCGCCCCCGAAGCCCGAATCCGCCGGATGGTTGACCACGTAGATCGCGCCGTCCGCCGCCACGTCGAGCGCCCCGAGCTGCCCGAGCTCGGGCGCCTTGAGGGTTTCCTTGAGCGCGCCGCCCAGATCCCGGGCTTCGACGCGGGTGAGCTCGGGCGAGTCGTAATTGGTGCGCGAAAAGTAGAGCCGCTGATCCGGACCGACGGCCAGATCGCCGACGTCGGTGTACGCACCGTTTCCCGACTCGTCGGCTTGCATGATCACGAAGATCTCCACGAGCCGGTCATCGGCGGTCAAGCGGTACACGGGCCAGTTCCCATCGCTGGACCCGGCCAGCAGGAAAACGCGTCCGTCGAATCCGACGTCCAGGCGATAGGTCCATCGATTGAGGACGTCGATGCCGCTGGTTTCGAGATCGATCAGCCGCCGCGGCGTGCCATCGGGCGCCAGCACGTGGACGGATGGGTGCGTGTCCAGCACGTAGATCGTCCCATCCGGCGCCGAGCTGATGTCGGCCACCCAGCCGTAGCGCCCGGCCGCCGGCTCCCAGGGCACGTTGGCCCAGGTGTCGGCGAGGCGATAGGTCAGGCCCCCGGGGTCGGGTACCTGGTCGGGCGGGGAGGCGGCTAGCGGGAGGGATCGTGATCCGGCGAGGAGGAGCGCGAGGAGCGCGAAGGTTGGATAGATTCGTTGACGTTGCATGGCCTCACCCCTGACGAGTTGTACCGGTTATATTTGGATAGCTCAGGTTTGTCGCGCGCGACAAACCCTCACCCCACCTCACCCCACCTCACCCCACCCCACCTCACCGCACCTCGCACAACAGCCGCGCCGAGATCGCGCGGTAGATCGCCTCCAGCTCGGCCGCCGTCGGCGACGCGTAGGACCGGTCCGGCGAGCTCGCCACACCCCGCAGCAAGTCGTGGTCGATCTCCCCGCCCAGGCCGATGGCGTAGACCAGCGCTCCGGCCGACTTCAGGCCATCCGCCTGTGCCAGCACCGCGGCGTTCGGCGCCTCGGCATGGTTCTGCAGGCCGTCGGTCAAGAGGATCACCACCGGCTGCGCGCCGGGACGCCGCTCGTCCGGGAGCCGTCCGTCCGCCAGCACCGCGGCCGCCTCCGCCAGACCGAGGTCGATGCGCGTACCGTTGTCCGTGGTCAGCCCGGCCAGCGCCTCGCGCAGGCGCGCGCGATCGCCGGTCAGCCCGGTGATCCGCGCGGCGCCGTGGTTGAAGGCGACCACGGCGACCTGATCCACCGGCAGGTTCACCAGGTCCACAAACGCCCCCGCCGCCGCCTGGGCCGCCTGGAGCTTGGTCCGCCCCCCGCCCGCCCCGCCTTCGACCTCGTCCATGCTGCTGGAGGCGTCGATCACCAGCGCCACGTCCAGCGGCCGGGCGGCCTGGAAGCACAGCCGGGCCGCGGTGAAGGGCAGGTAGATGCGCGCCGCCGGCGCGACGACCTCGACCTCGGGGATCGGGAAGACGAGCCGGCCGGGATGGCCCAGCGCGTCGCGGTAGTCCGCGGCCGCCTCGACGTTGGTCGGCCACAAGCCGACTTGCTCCGGCACCACCCGGTAGCGCAGTCGGATCCCCTCCGCCGCCGCGACGCCGGCCAGGTGCCAGACCAGGGTCCGCCGCGGCGCGTCGTAGCGTGCCGGCGGGTCCGCCGAATCCGGCACGTAGCGCATGTTCGCCGGCAGGATGTCCTCGATCGTGATCGTGTCGAACAGGCCGTCCTCGGGGCGGGTGCCGAGCAGCGGGTCGACCAGCGCGGCCGCCTGGCCGGGATCGAGCCCCCAGTGCAGGCGATCGACGCTCGTCACGATGCTCATCAGCCCGAGCTGGTGATCGCCGGTCAGCTCGTCGTTGGGGTAGACCAGGGCGTGGACCTCGATGCCGGCGTCGCGCAGGGCCTGGGCCGCCGGGCGCGGATCGTCCTTGAAGGCGCCGTCGGTGACCAGGAGCACGCTGCGCCGCGCGCCGGGATCGCCGCGCCGCCCGGTCAGCTCCGCCAGCGCCAGCGCCAGCCCGGCGCCGAGCAGGGCGTCGCCGTCCGGGACCAGCGCGGCGACGCGGCTGGTCAGCGCGGCGGGATTTCGCCCCAGCGGCTCCGCC
>CAZCJG010000436.1:0-3315 GCA_964498575.1 uncultured Anaerolineales bacterium | reverse complement strand
CTCTCCCGAAAGACGCGGGAGAGGGGGTGTCACGCGCGACATGGGATTTTGTCTCACATGGGCCGGCAGTGAACTGCTCGCTTGAAGGCACACTCGGAGCAGATCTGCCGCCGAAGATCTGTGTCACCCCCTCTCCCGCGGCTTTCGGGAGAGGGGGACGGGGGGTGAGGGCCGACTTCACGACCGCGCGAACAAACTCCCGACATGCACGGACGGTGCTCATATGCTCACAGCGCCTTGAACTGCTCAAACGGCTGCTGGCAGGTGTTGCAGTAGTGGATCGAACGGCAGATCGTCGGCCCGAAGGGGTTTTCCACGGTCGTGTCGCTCGATCCGCAGAAGGGGCAGGCCACCGGCGGCTCAGGACCGGTGTGCTCCACCAGGCCGCTCCAAGGATCGCTCGGCATCAGCATCAAGTCCAGGTCCGCCTGAAACCGCGGCCCGGCCGGCGGCGGCGGCGCCAGGCCGATCTCGCGCATCCGCTCGCGCGCGGCTGGCGCGATCTTGTCGCTGGTCCACGGAGGGTCCAGCACCACCGGCACGTCGACGCGCCCCGCGCCGAGCGCCAGCACCCGCTCCTCGATCTCCGCCCGCATCACGTGCAGCGCAGGGCAGCCCGAAAAGGTCGGCGTGATCGCCACCGTTACGCGGTCTCCAGCAATCGACACATGCTGGATGATCCCGAGCTCCACCACCGACACCACCGGGATCTCGGGATCCTTGACCTCGTCCAGGGCGTCCAAGACTCGCTGGACCGTGAGACCGTTATCAACCGAGCGCTCGTGCAACTCACACCTCCAGCCGTGCGACAAGGCGGCGCACCACGCCCGGCGCGCTCGTCAACGGCGTCGCGTCGGGCCTACCACACAGCCTCCGGGTCCGACCGATACAGTCCCTGCATCGCCGCCAGGAGCTCGACCAGGTGCGCGGTGTGCTCGCCGCGCCGCCCGCCTTCGATGGGCGCGACCGCCGGCCGCCAGCCGTCGCCTTCCGCCACGCGCACCGCGGCGGGTTCGAGCATCGCGCCGATCAGGAACGGCGCCAGCGCGTCCAGCCAGATCGCGCCGAGCTGGGCGGAAGCCGGGACGAGGCCGGCGGCGACCAGGAGCGGCTCGCCGGCGGGCGGCTCCCATAGGCCGAGCGCGTACGGGAGGATCTCGTCCAACGCCGCCTGGAGGCGCGCCCGACTGGCCTCATTCGCCCGGCCCAGGCGCTCGATATAGGTACGGCCGTGGATCAGGTGGTACTTCTCTTCCTGGCGCAGCTTGGTCGCCGCCTCGGCCATCGGCGCCCAGGGGCTCTGGCGCAGCGCGTCGTAGCGCACCGCCTCGGCCAGGTCGAACAGGTACTGGCGGATCAGGCTGAAAGCATAGTCGCCACGCGGCAGCTCGACCAGCACCGCGTTGCGCCAGCCCGGCGCGTCGCGCAGGAAAGCGACGTCGTCGGGCTTCGGCAAGCCCAGCCCGTGGAGCACGTGGTACCACACCAGCGCATGGCCCAGCTCGTCCTGCGCCATGCTGCTGAAGGCGATGTCCTCCTCCAAGATCGGCCCCAGGCCGGTCCACTCCGAGTCCCGATGCCCCAGCAGCATCTCGTCGTCGCCGATCGCCTGCACATAGGCCACCAGGGCGGCGCGGGTCTCGGCGTCCAGCGCCGCCGCCGCGGGGTCGGATGACCACGCGGCCACGGTGGCATCCCCCGATTCAATCGCCACCGGATCGCCTGATCCGACCGCCGCGGGCCGCGGCGATCCCGACGGGCTGGCCACCACGCTGATCATGCCCGACCACCCTTCCCGGCCCCCATCTCGTCCACCGCATGGAGCACCGAGTCGACGTGATCGTCCGCTTCGTCCGTGTCTTCCGCCAGGTCCCACACATTCGGCTCGGCCGCGCCCGCGCCGCCGGACCCGCCCGCGGCGCCGGACGGCGGCCTTGCACCGGCACCCGCTCGCGCCGCGGCCCCTGCCTCCCCGCCCGCCGCCTGCCGTGCCGACTGTCCGCCGTGAATCTTGCTCTTGCGCAGGCCATGGAAGCCGCCGGGCTCACGATACATCTTGTCGGTGGTGTGGACGAAGACGTCCGCGTCGGCGTAGTCGGTGGCGTGGATGGCCTGCGCCGGCACCACCCACAGGTTCACGCAGTCGCCGCGCCGCGCGAAGCTCTCCTTGGCCAGGACCAGCGCCATCTCGGCGTCGGGGGCGTGCAGCGAGCCGACGTGCTTGTGGTGCTCGCCGCGCCGGTCCTGCTGGAAGACCTCCCACACGATCCACTCGGTGTCGGCGTCGGCATGACCGGGGTCGTGCTGGCGCGCGAAGGCCAGGCGCTGGTGGTAGGGATCGAAATGCCAGTCGCGCGTGTAGCTGGGCATCTCGACCGACAGGCCGCGCACTTCCGGGCTGGGATCGCTGGGATCACCGTACATGCCGGGCTTCCTCTTGGGTTCGGTGGAGGTCGGGAGGTCAGGCCGCCATCGGCAGCAGATCGTGCCGCTCGAGCGCCGTCCGCAGCCACGAGCCTTCCTCGTAGGCCAGGCGGCGCAGCGCCAGGCGCTCCTTGTTCATCGGGCCGTCGCCGTTGATCACCCGGAAGAACTCGTCCCAGTCGGGCTGAGTGATCACGTAGTCGCCGGTCGCGGGGTCGATGTGCAGGCCCTCATCCGGGATCGACAGGCCGAGCTCCTTGATCTTGGGGATGAACTTTTGCAGCCAGATCTGGCGCTGCTGGTCGTTGGTCTTGGGCTTGACCCCCCAGCGCTGGAGGATCTCGGTGTGTACCGATTGCTTGTCCGGCGGGCCGAAGAACATCATCGTCGGCCACCACCAGCGGTTGAAGGCCTCCTGGCACATCGCGCGCTGGGCGGGCGTGCCGGTCGCCAGCGTCACCACCAGGTCGTAACCCTGCTTGAGGTGGAAGGCCTCCTCATAGGTGATGCGCCGCAGCGCGCGACCGTAAGGACCGTAGGAGCCGGTCTGCATGATCGTCTGGTTGACGATCGCCGCCCCGTCGATCAGCCAGCCGACCATCGCGATGTCGGCCCAGGTGTCGCAGGGGTAGTTGAAGACGTTGGAGTACTTGGAGGTTCCGTTGATCAGCTCGTCGATCATCTCGATGCGCGGCTTGCCCAGCGTCTCGGCGGCCCGGTAGAGCAGTTGCGCGTGGCCGACCTCGTCCTGCACCTTGGCGATCAGCGCCATCTTGCGCTTGAAGCCCGGCGCGTAGGGGATCCACTCGCCCTCGGGCAAGGCGCCCATCAGCTCGCTGTTGGCATGCTGATGGATCAGGCGGATGAGCTGCGTGCGGTAGCGCTCGGGCA
>CAZCJG010000435.1:0-3337 GCA_964498575.1 uncultured Anaerolineales bacterium | reverse complement strand
GGCGATGCTGCAGCTCATCGCCGACGGCCGCATCCACCCCGGCCGGATCGAGCAAATCGTCAAGCGATCGCACGACGAGGTCGAGCGCTCGATCGTGCTGGCCGGCGAAGAGGCGGCGTTCGACGCCGGGGTGCATGGCTTGCACCCCGAGATCCTCAAGCTGCTCGGTCGCCTGAAGTACCGCACCAGCTATGGCCAAAACGTCCTCGCCCATTCCGTCGAAACCGCCCATCTGGCCGCGATGCTGGCGGCCGAAACCGGGGCCGACGTCGAGGTCGCGCGCGCCGGGGGGCTGCTGCACGATCTCGGCAAGGCGGTCAGCCACGAGGTCGACGGCCCGCATGCCCTGATCGGCGCCGACCTGGCGCAGCGCCATGGCCTGGCGCCGGCGGTGGTCAACGCCATCGGCGCCCACCACCACGAGGTCGAGCCCGAGACGCTGGAAGCCGTCCTGGTCGAGGCCGCCGACGCCATCAGCGGCGCGCGGCCCGGCGCCCGGCGCGAGTCGCTCGAGCTGTACGTCAAGCGCATCCGGGCGTTGGAGAGCATCGCCGGGATGTTCCAGGGGGTCGAGGAGTGCTACGCCATCCAGGCCGGCCGCGAGATCCGCCTGATCGTCCGCCCGGATGACATCGACGACCTGGCGGCGATCGAGCTCTCGCGCCAGGTGGCGCGCAAGGTCGAGGAGACGCTGGAGTATCCCGGCCAGGTCAAGGTCACGGTCATTCGCGAGATGCGGGCGGTGGACTATGCGCGCTAGGCCCGCCCGTTCCACAGCCGGTCGTTCCGACCTTGCCGGGCAGTGGACCCTGCGCGCCGGGTCCGCCGGTGCAACCGCTCTCCGCCCCCGAGCGCACGTCGTTGCAGCGCGTTGGTACGGCATTGGCTCGTAACACGCGCCGTGCCTGCGCGTTTAAGACAACCGCACACGGACGCCGGATCGGCCAGGATCACCCCGCCATCTCGGGCTGCATCCTTCTGGTTCGTGTCGGGCCCCGCCTGGGAGCGGGCCCCACCAGGAGACGCTGACATGGCCGACATCATCAAGGTCTCTGCCACCTCGCAGACCACCGCCGTCGCCGGTGCCATCGCCGGGTTGATCCGCGAGCAAGGCACCGTGTTCGTGCAAGCCATCGGCGCCAGCGCGGTCAACCAGGCGGTGAAGTCGATCGCGATCGCGCGCAGCTACCTCATGGCCGACGAGCTGGACATCGTCTGCGCGCCAGCCTTCCTCGACATCGATCTCGGCGGCGAGGTGCGCACGGCGATTCGCTTCACGGTGGAGCTGCGGGTGGGGGATCAGTAATCCCCGCCGGCGCGCTTGTGGCGGGCTTGTTGCTCGGCCAGCTCGTCGGCGTCGACCTCCACGCGCGCGCCGGTTTCCCAGAGGATCGTGATCTTGCGGGTGAGGATGTTGACGTCGATCACCCGCCCGCGCCCGATCGCGCTGGTCAGCTTGGCGCCGACCTTGGGCAGGTCGCGGCGCAGCTCGGCGTACTGGCTGTCCTCGAAGGCGAGGCAACACAAGAGCTTGCCGCAGACGCCGCTGATCTCCAAAGGGTTGAGCGGCAGGTTCTGGGTCTTGGCCATGCGGATCGAGATCGGCTGGAAGTCCGGCATCCAGGTGCTGCAGCACAGCTCGCGCCCGCAGCGGTCGATGCCGCCCAGCAGCTTGGCCTTGTCGCGCGCGCCGACCTGGCGCAGTTGGACGCGCGTCCGCTGCGCCTGGGCCAGGTCGCGCGCCAGGTCGCGGAAGTCGACGTGCGGCTCGTCGCTGACGAAGTAGACGGTCAGCCGGCTGCCGTCGAAGCTGTGCTCGGCGGCGATGGCTTTCATCGCCAGGCCATGCGACGCGATCGCGGCCTGCACCTGCCCCAGCACGGCCTGATCGCGCAAGCGCAGCGTGGCAAGATCCGCGAGGTCCTGGCTGGTCGCGCGGCGCTCGATAGGCTTGAGATTGCCGGCCGCCTTGTCCAGCCATTGCTGCGGGGCAATCACGACCTGCCCGCTCTCCCGCCCGCGCGCCGTCTCGACGATCACGTGATCGCCGACCGCCAGGTCCGGGTGGTCCGCCGCGCTGAAGTAGTAGATGCGGCCCGCGCGCCGGAACCGCACCCCCACCGCCGGCACGCCGCTCGCTGATCCCCGCTCCGTCATCGCGGCAGCCCCAGGCACAGCACTTCCAGCGCGAGCTGGGCGTTGGCGTTGGCCGCCAGGCGCCGCAGGGTATCGTCGATGGCGACCAGGCTGGCCAGCGCCTGCCGGACCTCGAAGCGCCGCGCCGCGCCTTGCAGCTCCGCCAACTGGTCGCGGTTGATCACCGGCGCATCGAGGCCGTGCTGCACCAGCAGCAGGTCGCGCCACCAAGCGCTCCACACCGACAGTCCGTCGGCGACGCCCTCGCCGAGCTGGCTGAGCCGGGCGGCCAGGGCGATGCGGCCGGCGGTGTCGGCTTCGAGCACTTGGGTGAGATGCGCCAGCCACGTCGTACGCGCCTCGAGCCGGCTCTCGTCAGCCAGCGCGCCGACCGCCCAGCCCAGCCGCCCCCCCGACAGGCGCGCCACCAGCCAGGCGCGCTCCTCGTCCGCCCCGTGGCGAGTGCGCAGCGCGTCCGCGACCGTCGCAACCGGCAGGGGGCGCATGGGTACCAGCAGGCAGCGCGAGCGGATCGTCGGCAGCACGTCGACCAGCGCGGCCGAGGTCAGCACGAGGACGACCTGGCGCGGCGGCTCCTCGATGGTCTTGAGCAAGCTGTTGGCCGCGCCCGGCGAGGCCAATTCGATTTCCGGCAGGATCGCCACGCGGTAGGTCGCCTCGAGCGGCGCGAGCGCGAGCTCGGCGCCCAGCGCCCGCGCGGCTTCGATCCGCAGCGGCGGCGGAACCAGGTGCAGGTCCGGCATCGCCCCTTCCGCCACCAGCCGGCAGCTCCGGCAATACCCGCAAGGGCGGCGCTCCGCCGGCTGGGCATCGCAGAGCAGCGCCTGAGCGAAGAGCCGCGCCAGGCTCCGCTTGCCCACTCCGGGCGGGCCGGCGACGAGGTAGGACTGTCCCGGTGTCCCCGCCCGCGCGGCGTCCAGCAGCGTGCGGACGACCCGATCGTAGCCGTGGACGGCGATCCGGTGCGGGCCGGGCGTGGCGGGCAGGCTGTCGAGATCCGCGAACATGGCGCAACGTTATCATGCCGCGGGTGGGGGATCAAGTTGGGCGCCCCCGCTCGCGCCTTGACTACCGCGCGCCGGGGTGTATAGTGGGCCCGCCATCCGCCGCCCTGCCTTACCGCCGCGCCATGCCAGAACCCGACCTACCCGCAACCCTCGCCGAGCTCCTCGCCGGCTTC
>CAZCJG010000434.1:0-3352 GCA_964498575.1 uncultured Anaerolineales bacterium | reverse complement strand
GCCCTGGCTGCCGCCGAAGACGAGGACGACCTGCGCGTCGTCGGCGATCCCGAGCCGGGCGCGCGACATCGCGCGATCGGCCGCACGGACGGTGTCCCGTACGGGATAGCCGGTAACCACGACCTTGCGCGCCGGGAAGTACCGCGCTGCCGCCTCGGAGGTCACGGCGACGCGGTCGGCGAGCTTGGCGATCAGCGCCACCGCGCGGCCGGGGCGGACGTCCGGCAGGTAGACCAGCAGCGGCAGGCGGCGCAGGCGCGCGGCGAGGGCGACCGGCACGCTGACGTAGCCGCCGGTCACCAGCACCGCCGCCGGGCGGTCCGCGCCCGCCATGCGCCAGGCGGCCAGGGTACCCCGGGCCAGGCGGACCAGGTTCCGCCCCAGCGCGAGGCCGCGCGCCCCGACGACGGGCGCGGCGGGGATCGCGCGAAAGGCGAGGTGCCGCTCTGAGATGATCATCTCTTCAAGGCTTCCTGAGGTGCCGATCCAGACGATGCCGGCCGGATCAGCGCCCGATGCGTCGAGCACGGTGAGTGCGGGATAGACGTGACCGCCGGTCCCCCCACCTGAGATCCAGATTGCCATACCATTTCACCCGCGCCGGGTCGACCCGGCGCGACACGTTGAGCAGGAGCCCGACCGCCGCCAGGCAGGCGACCAGGCTCGATCCGCCGTAGGACACGAAGGGCAGCGGGATGCCCGTGGTCGGGATGAAGTTCGTCGCCACCGCCACGTTGAGCAGCGCCTGGCCGATGATCCAGCAGGTGATCCCGGTCGCGAGCAGGCTGCCGAAGCGGGTCGGGACGCCCGCCGCCACCCGGAAGCCGCGCCAGGCGATGATCGCGAAGAGGCCGAGGATCAGCAGGCAGCCCGCCAGCCCCAGCTCCTCGCCGACCACGGCGAAGATCGCGTCGGTGTGCGGCATCGGCAGCACGTGCTTCTCCTGGCCCTGGCCCAGGCCGACGCCGAAGAGCCCGCCCTGATAGAAGGACTCGAGGCTGCGGATCACCTGCCAGCCCGATCCCCAGGGGTCGGCCCAGGGGTCGATGTAGGTTGCCAGCCGGTCGAAGCGGTAGGGTGAGCGGACGATCAGGGTGAGGATCACCAGCCCCGCGACCGCGCCCGAGACCAGCATCTGGCCGATGTGCGCGCCGGCGGTGAAGAACATCGCGGTCGCCACCAGGGCGAGCAGGATCGTCGTCGACATGTGGTTCTGCAGCAGCACCAGGCCGCAGACGATGCCCATCAGGATGGCGAAGGGCAGCAGGCCCAGCGTCACGTCGCGGATCTGATCGCGCTTGCTGGACAGCCAGTCGGCGATGTAGATGATCACCGCCAGCTTGACGAACTCGCTGGGCTGGACCGAGCCGCCGGAGAGCAGCCAGCGCTCGCCGCCGAAGCGGTTGACGCCGATGGCCAGCGTCAGCATCAGCACCGCCAGCGTGCCGGCCATGATCAGCACCGACCAGCGCTGCCAAGTCCGGAAATCCACCGCCAGCATACAGGCCGCGGCCCCCAGCCCGATCGCGGTCCACAGGATCTGCCGCACCAGGAAGGTCGTCCGATCCGCCCCGAAGTTCAGCGCCACCGCGTAGCTGGCGCTGAAGTTGATCAGGATGCCAAGCAGGAGCAGCACCCCGATCGCCCCCGCCAGCACCGGATCGACCTGGCGGCGGGTGGACGGCGTGGACAACGCGGACGGGGTGGGCGCGGTGGGCGCACCGCCGATCGGCGCCCCCACCCCTTGAAGGCTGGTCGTCATGCCGCCTCCGCGCGCCTTCCGGGCGCCGCGAGCAAGGCTCGGAACTGGTCGGCCGGGGTTGGGACGCCGGGCGTATCGGCCTCGCAGGCCGGGCTGAAGAGCACGCGGTCTCCCGGTTCGGCCAGCCGGCCGGCGACCGAGACCGCGTCCTCGATATCCGCGCAGCGGACGATGGTCGCCGGCCCGCCGGTCACCTCGATGGCCCGCCCGAGCGCGTCGCCGGCCGAGCCGAAGAGCAGCACGTAGCGCGCCCGCTCGGCCACCGCGCGCGACCAGCGCGCCAGGGACTGCCCGCCGTAGCGGCCGCCGGCGATCAGGATGAGGCCGCCGTCGAAGGTCGCCAGCGTCGCCGCCGAGCGGCCGGGGCGGGTGGCGGAGGCATCGCTGATCCAGGTCACCCGGTGCCGGCGGCGCACGACCTCGCATTGGTTCGGGCCCGGACCGCTGCGCCCGGCCACCTGGCGGATCGCCTCGACCGCCGCGCCCGCCGTCACCGCCGCGGCGCTGGCCAGCAGCAGGTCCGTGCCGAAGTTCCCCAGCGCCAGCGCCGGCTCGGTCAAGCGGCAGACCCGCCGCTCCAGGCCGGCCAGCGGGTCCAGCATCACCAGCTCGCCGTCGCGCAGCGTCGCGTCGGCCCAGGGATCGACCAGCGAGACGCGCTGGATCGGCACCTCGGCCTCGGCCGCGACCCCCAGCGCCCGCGCGCAATCCGCGTTGACCACGATGCCGCCGACCGTGCCCGCCGCGGCCCGGCGCAGCGCCTCGGTCATCTCGCTGGCCACCTGGCCGGGCGCCAGCTCGTCGCCGACGATGCCGGTGATGACCAGGAGCGCCAGGCCTTCGGGCGTGCCGCGGATCATCGGCGGCGTCAGCTCGACGACGACCCGGTCGTCCGGCGTCAAGCGATCGGCGTCGGCCAGCGCCTCGACCAGCCCGAGCGTCACCTTGAAGCCGTCGGCCTCGAGCATCGCCGCGATCAGCCCCGCCGTCGTCGACTTGCCGCTCGCCCCCGCCACCCCGATCACCGGCGCCGCCGAGCGCGCGAGCAGCGACGCCAGCGCGCCCGCCGGCCGGATGAACGGTCGGTGCAGGAGGATCGGTGGGCTTGTGATGGTCATTTGCATGGTCGGCCTCCAGGGGCGCGATGGTGGATCTCGTTACGGAGCATGAGACGGCAAGGGCCACGGGCTTGGGATGAACATCTAAAAGAAGTACGGTATCAGGTAGCTCAAGCTGATCGCCGACAGGCCCGCGATCAGCCCAGCAGCCCAAAAGCGGTGTACAACCTGGGTTTCGGACATGCCGCCTTTCTCAAAGTGGTGGTGCAGTGGAGCCATGCGGAAGAACCGTTTCCCGCCAGTCCACTTGAAGTAGCCCACCTGGATGATGTCGGACACGACTTCCGCGACGAACACCATCCCCACGACCGGCAACAGCAGCCAGGTGCTGGGAGGAAACGTGACCAGACTCCACAGCGCCAACGCCGCGCCCAGGCCCATCGATGTCACGTTGCCCATGAAGACGCGCGCCGGATGACGGTTGAAGACCAGGAAGCCCAAGCATGCCGCCACGATGATGAAGCTGAGCGCA
>CAZCJG010000433.1:0-3389 GCA_964498575.1 uncultured Anaerolineales bacterium | reverse complement strand
CGCCGCCCGCTCAAACCGCCCCGCTGCGCCATCCCCCGCGCAGCACCGCCGCGATGTCGGCCGCCAGGCGCGGCGCTTCGTCCTCGGTCAGCGTGGCGGTGGTGATGCGGATCGCCGGCGGCGCCTCGAGCCGGAAGCGCTCGCCGGCGCCGACCGCCCAGCCGCGCAGCCACAACGCCTGCACCGTCGCCGCCTCCTCCCCCACCGGCAGCCAGACGTTGAAGCCGGAGCGGCCCAGCGCGACGAGGCCGTGGGCGGCCAGCGCGCCCTGCAGGGCCTGCCGCCGGCGCGCGTAGGTCGCGCTGGCCGCGGCCAGATCGCGTCGGACCGCGGGGTCGGCCAACAAGGCGGCCGCGATGCGCTGCAGGATGTGGCTGACCCAGCGCTCGCCGACCGTCAGCCGGTCCTGCACGCGTGCCAGCGTGTCCGGGTCGCCGGTCAGCATCGCCAGGCGCAGGTCCGGGTTCAGCGCCTTGGAGAAGGATCGCACCAGCGCCCGGCGCGGCCGCGAGGCGTCGCCGACGAAGATCGGCGGGGCGCCCGAGACCAGGTTGGCGTGGTCGTCCTCGACCACCAGCACCTCCGGCACGCGCGCCAGGACGGCGCGCAGAGCGTCCGCCCGCTCGGGCGTCAGCGCGGCGCCGGTCGGGTTCTGGGCACGCGGGGTCAGCACCAGGCCACGGATGCCGGCGGCCACCGCGCGCTCCAGCGACGCCGGCAGCAGGCCCGCGTCGTCCACGCGCACCGGGACCAGCACCAGGCCGAGCGCCAGGACGACGTCCGAGATGTTGCGGAAGCCCGGATCTTCCACCGCCACGCGGTCCCCCGGCCGCAGCGTCTCCCCCAGCACGTGCTCGATGCCCGCGATCGCCCCGCTGACCACGCACAGCGGCCCCGGCGGCACCCCGTCCGCCGCCAGGTCGCGCGCGACGATCGCGTCAAGCTCGGGGAGGTTGAGCGCCTCGCCGTATAGCCGGGGCGTGGGATCGATCGCGCCGAGCGCCGCGGCCATGCTCGGCAGCAGCGCGGGGTCCGGGTTGCCGAAGGAGAGGTCGCGCAAGCCCTCGGGCACGGGCGGCGCCAGGCGTTGGGGGAGCGCCGCCGCGCGCCCGCAGATCCGCGTCCCGCGCCGGCCCGCGGCGACGCACACCCCGCGCAGGGCCAGCGTCCGGTAGGCCGACGCGACCGTCGCCGGGCTGACGCCGAGCGCATCGGCCATCCCGCGCACCGTCGGCAGGACCGTGCCCGGCGGCAGCTCGCCCGCCGCCACCGCCGCTTCGATGCCCGTGGCAATCTTGACCGCCGAGCTACCTTTGATGTATTTTTGTATCGAGTCATTCATGGTGTTTGTATTGTAACAAATACCCGCGCCGCTGTCAAGGAGCTCCCCATGCCGCCGTCCCACACCCCCGCACAGGCCATCCCGGCTCCGGGGACGTCGTCCCGGCCCCCGACATCCGCCGTTCTCGCGCCGAAGTCGCCGTCCCGCGCCCGCCCCATCCCCACCCCGCGGGCGCTGTCCCGGCAAGTCGCCGAGGCCATCCCCACGCGGGCCCGCAGCCATCCCAGCCCCACGCGACTGCGGCTGGCGCTGGCCTTCGGCGCGATCTACCTGATCTGGGGATCGACCTACTACGGCATCCGCGTGGCGATCGAGACCATGCCGCCCTTCCTGATGACCGGCGCGCGCTTCCTCATCGCGGGGGTGCTGCTGGTCGCGCTGACCGCGCGCGGCGCGGCGGGCCCGATCACCGCCGCCCACTGGCGCTCGGCGGCGCGGGTGGGCGGCCTGATGATGGCCGGCGGCACCGGCCTGGTCGCGCTGGCCGAGCAGTGGGTGCCCTCGGGCGTGGCGGCGCTGCTCATCGTCACCGTGCCGATGTGGATGGTCTGGGTCGACTGGCTGGCCTTCGGCGGCCCGCGGCCTGCGGGGCGGATCGTCCTGGGCCTGGTGTTGGGGATCTCGGGCGTGGCGGTCCTGATCGGCCCGGGGGACCTCTTCGCCGCGCCGGTCCCGCCGCTGGGCGCGGCGATCATCGTCTTCGCCGCCTTCCTGTGGTCGATCGGCTCCTTGGAGTCGCGCCGCGCCGTCGCGCCGGCCGGCTCGCCCCTGCTGGTGGCCGGGATGCGGATGCTGGCGGCCGGCCTGATCCTGGGCGCGGCCGGGCTGCTGTTCGGGGAGGGGGCGCGGCTGGACCTGGCGGCGGTGTCGGCGCGCTCGTGGCTGGCCTTCGCCTACCTGATCGTCTTCGGGTCGATCATCGCCTTCAGCGCCTACTACTGGCTGCTGCAGGTCGCGACGCCGGCGGCGGTGGGCACCTACGCCTTCGTCAACCCGATCGTCGCCATTGGCCTAGGCTGGGCGCTGGCGGGCGAGCCGATCGGCTGGAACACCGTCGCCGCCGCCGCGCTGATCATCGGCGCGGTGGCGCTGATCACGCTGCGGCGGGGCGGCCGGACAAGCCCGGCGGCGAAGCCCACGCGGGAGACGGCCGCGGGCCAGACGGCGGCATCTCGGCCAACGCCGGGGGCGCCGGACGGGGTCCAGGACTTGGCACCCGACGCCGCCCTGACCCGCATCCGCCAGCATCCCGAGCGTGGCAGCTACGACCGGGAGGTCATCCACGCGATCCTCGACGCGGGGCTGGTTTGCCACGTCGGGGTGGTGATCGACGGGCAGCCGGTGGTGATCCCGATGGCCTATGCGCGCGACGGCGACCGGCTCGTGCTCCACGGCGGGCGCGCCAGCCGGCTGATGCAGGCGCTGGCGGGCGGAGCGCCGGCCTGCGTCACGGTGACCCAGCTCGACGGCCTGGTGCTGGCCCGTTCCAGCATGCACCATTCGATGAACTACCGCTCGGTCGTCGCCCTCGGCCAGGGCAGCGAGATCATCGCGCCGGCGGACAAGCGGGCGGCGCTGGACCGGATCGTCGAGCACTTGATCCCGGGCCGCGGCGGCGAGGTCCGCCCGCCCAGCCCGCGCGAGCTGGAGGCGACGGCGGTCGTCGCGATCCCGCTGGACCGGGCCTCGGCCAAGCTGCGCACCGGGCCGCCCAAGGACGCGCCGGAGGATGTCGATCCGGCGATCTGGGCGGGCGTGCTGCCGCTGGCGCTGGTGCCGGGATCGCCGGCGGCGGGGCCGGACGTCAGCGCGACGGCGCCGGCCCCGGCGAGCGTGGCGGGCTGGCGGTCGGGGCGCTGGGATCCTCCGGAGTTGCCGATGGATCCGGACCTGCCGGTGGGGTTGGACCGGTCGGAGTATCTGGACCCTCCGATCGAGCTGGCGTAATCGGCCGATCCGGACCTGCCGGTGGCCGACGCGGACCGCTCAGATACAGCCCCCAAGCCCCCTCGCGCGGCCGTGGCGCCACGTCGACCGGCGTGAGGGT
>CAZCJG010000432.1:0-3407 GCA_964498575.1 uncultured Anaerolineales bacterium | reverse complement strand
AGCCCGCGAAGGCGGGCTTCGTAATGGTAGCAGCGAATTCCATTCGCCAGGCTGCGCCTATCGTCGTCCAAGCCGTGTCACGGGATATCCTTATAGGGCGTATAATGCGCAAGCAGCCGATGCTGGCGACCCGTTTGTAGCCTCCGGATGTGCCCCAGACCCCGCTACATCGAAAGGTAATCCCATGCTCCCCGCGCCAATCCCAGCCCGATCCGCCGCTTCTTGCACTCCTCCCGCCCTTCCCGCCCCCTTCTCCCCTGCCGCCCCGATCGCCCGCGCCGCGATCGTCCTCGGGCTGGCCTTCAGCCTGGGCCTGACCTTCGGCCTGGTGCCTTCCGGGAGGATTGCCCGCGCCTGCACTTGCCCCACGCCGCGCCCACCGGCGGACGTGCTCCAGTCGTCCACCGCCGTTTTCGACGGGACGGTGGTGGGCATCGAGATGGTCGATCCACGCGACCAGAGTTCGGAGCTGCGCGTGAGCTTCGTGGTCCACACCCAGTGGAAAGGAGTGACATCCGGCCGGTTGACGCTGACCACGCCGGGCAACAGCGCGATGTGCGGCATCCGCTTCGGCCTGGGGCTGCGCTACCTGGTCTACGCCAACGGCGTGAGTGACCGGCTGACGGTGTGGTCGTGCTCGCGCACGCGTGGCTACGACGCCACGGAAGCCGCGGCGCTGGGACCGGACACCCCGCCGCCCGGCGCCGAGCCCTACGCCGGCAAGTGGAGCCAGACCGCGCCGCCCGCCCCGTGCCCGCGCTGCGCCGCCCCGCCCGCCCCGCGCGAGGCGCTGGCCGCCGCCGCCGCGGTGTTCCACGGCCGGCCCTTCGGCATCCGGTACCTCGGGCCGGACGGCGACTTCGACCGCGTGGTGACCTTTCTCAACTTCGGTTGGTGGAAAGGGCCGAGCACGCCGACCATCGAGGTGCGGGTGCCCTGGAACGTCTGGTCCTGCGATCAGCCGTTCGGCGAGACGGGGGGGGTCGGGCGTGCGGACGACTACCTGATCTATGCCGACGCCGCCGCGGACGGCTCGCTGACGCTCAAGCTGTGCGACCGCACCAAGCCCTACGACGCCGCGGAAGCCGCCGAGCTCGGCACGCCGAACCCGCCGCGGCCTGGCCAGGCGACGGGGACGCCCACTCCGCCCGCTATGCCGTCGCCGGGCACGGATACGCCACAGCCGTCGGGCACCCCCACCCCAACCCTCACGCCGGCACCCTGCCCGACCCTCGAATGCCCGCCCTGCGCCGGCCCGCGACCGGCCGCGGACTGGCTGGCGGAGTCGGACGCGGTGTTCCACGGCCGCGTCACGGCCATCGAGCCGGTCGGATGCGACCACCGCGTGCACTTCGCCGTCGATACGGTGTGGAAGGGAACGCCGGTCGCCCAGCGCCTGGTCTGGATAAACAGCATGGCCTGGCAGTGCACGCGCCGCTTCGAGGTCGACGAGGAGGCGGTGGTCTTCGCGAAGGCGGATGGGTCGGGCGATCTGTGGCTTCCCCTGTGCTTCGGCATCGTCAATGGAGATCCCCGCGCGGCGCTCGGTCGCGGCACGCGGGTGGGGCCGGGAGGATCCGAGACACCAACCCCGACACCGGGATGGACGGCGACGAACACGCCCATCGCGACGTCGGCGCCACCGCCCGGTAGGGTTTACCTGCCGTGGCTGGGTACGACGGCCGCAGCCGGCGGCAGAGCGCCGTGATCCCTAAGCGCGCCTCAGGTCCCCAACCGCCCGGCGATCACCCCCAGCACCTCCCTTTCCGCCGCCTCTGCCTGTTGCACCAGGTCCGCGCCCGCCGCGAGCTTGTCCGCCGCGAAGGCGCGGTCCGCCAGGTTGGTCGCGTTGATCTTGACGTTGAGGTAGGCGCCGACCACCGCCGCGCGGGCGCACAGGGCTCCGACGCCGGCATCGGAGATGGCCTCGGGTGCGCCGGATTCCGCCATGGCGCGCAGCAGGTCGAAGATGCCCAGGGCGGCGGTCATCGTGTGGTAGGGGACCTCGATCGCGCGCTTGTTCGCCGCTTCGATGGCGGCGGCTCGCGCCGCGCGCTCCTCCTCGGTGCCCTGCGGGAGGCGGGAGGCTTCCAGGACCGCGTTGAAGGCGCGGGTGTCCTCGTCCACCAGACCGCGGAGGGTCGCCAGCGCGATCTGGCCCTGCTGCGCCCAGTCCGAGAAGCTCTCCCACTGCTCGTCCCAACCGCGCTTGTGAGCCGATACGTTGGCGACCATCGCCCCCAGCGCGGCGCCGAGAGAACCGACATACGCCGCCACCGATCCGCCGCCCGGCGCCGGGGACTCCGAGGCCGTCGCGTCCGCGAACTCGGCGAGCGACAGCGCGATCAGCGGGTCGGCGGCAGCGTCGCGCAGGCGGTACTCGATGATCTTCTGACTCGGATCGAAGGGGCCGAGGTCATCCAGACCGAGAGACTTGACCGCGATCTTGATGATCTCGCTTTCGGCGATGCCCAGCGAGCGCTGTTGCTTGCGCAGGAAATGGCGACCCGCGTCGAGCATCACCCCCAGCGGCACCATGCCGACCAGCTCCGAGCCGGTGACGCGCAGGCCGCGCGCGTCGGCGCTCCGCACGGCTTCGTCGAAAGCGACGTGGAGCGGCGTCTGCTCCAGGCTGGTCAGGTTCATCGAGACCTGGGCGATGCCGTATTCCGGGATGAACCAGCCGATCGCCTTGACCCCCTTGAGCGTGCCGGGCAGCCAGACCGGCTCACCCTGGTCGTCGCGGACGATGGTGCCGGTGACGGGATCGCCCTCGCGCTTGATCCGCCCCTGCTCACGCAGGTCGTAGGCCACGGCGTAGGCGCGGCGGGTGGACGTGGTGTTGAGGTTGATGTTGTAGGCGACCAGGAAGTCCCGCGCGCCGATTACGGTGGCGCCGCTTTGGGCGTTGAACACCGCCGGCCCGAAGTCGGGCGCCCATTCCGGTCGCGCCAGCTTCTCCGCCAGGCCCTCGTACTCGCCGGCGCGGATCGTCGCGAGGTTGCGCCACTCGGGCCGCGTGGCGGCGTGCTCGTAGAGATAGACCGGGATGCCGAGATCCTCCCCGACGCGCCGGCCGAGGGCATGGGCGAGCTGGACGGCCTCGGCCATCGTCATGCCGCTGACCGGCACCAGCGGGCAGACGTCGGTCGCGCCCATCCGCGGGTGCGCGCCCGTGTGCCGGCGCATGTCGATCACCTCGGCGGCGGTACGGATCGCGTGGAACGCGGCCTCGACCACCGCGTCCGGCGGCCCGACGAAGGTCACGACGGTGCGGTTGGTCGCCTGGCCGGGGTCGACGTCGAGCAGGCGCGCGCCTTCGACGGCCTCGATGGCATCCGTGATCCGGCGGATGGCGGCGAGGTCACGGCCTTCGGAGAAGTTGGGGACGCATTCGAGGAGGGGGG
>CAZCJG010000431.1:0-3409 GCA_964498575.1 uncultured Anaerolineales bacterium | reverse complement strand
GTGGGGGCCCAGGAAGGCCCCGGTCGGGCAGGCGTCCAGGCAGCGCGTGCAGCGGCCGCAGGTCCCGCGCTCATCCGGCGCGTCGGGCTCCAGGTCGAGGTCCAGCAGGATCTCGCCGAGGAAGAGCCAGGCGCCCCAGCGCGGGTGGATCAGCATCGTGTTCCGGCCGACGAAGCCCAGCCCCGCGCGCAGCGCCGCGTCGCGCTCCAAGAGCGGGCCGGTATCGACGTAGACGCGCGCCGCGACCTCGCGCCCGAGCGCCTCGGCGATCCAGCCCCGCAGGGCGGCCAGCCGCGGCGTCATCACCGCGTGGTAGTCCCGCCCCCAGGCATAGGACGCGAAGATGCCCCGTGACGGATCGTCGGCGACCTCGGGCGGCAGGTCGCCGGTGAAGTAGCTCGCGCCGACCACCAGGATGCTGCGGACCGCCGGCAGGCCGGCGCGGGGGTCGAGGGTGCGCGCGACCCGGTCGGGGCGGCGCATATAGCCCATCTCGCCTTCCATGCCATCGGCCAGCCAGGCCCGGAAGGCCGCGGCGCCGGCCTCGCTCGGCTCCGGCAGGCAGATGCCGACGAGATCGAAGCCGAGGGCGTGGGCCTGGGCCTTGATGCGGTCGGTCAGCACGCGCCGCGGGGTGGTCATGCGGGCAAGTCTATCGCAGCGGCGCGATCTGGGGTAGAATGCGGCCCGGGCCGATCCCGGCGGGCTGGGGGCGCCGCGCGGCGCGCCAAGGGACGGCCATCACGATGAACCAGGAGACGACAACCATGAGCGAACGGGTCTACAAGCTGATCGAGATCACCGGCTCCTCGCCGCACAGCATCGAGGACGCGGTGAACAACGCGCTCGGGCGGGCGTCGCGGACCATCCGCAAGATGCGCTGGTTCGAGGTCATCGAGACCCGCGGCCGCATCGAGGACGGCCAGGTCGCCGCCTGGCAGGTGACGCTCAAGGTCGGCTTCGCGCTGGAGGGGGACGACGCATGAGCCGCACAGCGGTGCTTGGCGCCCTGGCGCTGGCGATCGCCCTGGGCGCTTGCAGATCGCAGCCCGCCGGGCCGGCGATCCGGGTGGAGGACCCGTGGATCCGTCCCGCCCTATCCGGCAACACCACCGCCGCCTACATGGTCATCCACAACGACGGCGGCGAAGCCGATCGCATGCTGTCGGCCCGCATGGAGTCCGCCGCCGCGGTCGAGATCCACGAGACGGTGCGCGAAGGCGACCTGGTGCGGATGGTCCCGCGCACCCAGGGGCTGGAGATCCCGCCCGGCGCCGCGACCGCCCTGGCGCCCGGCGGTACGCACCTGATGCTGAAGGACCTCAGCGCCGACCTGACCACCGGCGATACGGTCCCGATGACCCTGACTTTCGAGAAGGCCGGTACGATCGTCATCGACGCCGCGGTGAAACAGGAGATCGGGGCGGGGACGCATGACGCGAGCGGCGGGGAGCATGGGGGGAGTCCGTAGGGCGTAGGGATTGTTGCGGGGACCGGCTCCCTACTCCCCCGCTCCAGCCAGCTCCACCGCCCTCGCCAGCACCCGCCCGCCGATCGGCGCGGCGACGCGCGAGCCTTCGCCGCCGTGGGCGACCAGCACCGCGACGGCGACCTGCGGATCCTCGGCCGGCGCGAAGCCGATGAACCAGGCGTGCGGCTCGGCTTCCCCGCCGAGCTGAGCGGTGCCGGTCTTGCCGCCGATCGCCCGGCCGGCCGCGTCGCGCGCCGTGCGCGCCCAGCCGTCCTCGGCCGAGGTGACCATCGCCCGGCGCAGCTTCCCCGCCGCATCCGGGGAGAGCGCGCGCTTCCAGGTGCCGCGCTCGTCGGCGATGCGGTTCCAGCGCACGCCGGGCACGTCCTCCAGCAGGTAGGGCACCGGCAGGCTGCCGTCGCCGGCCGCCGCCGCGGCGACCAGCGCCATCTGCAGCGGGGTGACCAGGATCTCGCCCTGGCCGAAGCCCGCGCTGGCCAGCTCGGGCGGGTCCAGGCTGGCCTGGCTGGACAGACTGCCCGCCGCCACCGGCAGCGGGAAGGGCGGCGCCTCGCCCAGCCCGAAGGCCTCGGCGTAGCGCCGGTACAGCGCTTCGCCCAGCTTCACCGCCAGCCGGGCGAAGGTCAGGTTGCAGCTCCAGGCATAGGCATGGGCGATGTCGAAGGTCGTCTCGCCCGGCGGGTTGTTGTCGCAGCGCACGGGGAAGCCCGCGAAATGCTCCACCGCGTCGCCGTCGGCGACCTCGTCGCCCGGCTCGACCAGGCGCTCGGCCAGCGCCGCGCCCAGCGTCACGGTCTTCCAGGTCGAGCCGGGCGAGTAAAGGCCCTGGGTCGCGCGGTTGAACAGGGGCTGGAGCGGATCGTCGGCGGCCGGCGCGCCGGCATCCAGCGCGGCCGGGTCGAAGGTCGGCTGGCTGACCAGGGCGCGCACCGCCCCGCTGGCCACGTCGACGACGACCACCGCGCCCTCGCGGTCGCCGAGCTGGTCGGCGGCGTACTGCTGGAGCTCGCCATCGAGCGTCAGGACCACGCTGTGGCCGTCCTGCGGGCGGTGCAGCACGCGCGAGGCGATGAGCTGGCGGTAGCTCTGCCCCAGGTCGCCGCGCAGCGCCTCGTCGTAGGCCGCCTCCGCGCCGCCGACGCCGTAGGTCACCCGGTCGCTGCCGCCCGCCCCGTAGCGCCAAGTCTGGAAGCCGACCACCGGCGCCGCGGCGGGCACGGGATAGGCGCGCACCGGGACGGTGATCACCTCGGTCCCGCCCGCGCCGTCGTCGATCGACCGCGCTTCCTGCCGCGTCTCGGCCAGGGTCTTCCCCTGCCGGTCCAGGATCCGCCCGCGCTGGATGCGGCGCTCGAAGGCGATGCGCCGGCTGTTGTCCGGCCGGCTCGCCAGCTCGTCGGCGCGCAGGAAGCCCCAGTAAAAGGTCGTGCCGGCGAGGAGCACGAAGCCGGCCAGGGTCAGCCGGGCCAGGCGGATGATGTTGGCGCCGATCGAGCCGCTCATCCGCTCTCCAGGCTGACGCGCAGGAGCAGGCCGACCATGACGGCCGACACCAGCATCGAGGTCCCGCCGTGCGACAAGAGGGGCAGGGTGATGCCGGTCAGCGGGATCAGCTTGATCACGCCGCCGACGATGATCAGGGTCTGCACCGCCAGCGCGAAGGTCAGCCCGGCCGCCAGGAGCTGGGCGAAGGGCGAGCGCGCCCGCACCGCGATACGGAAGCCGCGCAGGGTGATCAGGGCATAGAGCAGCAGGATCCCGGTGGCGCCCGCCAGGCCCAGCTCCTCGCCGATCGCGGCGAAGATGAAGTCCGTATGCACCGCCGGGACCAGCGTCGGCGCGCCCAGCCCGATGCCGGTGCCGATCACCCCGCCGGCCGCCAGCGCTTGCAGGCCCTGGATCAACTGGAAGCCGGTG
>CAZCJG010000430.1:0-3437 GCA_964498575.1 uncultured Anaerolineales bacterium | reverse complement strand
GCCGCCGCTTGCAGCACCAGGGTGCTCTTGCCGATGCCCGGCTCGCCGCCGAGCAGCACCAGGCTGCCCGGCACCACGCCCCCGCCGATCACCCGGTCGAACTCGCCCAGGCCCAGCCGCAGGCGATCCATCGCGGCCTCGGACACCTCGCCCAGACGCATCGCCCGCACCCGCTGGCCCTCCGCGGCCAGTCCGCCGTGCGCCCGCCCCCCGCTGGCGTCCGGCGGGCCGACGACCATCCGGGTCATCGAGTTCCAGGCGCGGCAATCCGGGCACTGGCCCACCCACTTGGGCTGGCTGCCGCCGCACTCTCCGCAAACGTAGACGGTCCGCGTCTTGGCCAAGGGCGCTACGCTCGTAGGGTCTAGTTGGTGGCGGCGTACGAGGTCGAGTCCGAGATGAAGCTCAGGTCGTGCAACGGCCAATAGGTCAGCCAGGCCTTGCCGATGATGTTGCCCGCCGGCAGCGGGCCGTGCAGGCGCGAGTCACTCGAATTGCCCCGGTTGTCGCCGAGCACATAGTAATCGCCGGGTCCGAGAACCACCGTGTCCGGCGTGCCGAAGGTCGGCTCGTTCTGGATGTAAGGCTCGTCCAGCGCCTGGCCGTTGACCCGGATGTGGTTGTCGCGGATCTCGATCTCGTCGCCCGGCACACCGATGACGCGCTTGATGAAGTCCTCGTCCTGATCCCAGGCCCGGAACACGATGATATCCCCGCGCTGGGCCTGGTTCGGGTTGAGGTAGGCCAGGCGGTTGATCAGCAGCCGCTGGCCATTGTGCAGCGTCGGCTCCATGCTGCTGCCCTCGATCTGCCGGCTCTGCACCGCGATTTGAATCCCCGCCGCGATCAAGAGCGTCAGCACGATCGTCTCGAACACGTCCCGCAGCGCCGCCCCGCGCCACGACCCGCCCGGATCGCCCGGCGCGCTCGCCGCCTGGCCCGCCGTGTGGTCCGCCAGCAGCGCCTGCCCGGCGCCCACCTCCGGCCAGGCCATCGCCTCACGCTCGAGCCCCAGCGGCTCACGCCCAAATCGACGCATCACCTACCGCTCCATCCACTGTTCGCGGCCATGCACCCGACGCCATGCCACCCGCTCCTGCCATCCCTGCCCTCCGTGCTCACCCGTGATCCGCCGCGTGGCTGGCCGGCACGAAGCCGATCTTGCCCGGCGGCCAATAGGTGAACCAAGCCTTGCCGATGATCTGGTCGCCCTGGAGCGCCCCGTGGCTGCGCGAGTCGCTGGAGTTGTTCCGGTTGTCGCCCATGACGAAGTACTGATCCTCGCCCAAGTGGGTGACCTGGTCGGGCCCGGTCGTCGCCTGGTCGAGGTAGCTCTCTTCGAGCCGCTCGCCGTTGATCCACACCGAGCTGTCGCGGATCTCGACCGTGTCGCCCGGCATGCCGATCACGCGCTTGATGAAGTCCTTGTCGGGCGTCCACGACTTGAACACGATAATGTCGCCGCGCTGGGGTTCGCCGGAGCCGCGGTAGGCCAGCTTGTTGACCAGGAGGAACTGGCCGCTGTGCAGCGTCGGCTCCATGCTGCTGCCCTCGATCTTGAAGTTCTGGATCACCAGGCGGATGCCGAGGAAGATCAGGACCGTCAGGACGATCGTCTCGACCAGCTCGCGCAGCAGCCGGCTCGCGCTGGAAGGCGCGGCGGGCAGGGCGTCGGGGATGTTCAGCGCCGGGAGCGCCTCGGCCTCGTAAGGCACGAACGGTTCCGGCCCGCTCCAGGCATCCGCCCGCCAGGCACTGCCGTCCCGCTCCCAGGCCGACGGCGGCCAGGCCATCGCCTCGCGCTCGGCACGCGGCGTCGACGTCGGCGCGTCGTCAGGGATCGCGGGCTGCGCCCCATCGGCCGGAGTGGCGCCGGAGGTGTCGTCGAGGTACTCGAGATAGCGTTGCATGGTAGGCCTTGGTCGGTCGGTTGACCCTCAAAAGATGCCCGGAAATGCCGGTTCCGGTCAGGCTTCCGGATCAGCTTTGGAAGACGGCAAGCTGGCCTGGATTATAATCGTGTCGATCCATAGACGCCAAACAACCCGCCCGCCAGCGTAGCCCGGCAACCTTAGGTGGGGATGAGCGTGGAGCCAGCGTTCGAGGGGGAGCGGCTAGGGCCCCAAGGCCACGCTGACGACCGGCTCGTGATCGGGTTCGAGCGTCAGCACGAAGGTCGTATCGTCGCTGATGGGACCGCGGCAGGGGATCGCCCAATAAAACTCATCCGCACTCAGCGCGGCCGCCGTCATCTTGCCGGTGGACTTGGCCGGCGCCCCCGACCGCTGCAGCCAGCCTTCGAGCTGCTGGCCGCGCGCCAGCTTGGGCATCTCACCCAGGAAGACCACCGCCCGGTCGTAGTTCGGGCTGTAGAAGACCCGCACCCACACCCCGTCCTCGCTCCGGCCGACGGTGACGCGGTCCACCTTGCTCAGGATGTCGGCCATCTCGGGGTTGTCGCCGATCTCCCGGCGCGCCTGATCCAGCAGCATGGCGCGCATGGCCGTCAGGCGCCCGCGCGCCGCGCGCCCACGCGCATCCGCCTGCCACCAGCCCAGCCCGAGGCCGATCGCGACGACGGAAGCCAGCGCCAGCGCGCCCCAGCCCGGGGCGGGTCGGCCGGCCGGCGACTGCGCGGCCTCAGCGCGGGCGGCCGGAGCGGCGGCTGCTCCGAAAAAAAAACGCCGCCAGCGAACCAGCATGCTGTCGCGCGGTGGCGTCGGGAGCATGGCTTGCGACGGGGAAGGTGCTGTGGACGCCGCTTCGATCATGGTCGGGTCGGCTTGCGGCCCGGCGGTGCCTACCGCCAGGGCGCTGGCGGGTCCGGCGAGCATGCCGGACAGGATCGCCCCCTTCGCGGAAGCCGCGCCGGACCGCGGCAAGGTCATCGCCTCGAGGTCGCGCCACAGCGCGTCGATGTCCGGCAGGAGGTTGGAGGCCTCCATCTGCGCGAGGTCCAGCAGCACCGCGTACATGTCGGCGCAATCCGGACAGTGTTTGAAGTGAAGCGGCAAGCCGGGCAGCAGCTTGACGGGGTCGATGCCCGCGGCATGCAAATCGACATAACGTTCGACGATCCCGAGAACCCCCAGACAATCCAGCTCCTCGGCCTCGGTGGATAGGATCTGCTCGATGAACCGTTGGACGTGCGCGATCCCTTTGGTCATACGTGCTCCTGCTTGGCGCTCACCATCGCTCAGACGTCGGTAGCGTGCCGGGTCTTACCCGCCATTAAGGTATCGGGATCGGCGGGAGCTCAGTCGCTCCCGGGTCCGGCGAAGGCGGCCATGACATCCTCGGCCGACCAGCCGCGGGCTTCCATCGCCAGCTTCATCTTCTTGCGCGCGTCGTGGACGATCTTGTAGATGTTGTTGCGGTTGGTGTCCAGCGATTCGGCGACGACCAAGATGGAGATCGGAGGGGATCTCGAGGCGTCG
>CAZCJG010000429.1:0-3473 GCA_964498575.1 uncultured Anaerolineales bacterium | reverse complement strand
GTCCCCGACGCGCCTGCCGTTGGCGCGTTGGGGTGCAGGGGTGGCCGAGCGGAGCAAGGCCGGGGAGGGGGGACTACTCCGTCGCGCTCCCCCCGCGCGCCGCCAGGATCTGGTCCTTGAGCGCATCCAGGGCCATTGTGTCATCAGACGGGATTCCGTCCGACGACACATCCGCCGGTCCGACGCGGACCGCGGACTGCGCGGGGGCGCCCATCGGCGCCAGTATCGCGCGGCTGCCGTCGCGCCAGGCCATGCGGGTCGGCCGGGCGAAGGCCACGATCGCGTCGCCGACGTGCAGCCGCGTGTCGCCATCGGCGACCACCATCGCGTCGGCGCTGGCCGCCGCCGTGTCGGGGTCCTGCCGCGGGCTCATCCCGATCACGGTCAAGACGATCGGCTGGCCGGCGCGGATCCGGGCGTCCAGGCCGATCGCGTCGACGATCGGCTCGCTGACCGCCAGCTCAATCTCGTAGTAGGGCAGGGCGTGGTCGAGGGTCTGCAGGCCCGCGGCGTCGGTGATCGTCTCTTCCCAGTATTCGCCGCCGTCCTGGTTCCACAGCGTGGGCGAGATGCGCGTCACCTGGCCGGCCAGGATCGCGCCGGACTGCCTTGCCATCTGGTCGAAGGTCAGCGCCTGGTAGGCCACGTCGACATCCGCGGGTAGGCCCGCCGGATCCTGCGGCAAGCGCGCCAGGGACCGCTCCGGCGCGGGGACGAGTGCGGCCAGGCCCAGCACCAACAGGCTGGCGATCGTCACCGTGCCGGCCAGCCAATTCCGTTTGCTCATGGGTTTGCTCCTTTGGCACCGTGGCCGTCGCATGCCACGGGTTGTCTTCGCAAGGTCGCGTAGAGAACACCGGCACCCTTGCCACCGCGGGCGGTTCGTCCGGCAGACCCGCGGGGCGGGGCCGAGACTACGGATAGAGGCTGTTGACGCCGTTGCGATCGTCCGTCTTCAGGTTCCGCTGCCAGGTCGTCCCCAGGTAGTGGGACGAGCACATCGTGGCCCGGTTGCTGTTGGCCGGGCAGTTGCCGTTCTGGGTGTGGCCCAGGCCCAGGCCGTGGCCGAACTCGTGCGCCGACACGGAACGCCCGTCGGCCTGGCTGCCGCCGGGGCTGCCGCTGCCCAGGTACCAGCTCTCGGCGGTGTCGAACTTCATCGTCATTTTCGTGATGCGCTGGTTCTGCGGGTTGTACCACACGGTCGTCACCGCCAGCGTGCCGTTCCGGCCGTCGATGCCGCCGGTGGTGACGTCGTTGTTGCTGTTGTCATCGGACGTCCAGGTCCACGGCGACGGCGTGACGTTGGTCCACTGCGCCGCGCCGTAGTCGGCGACCGTCTTCCAGTTGGCCGACAGGGTGTGCTTGTCGTAGGTCGCGCTGGGGTTCGGCCAGGTCACGCCCATGCCGACCCAGGCCAGGACGCGCGGGACGCCGACGGAGAGTGCCGCGATCGCGAGGCAGGCTGCGACAGCGGCAGGCAATAGGCCTTGTTTCACGAGAGCCTCCTGTTGCTTTAAGTTGAGAGGTTGATGGGGGGTGATGGAGCTCCGCCGCGGGCAGGGCGGAGTGGGCAAAGGGGCTGGCTGCACCGCTTGGCAACAGTCTAGACGCGCCCCATCATAACAGGCCGGCGGCCCGCTGTCAAGCCCCAACCCGGCAGGCTTGCCTATGCTATACTTCCGCCCGTGGTCCGACCGTTCAGACCCCACGATGCGCTGCGCCTGCGAGGCCAGCAGACCAGCGGAACCCGCTTGGAGATCGAGACGACCGTGCTGGTCGGTCGGTCGCCGCTGCGTGACGCGATGATCGCGTGCTGGCCGATGGGGTCGCGCACGCTGGATACCTTGCTCCTCGGCCCGTCCGAGGCGGGCGCGCCGGAGAGCTTCCTCCAGGCTCGGCGCCATCGCACCGCCGCCGAGGCCGATCTGGTTTTCATCTCGCCCGATCTGACGACCACCCAGCGCGCGGCGCTGGCCTGGCAGCGCTTGATCAGCGAAGCCTGCCAGTGGCTCGGCGGCCAGGGCGTGCAGCGGGTCAACGTCGCGGTCGACGAGGACGACCAGCTCGGCTTGCAGCTCTTCCGCCAGCTCGGCTTCACGGCCTACACCAGCGATGTCGTCTTCCGGCGGCCTGCCGAGCGCCCGCGCCCACCGGCGCCCGCGATCCGCACGCTGCCCTGCACCCCGATCCATGTCCCGGATGTCGAAAGCCTGATCTGCCGCGGCCTGCCCGACGCGGTCCGCCTGGCGCGCGAGCCGGGCGCGAGCGATTGGCGGACCTATCCGCTGGGCGGCCGGATGCCGCCCGCCGATCTCGGGCAGGTGTGGGTCGACGGCGTGGGGCGGGTGCTCGGCGCCTGGCAGTGCTTCCGCGGCCCGGGCGGCGCGTGGCTGCGGGTCGTCGCCGAGGCGGAGGTGGATGCCACGCCGCTGGTCCAGCACGCGCTCTCGGCCCAGGGTCCGGGCGGGCGGGCGGCGCTGCCGACCTACGCCGCGGCGCGCGGCTACGAGCCGAGCCTCAACCTCGCGTTCCGGGCCCAGGGCTTCGTCCCCCTGGTCCGGCGCTTTCGGCTGGTCAAGGCGATGACCGCCCAGGTGCGCGAACCCGCCTGGCGTGACGGGCGGGTGATCGAGCGCGGCGCGCAGCCGATCCCGAGCCGCTCGGTCGAGCCGGCCGCGGCCACGGTGCAGGCCAACGGACGCCGACTGCCCGAGACCGAGGCTTCGCCGCCCGTCCACCCGTGACCTTATGCCAGAGCCTTCGATCGAATCCCAGGAGATGACCTTGAACGATCCGGTGACAGCCGCCGCGACCGCGCCTTCCTCGACCCAGCCGATCGTCGACGACGACCGCGGCCGTGGGTTGCCAGACCCGCAAGGCGAGGTCGACCTGCTTGTCGCCGTGCTGCCGGAGCGGCTGGCGGCCGCCATCGCCGGGCTGGACCAACGCGAGGCGCTGGTCGAGATCGTGATGGACCTCGGCCGCCAGCCCGAGGCGCGCACCTTCGGCGCCAGCACGGTGTTCGACAACCTCGAGGTCACCCAGGCCGACTTGGACGCGGTGATCAGCCGGCTGGGCGACTTCGGCGACGACAACCGGGCCGGCATCGCGCGCACCCTGCACCGCATCTCGTGCATCCGCAACCGAAAGGGGCGGATCATCGGGCTGACGCTGCGGGTCGGCCGCGCGGTCTACGGCACGGTCGAGATCGTGCGCGACATCGTCGAGTCGGGCCAGAGCGTCCTGCTCCTGGGCCGACCCGGCGTCGGCAAGACGACGATGCTGCGCGAGACCGCGCGCATCCTGGCCGAGTCCAAGCGCGTGGTGATCGTCGACACCTCCAACGAGATCGCCGGCGACGGCGACATCCCGCATCCCGCCATCGGCCGCGCCCGGCGCATGCAGGTCGCCACCCCGGCCTTGCAGCACGAGGTGATGATCGAGGCGGTGGAGAACCACAACCCCGAAGT
>CAZCJG010000428.1:0-3475 GCA_964498575.1 uncultured Anaerolineales bacterium | reverse complement strand
GGGCTGCGTGCTCTCGGCGACCATCGACAAGCACATCTTCGTCATCCTCAAGCAGCGCTTCGACGCCTACGTCCGCGTCGGCTACACCCGCACCGAGCTGGCCGTGGACGCGCGCACGGTGGAGCACGACCTGGTGCGCGAGGCGATCCGCCTGACCGGCTTGCCGCCCGGCGTCGAGATCGCGACGATGGCCGACATCCCTTCGCAAGGCTCGGGCCTCGGCTCGTCCAGCGCGGTGACGGTGGCGCTGCTGCATGCGATGTGGAGCCACCTCGGCCACCTGCCCTCGCGCGAGCAGCTCGCCCGCGAAGCCTGCCACATCGAGATCGAACGCCTGCGCCGGCCGATCGGCGTGCAGGACCAGTATGCCGCGGCTTACGGCGGCCTGCGCTTCATCACCTTCGAGGGCGAGCGGGTCACCGTCGAGCCGGCCGGGGTCGACGAGACCCTGACCCGGCGCCTGGGCGAGCGGCTGATGCTGTTCTTCACCGGGCGGACCCGCCAGGCGGAGAGCGTCCTGGCCGAGCAGCAGGCCAACATCGAGGCCCGCCGCCCCACCCTGCGCGCGATGGCCGCGCTGGCACGGGAGGGTCGCGCCGCGCTGGTGGCGGGCGATCTCGACGCCCTGGGCGAGCTGATGCACGCCGGCTGGGAGCACAAGCGCCGCCTGGCCAGCCGCATCACCAACCCCGGCATCGACGCGCTCTACGCCGCGGCGCGCCGGGCGGGCGCGATCGGCGGCAAGATCACCGGCGCCGGCGGCGGCGGCTTCCTCCTGCTCTACTGCCGCCCCGAGCACCAGCCGGCGGTCCGTGCCGCCCTGGCCGACCTGCGCGAGCTCGAGTTCGGCCTGACGCGCGAAGGCTCGCTGGTGCTGCTGCAGCAGCGCGGGCGGTAGCGTCCCCGATGCGCCGCCTGATTCGCTTCGAGCCCCTGCTCATCCTCCTCGCCGCCCCGCCGCTGGTCCTGCGCGAGCGCTTCGGCGTGGCAGTGCAGGTGCTCGCCCTCGCCTACCTCGCCGGCCTGTGGCTGATCCGCCGGCGCGCGACCGGGCGCTGGACGGTGCGGACGGTGCTGGACGCGCCGACGATCGCCTTGCTGCTCACCCTGCCCGGCGCGATCTACGCCGCGCGGCAGACGGCGCCGGACATCGGTCTGGCCGCCGCGGTCTCGCGCGCCGAGAGCTTGATCTTCGCGATGGCGCTGGCCTACGCGCTGGCCAACGCGGTCGGCACGCCGCGACGCCTGTGGTCGGCGGTCACCGCGGCCCTGATCGCCACGCTCGGCCTGGTCGCGCTGGCGCTGGTCAGCGTGGGCTGGCTGGAGAAGTATGGCGCCCTGGCCCCGATCCTCGCGCGCTTCCCGCGCCTGATCCAGGGCGTGCCGCACGCCACTCTGGAGATTTACGGCGTCGCCGGCGGGGTCGCCGTGCACCCCAACACCATCGCCGCCCTGCTGATATTGGTCCTGCCGCTGGCATTGGCCTGCCTGGTCTGGACGACGTCGGGCGAGGTGGGTGGCCCGGACCCGTCCGAGGACCTCGCCCCCCCGCGCTGGATCCGCCCGCTCGCCGCGGTGGTCCTGGCCATCGGCGGGACGATGCTGGTGCTCACCCAGTCCCGCGGGGCCTGGTTGGGCATGGCGGCGGCGCTCGTCGGCATGGCGGCGGTGCGTTTCCGCGCCGTTCGCGCGCTGGTCGCCGGCGCGGGCGTGACGGCGGTGCTGTGGGTGCTGGCGGTGGGACCGGGGAACGTGCTGGCCCGGCTCGGCGCCAGCGGACTGCCGGGCGCGGCCAGCGCGGCGGGGCGGCTCGATCTGTGGCGGGAGGCGCTGGCGCTGCTCTACACCAGCCCGGCCCTGGGAATCGGCCTCAACACCTTCGTCGTCGCGCATGGGCGGCGGCCGGAGTATCAGGGCGGTTTCGTCTACCAGGGCCTGCCGCATGCTCACAACACCTTGCTGCAAGCGGCGCTGGACTACGGGCTGCCGGGCCTGGTCGCCGTGGTCGGCCTCGGCACCGCCCTGGCCTGGGCCGCCTGGCGCGCGCATCGCCGGCTGCGGGGGACGCGGCTGGACGCGGTGGTGATCGGCCTGGCCTTCGGGCTGCTGGCGCACGCCGTCCATGGCCTGGTCGACGCCGTGGCGATCGGCGCCAAGGTCGGCTTAGCGCCCTGGGCGCTGGCCGGGCTGCTCGCGGGCCTGCGCGCACGGGCGCACCGCTGGAACGCGACCGGCGAGCGGCGCCGGCGGACTCAGACGCACGAACCGGATGTGTCCCGAGCGCACGATCCGGGCCTGGCCCCGCCGCAAAGTGCATAACCGTGCGTATCATTGCCGCGCCCTGGCACGTTTTGCATGGCGCGTATCGATTTCGGTTACCAGTGCGTTAACAGTATATAGCATTTTGATCTTGCCTACCCCCGATATGCCGAGACGGTTGCCGCCCGCGGAGGCCGGGCCCCGGGGGTTGTGAAAGGATTGCCACGTGATTCTGAACCCTATTGAGAACCCTGTCGCCTATTCCCGCCCCACGAATGGCAACGGTTCGACCTACCGTAACGGGACTTCGGCCCCGGACCGCCCGGACTACGGGGTAGTGCCGGACCATCAGGACCACCCGGGTCACCCGACCCGACCCGTGGAGGCGGTCGATGCTTATCTGCGGCAGCTCGCCGCGGCGCTGGGTGCGCTCTCGCGCGAGACGGTCGCGGTCGTCGTCGACATGCTGCTGGCGGCGGGCGAGGCCGGGCGGCGGATCTACCTCGTCGGCAACGGCGGCAGCGCGGCGACGGCTTCGCATATGGCCAACGACCTCAACAAGCAGGCCAGTGTGCCCGGCCGGCCCCTGTTCCGCGCCATCGCGCTGACCGACAACGTGCCGCTGATCACCGCCTGGGGCAACGACGCGGACTACGCCGAGTGCTTCGCCCGGCAGCTCGCCAACCATGTGGAGCCCGGCGACGTGGTGATCGCCTTCTCGACCAGCGGGCGCTCGCCGAACATCGTGCGCGCGGTCGAGCTGGCGCGGCAGGCGGGGGCGTGTACGATCGGCTTCACCGGGGCCGACGGCGGCGCGCTCTTGGCGCTGGTCGACTGCTGCGTGCGCGTGCCCAGCGACAACGTCGGCCAGCAGGAGGACGCCCACCTGGCGCTCAACCACGCGATCTCGGTGGCGATCCGCGCGCGGCTCGCGCCGGTGGCGTGATGGGCCGGCCCACGCGTTCGCTGGGCTTCGCCCTCGTGCTGTGGCTGCTCGCCTCGGCCACGGCGGTGGCCGCGGCGGCCGAGAGCAGCCGGCTGGGCCTGCTGGTCGGGCTGGCGGGCGGCCTGCTGTTCGGGATCGTGGCCGCGCGGCGCCTGGACGCGCAGCGGCGATGATCTCGATCATCGTCCCCGCCTTCAACGCCCAGGACAGCCTGGCGGCGTGCCTGGATGCCCTTGTCGGCCAAGTCGGCGTGCCGGACCGCACCGAGGT
>CAZCJG010000427.1:0-3483 GCA_964498575.1 uncultured Anaerolineales bacterium | reverse complement strand
GCTGGCCAGATTGTCTCGTGTCGCTTGCGCTACGTGTGCTTGTCCAAAGTCCAGTAAGATAAGGGAGAACCCACATGAACCGCGCTTCCATCATCAAGTCAGGCATCTACACCTTCGTCGTCGGCTTGCTGTTGGCCGTCACCACCCTGGGCACCGAGGCGGCCGAACCGATCGCGATCGGGTCGATCGACACCGATCCTATCGTCACCGGCGTCGCGATCAACTTCGACGCCTACCCGCCGGTGCGGCCGGGCTTGTCGGGCGCACCGACCAGGGACGGAGACGTGATCACGACCCGCTTCGACGGGGTGGACTTCACCCAGATGTTGGGGTTCCAGGCGCGCATCGTGACGCCCGCGTCCACGCAATCGTCTCCGCGCGCCCTTGGCCTGGTCAAGGCTGCGCCGACATCGCTCGGCTGGACCCGCCGGACCTACTTGTCGAGCGCCTGCGAGCTGGGAGCCGGCGAGCTCGGCCAGACGCCGCCGCTGCTGGTGCAGTTCGCGTCCGCGCGGCGCACCGTCACGCTTTACACCGGCTTCGACGGCACGACGGAGGTGCCGCTGAGGGCCAAGCTGCTCGTCAGCCGTGCGGTGGGCAGCACCGAGGTGACCACACCGCTGACGCTGACCGGCGTCCGCAACCGGATCACCGTCGCCTCGACGGGCGCGGACGGCAAGGGCGATATCAAGGCCGTGTTCGTGTCCTTCCAGGCCACGGTGTGCAAGTCCGGCTACGTGCCGCTGCCGGTGATCGACAGCCTATCGGCTTCGGGTTCCTGAGCGTTTTGCCGGGGCCGGGCTGTCTGTGCCCGGCCTCGGCTGCGACGCGGCGCTGGTTCTCCACCCGTCGGCCTCATCGCGCGGCGCGGGCCGGGCGACCCCGAGTGGCCCCGGCTGTGGGAGTCAGGACGTCGCCGCGATTCAAGACCATACGGGTGGATGTCCGGCGCGCACGACAACTACCGCGCTGGCAGTCACGACCTGCCGGCCCGGTCGCCGCGTTTTTGGGACGCCAAGCCGCGCAGCGAAGTGCCGAGCGTGTTGTCCGATTTCGCCACAGCCCCCCTCTACCAATCCCGCGCCACCGCCTGCCGCGCCAGGTCCGCGAGCATGCGCCGCGGCCCCGGCGCCAGGTCGAGCCCGGCGAGCGCGGACAGGGCATCGGCGGCGTAGCGTTCCGCCAGCGCCGCGCACTTCTCGCGGTAACCGGCCGCCGCGATCCGCTCCACCCAGGCCGCCACGGTGGCGGCATCGGGAGGCTCGGCGGCGGCATAGAGTCGCGCGAGATCCGGGCCGAGCGCCGGATCGGATAGCGCCAGCACCAGCGGCAGGCTCTTCTTGCGCCGCGCCAGGTCGTTGCCCGCCGGCTTTCCCGTCTGCTCGGGGTCGCCCCACAGACCCAGCACGTCGTCCTGCATCTGGAAGGCCGCGCCGAGCGCCTCGCCGTAGCGCGCGAACGCGTCGGCGATCGCGGGGGGCGCCCCGCCCGCCCGTGCCCCGAGGCCGGCCGCCGCGCCGAGCAGGGCGCCGGTCTTGCCGTTGACCATCACCAGGTAGTCGCCCACGTCGACCCGATCCGCGGTCTCGAAGGCGATGTCCAGGTACTGGCCCTCGGCCAGGCGCAAGCAGGCCCGGTCGTAGCGGCGGACGAGGTCGACCACGACGTCCGGAGTGAGCTCGCCGCCATCGTCGGAGATCGCGCGGCGCGCGAGGACGAAAAGCGCGTCACCGGCGTTGATCGCCTGCGGGATGCCGAACAGCGTCCACAGCGCCGGCCGGCCGCGCCGCTGGCGGTCGCCGTCCTGGATGTCGTCGTGGACGAGCGAGAACTCATGCGTCAGCTCGATCGCCGCCGCGGCACCGAGCGCCCGGCGCGGGTCGCCACCCACCGCCTGGCAGGCGGTCAGGCACAGGCGCGGGCGGATGCCTTTGCCGCGGCGGCCGGTCGCCGGCTTCCCATCCGCATCGACCCAGCCGAGATGGTAGCCCAGCCAACGGTACAACCCCGCCCGGCCATCGGGCGGCGCCGCCAGCATCGCGCGCATCCGATCGTGCACCGCGGCGAGGTCGCCCTCAGCTTCGAGCGACCCGCGCACCGCGGCGAGATGGCCGCCCGCCCCGACTGGATCGGCCGCCTGATCACGCGCCGGGTCGCGTGCGCCAAGGCCGGCGGGAACGGTCGACGGGCGCTCGGGGGTCGCGTCCGGGTTCATCGGACGACTTCCACGAGCTGCGGCGTGTCGCGCAGGGCCGCCAGGTCCGCCGCGCCGATGGCGAACATGCAGATCCGCAGGGTGCGCACCAGGATGTCGATCTCCTCGACGGCGGCCTCGGTCGACTGGGCGGCCGCGCGCAGCAGCGCGCCGGCCAGGCCGGCGAGCGTGGCGCCGAGCGCGACCGCCTTGGCCACGTCCAGGCCGTCGCGCAGGCCGCCGCTGGCGATCAGGGTCAGCTCCGGCGCGGCGGCGCGCACCGCGCGCAGGCTGTCGGCGGTCGGGATGCCCCAGCCCGCGAAGGCGGCGGCCACCCGGCGCGCCGGCTCGGTCGGCGCGCGGTGCTTCTCGACCTCGCTCCAGCTCGTGCCGCCCGCTCCGGCGACGTCGATCGCCGCCACCCCCGCCTCGGCCAGCCGCCGCGCATCCGCCGCCGAGATGCCCCAGCCGACCTCCTTGACGATGACCGGCACCTCCAGCACGCGGGTGACGGTTTCGATGCGGCCGAGCAGGCCGGCCCAGCGGGTATCGCCTTCGGGCTGGATCGCCTCCTGCAGCGCGTTGACGTGCAGGATCAGCCCATCCGCCTCGATCATGTCGACCGCCCGGCGGCACTGGTCCAGCCCGTAGCCGTAGTTGAGCTGCACCGCGCCGAGGTTGGCCAGCAGCGGCACGTCCGGCGCCACCTGGCGAACACGGAAAGAGGCGGCCTGCGCCTCGGCCTCCAGCGCGGCGCGCTGGGATCCCACGCCCATCGCGATGCCGCGCGCCTGGGCGGCCTGGGCCAGGCGCAGGTTGATGTCCGCCAGGCCCGCCGCGCCGCCGGTCATCGACGAGATCAGGAGCGGAGCGCGGACCGGGCGCCCGAGGAAATCGCCCGCCGTCGACACCGCCGCCAGATCGACCTCCGGCAGTGCGCGATGCACGAAATGGAAGCGCTCCAGGCCGGTGGTCAGGCGCGAGTCGACCTGCTCGTCCAGGTTGATGCGCAGGTGGTCAAGCTTGCGGTTGGAGGTGGTCTGGGCATCGCTCATGCGCGTCACTCATCTCCGGCGGCGGGGTAGAGAAAGCGGGTCGGCATCCGCCCGCGGCAGGGGCGGCAAGCCGGCGCCGAATCGTTCCTGGCGCCAGTATGGCGCAGGCGGCGCGCGAGGTCAAACCGGGGGGCGACGCCGGCCCGGGTAGCGGCGGCCTGGGCGCAATTGCAGGGCAAACGCATTCTCGCCCGCGGGAGCCAGGCGGTTGGAAACCGCGGCTAGGGGCGGCGG
>CAZCJG010000426.1:0-3526 GCA_964498575.1 uncultured Anaerolineales bacterium | reverse complement strand
GCGGGCTGCCGAGCAGCAGGTCGGGCTGGCCGTCGCCGCTGAAGTCGCCGGTGCCCCAGATCACCTCGCCCGGGCTGTTCCAGAGCAGGTCGGGCGCGCTCATCCGCGGGTCGATCACCCGGCGCTGCGCCTGCGCGGCGGTGAAGCCGTAGACCGGCTGGCTGGCCGGCAGCGCCGCCTCCCCGCCGCAAGCCTGGCTCGGGCAGACCAGGAGCGAGGGCGCGATCGGCTGCGAGAGCACGAGGTCGCGCCGCCCGTCGGCGTTGAGGTCCAACATGCGCCAGGTGCGGGTCAGCGGCATCGCGCCGAAGCCGGCGTGCAAGAAGATACCGCTGGTGCGGTTGGCCAGCGTCCGCGCCGCGACGTCCGCCCCCCCGTAGAAGAGATGGGTCTTGCCCGCGAACTCGATCCCCAGGTCGCCGACGCCATCGCCGTTGACATCCTGGACCAGCACCTGCTCGGGCATCGACAAGGGGGTCTCCGGCCGGTCCGGCAGGTAGCCGCCGCCCACCGGCGGCTCGGGCTCGGGCGGCGCGGGCGGCGGGACGATGTCGGGCACGTTCTCGGCCGAGAGCGTTGCCGGCCAGGCCGCCCGGCCGGGCAGCACGCGGAGCTGGGTCGGCTGCCCCGCCGCCGCGCAGCGCCGCAGCACGATGTCCGCCAGCCCGTCGCCCGTGACGTCGCCCGCGCCGGCCAGGCCCTGGGTGCAGGCGCCGATTCCGAGCACGGTGGTGTCACCGTTGAACGACCGGAAGCTCGTCCAGTCGCCGGTGCCGAGCAAGACGTAGGCTTCGCTCTGCCGCACGCCGCCGCGCAGCACGTCGCGCCCGATGATCAGATCGTTCCGCCGATCGCCGTTGAGGTCGGCCGTCTCGGAGGCCAGCATCACCGTCTGGCCACCGTCGAGCTGGTCCGTCAGCCCGAGCTCGAGGCGCAGGTCGGCGACGTCCGCCTGGTTCAGGTCATAGTTGGTCGCCCAGCTCGCGCGCCCGCGCAGGACGATCAGCGCCGGCGCGGGCAGCGTGGCGAACACCAGATCGGCGCGGCCGTCGCGGTCGAGGTCGCGCGCGGTGACGACGTCGACCACTTGCGCCGAGTCCAACTTCAGGTGGACCTGCTGGGCCGCCACCCGCTCGGCCGGCCCGCCGGGTTCGGCCGAGCCGACGAGCCGGAAGGGGCTGAGGTGCAACTCGAAGTTTCGGCGCACCGCTTCACCGAAGCGCAGCCGATCGAAGGTGCTCGCGATCCGCGCCTGGGCCAGGGTTTCGAAGACGATATCATCCATCCCATCGCCGTTGAAGTCCCCGATGGCGCGGGCGGTGCAGACATTACCCTCGGAGCAGAACCGCAGCTCGCCGTCGGGGGCGCGGGTAATGTCGGCCGGCGCGGCGAGTACGGGGCCGGCCCACAGCCACAGGCTGAGCGTGGCAATCGTCGTGACAACAAGGCTGTTTCGGCGCATGATGTTCGGCCTCCTTTGCCGGAGAGTGCTCGTCCGTCGTCCGTCGCTGGTGTTTGCAGGGGATATCGAGGTGAGCCCCATTATAACCGACAGGACATGTGAATTCAATAGGTGTTGAGGTTTCTTCGTTGCTCAAGCCCCCGTGGTCGGACAAGTGGTCAACCCCATCCGTCTGGGTTAACATTGGCGAAACCCGACGCGGGTCGGCGAAACCAACATCGGATCGAGAGGATACCCCATGCAGGCAGCCACGCCGCCGCCGAGCTATGCCGAAGCCCAGGCGCGGGCGGATCGCGACACGCGGACGCTCGGGCAAGAGCTGCTGCGCCATGCCCGCCGCCATCCGCGGCGGGTCGCGGTCATCGACGCGCGCGGCGAGATCGGCCGGCTGCGGCTGGCGGCGGTGGCGCTGGCGCTGTTTCCGCTCTTCGGGCTGGGCGAGGACGAGCAGAACGTCGGCATCGTCCTGCCCCCCGGCGTCGGCGGCTCGCTGGTCAACGTCGCGCTGGCGCTGGCGGGGCGGACCGCGGTCAACCTGAACCACACCACCGGCGAGGCCCAGCTCGCGCGGATGTGCGCGCTGGCGGGCGTGCGGACGATCATCTCGTCGAAGCTCTACCTGAGGCGCATCGACCAGCCGGTGCTGCCGGGGCGGGTGATCCTGGCCGAGGACCTGATCCCGCGCCTCGGCAAGCTCGCCGTGCTGCGGCAGATGGCGCGGGTGCTGCTCTTGCCCCCGTCGCGGGTGGACCGCGCGCGGCCCGAGCAGGTGGCGATGATCATCTTCTCCTCGGGCACCACCGGCGATCCCAAGGGCGTCGAGCTGACCCACCGGGCGATCCTGGCCAACACCGACGCGGTGATGCCGCACATGGGCCTGGTGCCGGGCGTGGACAGCATCACCAATCCCTTGCCGCTGTTCCACGCCTTCGGCCTCCTGCCGGGACTCTGGCTGGCGCTGGTCCACGGCTCGCTGGTGGCCGCCCAGGCCGATCCGCGCGACGGCAAGGCGCTGGGCGAGCTGGTCGCGCGGGCCAGGACGACCTTCCTGATCAGCACGCCGACCTTCGTGCGCGGCTACATGCGGCGGATCGAGCCGGAGCAGATCCAAAGCCTGCGCTTCGTCGTCGTCGGCGCCGAGCGCTGCCCGGAGGAGCTCAAGACCGCCTTCAAGGAGCGCTACGGCATAGGGCTCTTGGAAGGTTACGGGGCGACCGAGGTCGGCCCGGCGGTGGCGATCAACACCCCGACCGACAGCCGCGACGGCACGGTCGGCCGCCCGCTGCCGGGGGTCGAGCTTTTGACCATGCACCCCGAGACGCACGAGATCCTCCCGCCCGGCACGCCCGGCCTGATCGTCGTGCGCACCCCGGCGCGGCTGCGCGGCTACCTCGACCGGCCGGACCTGACCGAGCGGGTGCTGATCCACGGCGGCTACAATACCGGCGACATGGGGCGCATCGACGCCGACGGCTACCTCACCATCACCGGCCGCCTGGCGCGCTTCGCCAAGATCGGCGGCGAGATGGTGCCGCTGGACAACGTCGAGGACGCCCTGGCGCGCTGGGTCCAGGCGCGCCACGGCGAAGCCTACGAGGTCGCGATCGGCGCCGCCGCCAGCCCGCGCCGCGGCGAGAAGCTGATCGTCATGCACACCGGCGTCCCCGACCCGCCCGAAGCGATGATCGAAGGCGCGTTCGGCGACCTGCCGCAGATCTTCAAGCCCAAGCCGGCGGACTTCTTCGCCGTCGACGCTATCCCGCTCCTGGGCACCGGCAAGCGCGACCTGGCGGCGATCAAGCACCTGGCGGAGCGGCTGGCGGCGGACGCGGAGCCGGTGGGCGCCGCCGTCTCAGGCGCCTGAGCCGCGATCGCCTGACGGTTTAGCGCGGCCCGGCCACCGTAGCGACTTCGGCCACCCGCCAGGCGGTTGGAAACCGCGGCTAGGGGCGGCGGAGCCTCCGAATGTCGCCCTTCGGCGACATGGCAACAGGTTGTCGCCCAAAACTCCAAGTCGGCGAAGGCCGACAAGCCACCCCAACGCGCCAACGGCAGGCGCGCCGG
>CAZCJG010000425.1:0-3581 GCA_964498575.1 uncultured Anaerolineales bacterium | reverse complement strand
CGGCCTTGGCCGGCTGGAAGCTGGGGTAGAACAGGGTCATCCGGCCGCTGACCGTGTAGTACAGCCGCCCTTCGCCCTGCACCTGGATCGTCACCTGGTGCTCGCCCGGCGTGAGATCGCGGCCGGAGAGGGGGATCGCCGGCATGTCGGCGGGCTTGGTCGCACGGTCCACCCGGCCGCGGGCGAGCAGCGCGTTGTCCAGCAGCAGCGTCCAGTCGTATTCCGGGCGTAGCTCGCCCGAGGTGATGACGTAGTCGGTCAGCGCCAGGATGGCGAAGGCGGACATCTGCGTGGTCTGCCAACCCGCGCCGATGCGCCGCTCGAGCAGCCAGCTCACGGTCCGTGACGCGAGGTCGTGGTCTGGCGCCAGCCGCGTCAGCGCGAGGAGCGCCATCGACGTGCTGGTCTCGTCCGAGGCCATCGCCTGCCAGCTCCACGAGCCCCACTGGTTGGCGCGGTCCATCGACCAGTGCGCGCCGGTGCCGGTGTCTTGCACCCGCGCGATCAGCTCCGCGAGCACGCGGTCCGCCAGGTCCCGCCGCCCCAGCTTGTGCAGCGCCATCGCGAGGCCGGCCAGCGAGAAGTCGTCGAGCGCGGTGCGCTGGTCGAAGAGCGACATCGTGAGCGCGAGGTCGCCGCGGCCGTTCTCGGCCATCACGTAGGCGGCGTAAGCCTTCATCCGCGGCTCGGCCTCGCCGGGCAGGCTGCGTTTCAGGTAGGCGAAGCCGCGGTCCAGCACGCCCTGGTCGATCGGATAGCCGGCTTCCTTGGACAGCGAGAGACCCTGGAGGACGTAGACCGACATCCACAGGTTCTGCCCGCCGCTCCACCAGCCCCAGCTCCCGTCGTTGTGTTGGAAGCCGTAGAGCTTCTGGATGCCGACGTCCATGTACTCCGGCAGCCTCGCCAGCGCCTCCGGCCGCTCGACGCCGACCTCGCGCGACAGGCGGCTGATCACCGCGTTGGGCAGGGTCTTGCTCATCGTCTGCTCGACGCAGCCGTAGGGGTAGGCGATCAGGTCTGTCACGCCGTCGAAGATGCCCGTGACAATGCTGGGCGTCAGCCGGATCTCGACCGTCGTGTCGTCCGGCACCGCTTTGAAGGGCAGGCTGAAGGGCACGATCGCCAGGTTCGTGGTCGAGCCCGAGAAGGCGAAGCGCTCCGGCACACCGAAGGGCTGGACCTCGAAGGGCACTTCGATCGCGTCCCCGCCCGCCGGGGTGATCAGCCGCGCCGAGACCGTGTTGATGCCGACCTGCGAGGCGACGACCGACCAGCGCGCGACGCGGGTCTCGTTGAACGGCAGGTCGAGCGACCGCTCGCCCGCGTCGAGCTGCACCAGGCCGGGCGCCTCCAGGCCGCAGGTCCCCTCTTGCGGACCGCCGGTGTAGTTGCGGCCGAGGACATCCAGCACGAACTGGTCGCCCTGCACGGCGAAGCGCGGCAGGGCGGGATCGGCGATCACCGGCTTGGTGACGATCAGCTCGCCGGAGCCTTGCCCGGCACGCGTGTCAACTGTGATCGCCCGCGCCAGGGCACGCCACGTGGTCAGGTTGTCCGGCACGGGGAAGGTGATCGTCGCCTCGCCGTCGGGGCCGGTTTCGATGGCCGGGTTCCAGTAGGCCGTGTCGCGGAACTCGCGGCGCGGGACGACGGCGACGGCCGCTTCGTCCTCGGGCGAGCCCGCCCGCGGTGGCGCGGCGGGCGTGCCGGTCGGCGCGGCGGCGGCCGTGGCGGTCCCCGGCGCGCCGGTCGGGCGCGGCGCTGGACCACCGCCGCCCGGCGCCGCCCGCCCCCGCTCGGTGCGGTCGTACTCGCGGTACACGCTCCAGTTCGACGGCACGACCGAATTTTGCTCGCCGACGATCGTGGCCCGCGGGCGCCAGAAGGCGTCGAAGACGTCGCCGGAGCGATCGGCCGCCAGCGCCAGCACCGCCTTGTCGACGACCGCGAGCGACACCTGGGCGTTGACCGGCCGGCCGGCGGCGTCGCGAACGCGGATCGTGAATCGGGCGTCCTCGCCGGGCGCGTGGAGCGGCTTGTCGGGGACGACCTCGACCGCCAGGCGACGGTCCACCGCGGGCACGACCAGGCTGACGCTGGCCGAGATCAGCCGGCCCTCGGCGTTGTTGATGCGCGTTTCGGAGCGCAAGTCCTGTGGCTGCCAGATGATCACGCGGGCGTGGACGTTCGGCGCGTAGTCGGCGCGGATGGGGATCTCGACCGGGGTCGCGCCGTTGACCGGCACGACGATCTCGTCGACCACGCTTTCGCGCTCCAGCGTCACCAGGGCGGTGCCGGCGATCGGCGAGCGGATGAGCAGCCGCGCCGTATCGCCGGCGGCGTAGCTGTCCTGATCGGCCTGGATCTCCAGACCGCCGCTCCAGTACCAGGTGGCGCGGGTGTCGTAGAGCCAGGCATAGGAGCTGGCGGACACCTGGCGCCCGGCGTCGTCGCGCGCGGTCGCCACGATCCGGTACCAGCCATAGCCCAGGTCCGCGATCCGCGCGGTCACCTTCCCGTCCGCGCCGGTCGTCGCACTCTCGCGGCGGACCGTGCGGTAGGAGCCGGACACCGAGCTGTCGTAGACCTGCACCTCGATGTCCACCGGCCGTCCCGCCGCCGGCACGCCGTCGTGCCCGATCGTGCTCAGGTCCAGCTCGACCGGCTGGCCGACCTCCAGGCCGTTGCGGCGGTTCTTCAACCCCAGGCGGAAGGCGGCGGGGTGCACCGGCGCGGCGGCGGTCGCGTAGACCGGCCGGCGGCCGGCGTCGGTGACCTCGGCCTCGAAGGTGTAGGTCGTCGAGATCCCGGCATCGGCCTGGACGGGCAGGCTGACGGACCAGCCGCCCTTCTCGTCCAGCTTGCCCGCCCGCTGGACCAGCGGGTCGGTGCGGCTCATCCCGCTGCGGTAGGCGCGCAGCACGATGTCGCCGCCGGCGACCGGCTGGCCGAAGTAGTAGTCGGCCTGGACCTTGATCGTGGCGGTGTCGCCGGTGAGGTAGAAGGGCTTGTCGGCGGTCACGCTCACCGCGTAGTCCGGCTTGACGTACTCCTCGACCTTGAACTTCCCGACCAGGGTCTGCCCGTCGACCAGCGCGCCGATCGTCCAATCGCCGAGCGCCACCTCGTCGCCGAGCGTGATCTCGCCCGCCACGCTGCCGAAGGCATCGGTGCGCAGGCTGGTCTGGCGGATCAGGTTGCCGGCCGCGTCGCGGATCGTCGTGCTGACGGGGGTGGACGCGGCCAGGACCGCCGGCGCGCCGCTCTCCAGCTTGCGCAGCGTGGCCTTGAAGTGCACCGTGTGGCCCGGCCGGTAGATCGGGCGGTCGGTGTGGATGTGGGCGAGGTAGGTCGTCGCGGACCACCAGGTAATAGCCCCACCGCTACGCCAACTGTTGCTCAGCGCGACCGCGGTCACCTGGCCGGCCACCTCGGCGATGGCGACCTGCGCGGCGGCCGCGACTTGGGCGCCCTCCGCCGCGCCGACACGGGCGATGCCGTCCGCGTCGCCGGCGATCCGCGTGAGCACCCGGCCCTCCGCTCCGTAGACGGTGACGTTCGGGTGGGGTCCCGGGCTG
>CAZCJG010000424.1:0-3597 GCA_964498575.1 uncultured Anaerolineales bacterium | reverse complement strand
GTGCGCCACGCGGCGGGTTCGGCCGCGAGCTTCGGCCCGAGGTCGACGATCTGGTCTACCTGGCGACGACCATCGAATGGTGGCCGCCGGCCCTGGAGCTGCATCGGACCTTCGCAACCTTGCGCCAATGCCTGGACTACAGCTCGCTCGGCGGGATCGGGGGGGCCGAGACGGCCCTGGAATGGGTCGATGAGGACGAGGCCTGGCTGCGCCCCGCGGCGCGGCGCGCCTTCCGCCAACTTCGGATGATCGCCCAGGCGGTGCAGTACTACAACCGCGGCGCGACCCGGCGGGCCAAGGAGAAGGGCCTGCTCGCCGCCGCCGACCGGCTCAACACGCTTCGGGCGATGCTGAGCGAGCTGGGCGAGCCGCACACCCGCGCCTTTCACGCGGTCACCGAGCACTGGAACACGCTGATCAGCCTGGCCATCCGCGAGCTGCAGGGCCGCGCCGACCTCGACCTGGACATGCGCACCGAGCACGTGCGCATCCGCGAGGCCGACACCGCGGCGGTCCTGGTCTTCGACATCTTCAACAAGCGCGAGGGCCTGGCCTCCAACGTCCAGCTCACCCTGTCGGTCGACGGCGAGTCGCTCAGCCTGGAGTCGCCGTCGACCCACTTCCTGCCGCCGCTCGGGCAGGGCGACCGGATCTCGACCGAGTTCACCGTGCGCCGCCGCGGCGCCGGCGAGGTGGCGGTCACGGTCGAGGTGCGCTACGACGATCCCCAGAAGGGCGGCCAGGTCAAGCGCTTCACCCCCCACGTGCGCTTCTTCGTCGAAGAGGCCGAGTACCGCGACATCGGCCCGAGCCCCTACATCGCCGGCCCGCCGGTGAAGTCGCGCCAGATGTTCTACGGCCGGCAGTCGACCTTCGAGTGGATCCAGGAAAACCTGTCGGGCACCTACCAGGACAACGTGCTCGTGCTCTACGGCGAGCGCCGCACCGGCAAGACCAGCGTGCTCTACCAGCTTCAATACCACTTGCCGGAGCTGTACGCCTTCGTGCTGATCGATCTGCAGTCGATCGCTTATTCCCTGGACTCGACCTCGGACCTGCTGTACGCGATGGCGCGCAAGACGGTAAACGGCCTGAAGCGCCAGGGCTTCGAGCTCGGGCGGGCGGAGCGCGAGGACTTCACCGAGCGACCGATCGAGCAGTTCGCGATACTGGGCGAAGAGATCGGCGACCAGGCGATCGCCCTGGGCCGGCGCGCGGTGCTGATCGCCGACGAGTTCGACCTCTTGATCGAAGCGGTCGACCGCGGCAAGGTCAGCGGGCACGTGTTCGACCTGATCCGCGGCTTGATGCAGCACCAGGACGGCCTGTCCTTCATCTTCGCCGGCGCGCATGCGCTGACGGCGATGCTCAAGGACACCCGCTCGATCCTGTTCAACACCGCCCTGCGGCGCAAGGTCAGCTTCCTCGAGCGGCCGGAGGCCGAGCGCCTGATCCGCGAGCCGGTCGGCGAGGTGTTGTGGTATGATGACCTGGCTGTGGAGAAGATCTTGCGCGTCACCGCCGGCCAGCCCTACTTCATCCAATACATTTGCCACGAGATCGTCAACCTGACGCGGCGCGACGCCAAGAACTTCGTCACGCTGCGCGACGTCGACCGCGCGCTGCAGACCACGGTCCAGGAGACGACCGGCATCATCCGCCACTCCTACATGTCGCTCTCGCCCGGCGAGCAGGTGACGCTGGCGGCGCTGGCGCGGATCACCGACGATGGCCGGCCCTTCGCCAGCCTGGAGGATGTGTCGGAGACGCTGGGCCAGGACGACATGCCGCTGAGCGTGCACGACCTGGTCGAGATCATGGCCCAGCTCCGCGCGCGCGACTTCATCACCGAACGCGGCGGCGACAGCGCGGGGCGCCAATATGGCTTCGCAATGGACCTGGTGCGGATCTGGCTCGAGCAAAACGACGAATACACCCGCCTGCTGGAGGAGCTCCGCGCATGACCAGTCGCCACAACCCCTTCGTCCTCGGCAAGCCGATCAAGGATCCGGCGGACTTCTACGGCCGCGCTGACGAGCTGCGCGAGCTGTTCGAGTCGGTGGTCAACGTACAGCCGGTCGCCCTGGTCGGCGAGCACCGCTGCGGCAACACCTCGATCCTGTTCCAGATGCTCAGCCCCGAGGTCCAGCGCCACTTCATCGACCCCGACGAAGCCGCGGGCCTGATCTTCGCCTTCTTCAACTCCCAGCTCGCGGCCGACGGGCCGGACGCCTTCTTCCGCCGCGTGGCGCGGACGATCAAGAAAGCCGATCCCGGAGCGGACGTCGATCTGGACGACGACATCGACCAGTTCTGGATCGAAGACTACCTCGAGGACTTGAGCGCGCGCGACCGGCGGCTGGTGCTGCTGATGGACGAGTTCGAGGTGCTGGCGGGCTTCAAGCCGAGCTTTTGGGAATGGTACCGCGGGCTGATCATCCAGTACGACGTGTCGATCGTCGTTGCCAGCCGGGTCGAGGTCGGTGAGTTCCGCGACGACTGGGGCACGGGCTCGCCGTTCTTCAACATGTTCCGCAGCATCTACATCGGCTCGTTCACGCCGCGCGAGGTCGACGACTTCCTCGGGCGCACCGCCGCGAGCGCGGGGGTCGACCTCGGGCCGGTGCGCGGCGCGATCGACCAGCTCGCCGGCCGCTTCCCCTACTACGTCCAGGTGGCGGCCGCCCTCTTCTTCGACCTGGCCGGGCACGCGCCGCTCACCGGATCGCCGGAGCAGGTCGCGGCGGTGGCGCAGGAGTTCGCCACGCGCAACGAGCCGCACTTCGAGGACATCTGGCACAAGCTGCCGGTCGCCGAGCGCGACGCCCTGGCCTGGATGGCCGTCGGCGCGCTGCCCGAGGCGCGCGAGGCGCTGGCCTTCAACCAGGCGCGGCCGCTGCTCGAGCGCCGCGGCTACGTCGTCGACGGGCACATCTTCTCCAGCGCCTTCGCCGACTACGTGCGGCGCCAAATCCCGCGCATCGAGCTCAACGCCGACACCGGCGACGTGCGGATCGAGAAGCGGCCGGTCGAGCTGCCGCCCAAGGAGTTCGCGCTCTTGCGCTTCTTCCTGGTCAAGCCGGGCGAGGTGGTCAGCAAGGACGACATCGCCGGCGCGGTCTGGCCGGAGTACACGCTGGACACGCTGGGCGTGACCGACGCGATGATCCAGAAGACGATCAGCCGCCTGCGCAAGGAGGTCGAGATCGACGACTCCGAAGAGGGCGGTTTCCAGCACATCGAGAGCATCCGCGGCCAGGGCTACCGGTTCCAGAATGCGAGCGTGCAAGACGTCTTCCAGCAACGCGAATCGCTGGCCACCGCCTGACATGCAGGTTGGCCCGGTCATCGCCAACCCCTATATCCTGACGCCGCTGACCGATGGTGTCGGGTTCTTCGGCCGCGACTCGGTGCTGCAGTTCGTGCGCAACACGCTCAACAGCCCCTATCAGAACGTCATCGTGTTGTTCGGCCAGCGCCGCATCGGCAAGACGAGCCTCCTCCATCAGCTTCGACAGGCCGGCGAAACCCCCGCCGGATGCCGGCCGATCTACTTCGACCTCCAGGGACGGGCCGAACACGCCCTCGACCATACGC
>CAZCJG010000423.1:0-3614 GCA_964498575.1 uncultured Anaerolineales bacterium | reverse complement strand
CAGGGCCAGCTCCTCGGCGCACTTCTCGGGGTCGTAGCTGTAGATCTGCGAGCTGTCGCTGTAGCCCTGCAGGCCCTGCAGGATCGGCCCGCGGGTCTGGACGCCTTCGCCCTTGAGCGCGTCCTGGATGAACACGTCCCAGTTGAAGCAGTAGGTGAAGCCCTTGCGCACGTGGATGTCGCTGAAGAAGTCCGGCGGGATGCCTTCCCCGTCGAGCTGGCCCGAGCCGATGAACTCGCTCTCGGGGTTGGCCGCGAAGTTGAACACCACCGCGTCGGCCGAGGGCACGAGATAGCCCTTGAAGAGCTTGAGCGTGCCGTCGGGGTTCCCCGGCGAGGCCGGCGCGTTCTCGTCGCCGCCCTCGTAGGTAGTGTGGATCAAGCTCTCCATCTGGTCGATGTTGGCGCGCGGCACGACGATGGTGTCGGCCTCGCCGGCGCTCAGCTTGGCGAAGCGGGTGCCCCATTCCTCCACCTTTTGCAGCACGATGTGCTTCAGGCGCGGCGGTCCGGATGGGCCCCCGTCCCAGATCGGCTCGTCACGCCAGTAGGCTTCGTTGGCCTCCAGCGTGATTTCCTGGTTCTTCTTCCAGGTGCCGAGCTTGTAGGGCCCGGTGCCGTTGGCCTTGTCGTACAGCACCGACTTCTCCGCCTCGGGATTGTGCCACTTGGCCCAGGTGCCGCAGTCGCCGTCCCAGTCGCCCTGCTCGACCATCCACTCCTTGTCCAGCGCGGCGGCCCAGGGCTGGCTGACCAGTTGGGTGAACCAGGGGGTCGGCTGCTTCAACGTGATCGTCACCGTCCCCGCCGCGTCGTCCGCGGTGATCGCGGCCATCACGTCCTCGCAGACCTGCTGCTGCACGTCGGCCGGCACGTCGGCGAGGGTTGGCGCCTCGGTGCCGTCGGGGACGTCGGTGCTGATGCCGGCCTTGTCCAGCGCATAGCCCTGGATCGTGCCGCTGCCGAGGATCGGCACCAGGAAGAGCGTCATCGGGCCGTCGGTGCGGTCCTGCAAGAGGGCGCGCTGCAGCGAGTAGGCGACATCGCTCGGCGTCAGCGTCCCCCCCTCGTGAAAGGTCACGCCGTCGCGGATGTCGAAGGTGTAGCTGAGCTGGTCGTCCGACAGCTTCCATGCCTCGGCCAGCGCCGGCACGAAGGCGTCCGGCTTCTCACGGTCGAAGTGCAGCAGGCTGTCGTAGATGTTGGACTCGATCATCGAGCCGGTGGTCTCGTAGCTCCAGGCCGGGTCGAGGCTCTGCGGCTCGCCGATCATCACGCTGATGAAGGTGTCGCTGGGCACCTTGGACGCCGGCGCGGCTTCGGTCGGCGGGACGAGGTCGGCGGCGGTGGTGCCCTCGGCCGCGGGCTGGTCGGCGGCCGGTCCGCCGCTCGGCTGGCCGCACGCGCCGAGGGCGAGGCCGAGGACCAGGGCGAGGCAGGGGCCGAGGAAGCGTCGATCGTGCATGTCCTTCTCTCCTTGTTCACTCCAGGCCTCCTGCCCCGTCGGTCCGCGGGGGAGGCCTGGCTGCACAGTATATACCACAGAACCAAGTCCACATATACCAGAACCAAGTCCACGGCGTTCATCATGCTCGGGGAAGGGACGTTGAGGTGAACGACCGGGCTTCCGCTGCGGTGAATTCCGAGCTATGATGTTGTCGTGACACATGGGTGCCGAAGGAGCCAACGTCGATGCTGCCAACCGAGCTAGCCAGCCTTGAGGGCCGCGCGCGACCGACCTGGGAGATGGCGTTGATCTATCCGGATCAGGGAAGCTGGACGGTCGAGGAGTACCTGGAGCTGGATATCGGGCGCCACGTCGAGTTCGCGAACGGCCACCTGGAGTTCCTGCCTATGCCCACCGAGCTGCACCAGAACATCGTCCTGTGGCTGGTCAACGCCCTGCGAGCTTACGCCGCGGAGCACGGCGGTGGCACCGCGTTGATGGCGCCGCTGCCGGTGCGCCTGTGGTCGCGCAAGTTTCGCGAGCCCGCCGTGGTCTACATGCGGCCTGAACACACCGATCGGCGGCACGGCACGCATTGGGACGGCGCCGACTTGGCGATAGAGATCATCAGCGAGGCCAACCGCCAACTGGATGCCGACGTCAAGCGCAGCGAGTACGCGCGAGCGGGTATTCCCGAGTATTGGCTGGTCGACCCGCATCGCGGAGAAGTCACGGTGCTGGTGCTCCAAGATGACGTGTATGGGGTGCAAGTGGTCTATCAACGCGGCGATCGGGCGGCTTCTGTGACCCTGCCGGGCTTCGAGGTCGATGTCACGGCTGTGTTGAACTGACCCCATCGCTTGTGTGAGAGCCGACGTCCCGCGGCGCTCGATCACTCCATGCGCCGCTCCATGCGCCGGTCCCATCGTCTCAGCAACCCCCTCGGGTCCCGCCTCCCCCCGATCCTCGCCATCCTCGCCTTCCTCCTCGCCGGCGCCGCCTACACCGAGGCCGTCCCGCCCTGGGAAGCACCGGACGAGCCGGCCCACATGGCCTATGTCGAGGTCCTGGCCAGCGGGCGCTTGCCTGCGCCGGCCGAGACCTACGAGTTCCACCAGCCGCCGCTTTACTATGCCTGGCTGGCCTTCGCGCAGCGCGCCATCGGTGCCGCGCCCCTGCCGCGCGGCGCGATCAACCCGCGCTACCCCTTCGCCTCCGCCACCTACCTGCATCCGCCGGGCGATCCCGCGGTCGCGCCCTTGCGCGTCCTCCGGACCTTCGGCGGCCTGATCGGCGCGCTCGTCGTCGCGCTGACCTGGGCGACGGCGCGCGCGGTGGCGGCGGCGGGGAGACAAGGCGGCACGCTCGGGGGGCGCATCGACCCGCCGTTCCTCGCCGCCTTGTGCGTGGCCTTGCTACCGCAGTTCCTGTTCATCACCCATGCCATCAGCAATGACGCGCTGGCGGCGGCCTGCGGCGCGCTGGTCACCTACGGCCTGGCGCGCTGGACCGCGCCCGTCGCTTCCGCGACGCGCCGGGACCTTGCGCGTCCGCTGCTGTGCATCGGTGTCGGCCTGGCGCTCGGCCTCGTCGCGAAGCTGAACGTCCTGCCCCTGGCCCTGGCGGTCCCGGTCGCCCTCGGCCTGCGCGCCCGGTCGGACCTGGCGGCGGGCGGCGCGCCGCGCGCCATCGCCCGCCGCCTCGCGACGGCCACGGCGCTGGTCGCCGCCGCGATCGCGGCGGTCGCGCTCGGGATGCTGATCCTGATACCCGGCGTCGCTTCCGCCCTCCTCGCCGCCGCCGCCACCCGTGGCCTGGTCGCGCGACCCGAGCTGTCCGCGCCGCGTTTCGTCGCCGAGCAGACGGTGCTGATGATCGCCGCGCTGTGGGCGCGCTTCGGGTGGCTCAGCGTGGTCGTGCCCTGGTGGAGCTATTTCCTGTTCGGGCTGGCGCTGCTCGCGGGCGCGGTCGGGATCATCCTGGCCTGGCGCCGCGCGACCGCGGCGTCCCGGCACGCCCTTCTGATCATCGGCCTGTGCGCGTTCGCCGTGTTCGCCGCGGCCGTGCGCAGCCTGCTGGCGGACCCGCAGCCGCAAGGGCGCTTGCTCTTCCCCGGGCGGGTAGCCATGGCGGTCCTGACCACCGCCGGTTGGACCGCGCTCTTTCGC
>CAZCJG010000422.1:0-3635 GCA_964498575.1 uncultured Anaerolineales bacterium | reverse complement strand
CTCCTCGGCCAGATCGATGTCGCGCACCATCCGCGCCAGGCCGGCGATCAACCGGGCGGACTCGATCCGCCAGACCGCGTCGATGGCGCGATGGGCATCGGAAGCCTGCATGGCCCCCGATTAGACCATCGTCGCGACCGGGATGCAAACGGCCATGGCCACGGCTTCGGTCGGGCCGACGCGAGGCCGACCACCGAGACACGGGGACTACAGCGCGATCCTCTCTGTGCCCTCCGTGTCTCGGTGGTGAAATCTCTCAGACGGATGGCCGATCCATCGCACCCGCCGCTACCGCCGCGCGGCTACCTCGGCCCGCAGGCGCTCTTCCTGCGCCCGGAGCTCGGGCGTGAGCTCGGCGCCGAAGTCGTCGGTCTCGAACACCGGGCGGATCTCGATCTCGGATTCCCCGTCCATCGGGTTCGGGCAGCGCTTGACCCACTCGATCGCCTCGTCCAGCGACTTGACCTGCCACAACCAGAAGCCGGCGATCAGCTCCTTCGCTTCGGTGAAGGGCCCGTCGATCACCGTGCGCCTGTCGCCCGAGAACGTGACCCGCGCGCCCTGCGAGCTCGGCTTGAGGCCCTCGCCCGCGAGCATCACGCCGGCCTTCACGAGCTCTTCGTTGTAGGCGCCCATCGCGGCGAGGAGCGCCTCGCTGGGCATCACGCCCGCCTCGGAATCCGCGTTCGCCTTGACCATGACCATGCATCGCATCGTGTTGTCTCCTTGGGTAGTGCTCGGTTCGGGTCCGCGGCCGGGCTTCCCGGACGATCCGGGCCGGCCTCGAACCTGGGTCTACACAAGCGACGAACGGGGCGCGGCGAAATCGACACGTCGCGCGCCGCGACGCAAAATCGGGTAGGAATCGGGTCGAACTGGCCGGATCGATGGTCCGACGGGTCCGCTAGTGCCGCCTACCCTGCGCCGGGCGGATCGGCCTCCAGAAGCGCATACATCGCTTCCAGCAGCGCCAGGCCGGGCGCGATGGGGTCCTTGCCCGCCGTCGGCGGGGCGACGACCGCCACCTCGCGCGCGCGGGCGCGGGCGAGCTCGGCCGGGGTGAAGCCGCCGGGCGAGGGGAAGAACGCCGCGACCGCGAAGGGCCGGCCGGCCAGCGCGGCGGCCGCGGGATCACCGCTCGGGTCCACCAGCACGACCCGGCCCGAGCGCGTGGCATGATCCAGCGCATGGTCCAGCAGCATCGGCGCGCCGATCTCCGGGCAGCGCCCGCGCCCCGAGGCCTCGGCGGCCTCGCGCGCGCAGGCCCGCCACAGCTCCTGATCCGCGCCGGCGTCGCCCAGGTCGCCCGAGGGCACGATGCTGCCGTCGGCGATGACCGGCACGAAGGCGACGACCCCCAGCTCGGTGGCGCGCGACACCAGGCGCCGGAAGTCCGCCCCGTGGAGCAAGCCCTGGTAGACGCTGACCTTGGTGCGGCGCTCGGTCGCCAACTGGCGGCTCTGCACCCGGCCGAGGCATAGCTCGGGCCCGGCCGCGTCGATCAGCACCGCGATCTCCCAGCCGGAGTTGTCCAGCGCCACCAGCGGATCGCCCGCCCGCAGCCCGCGCCGGTAGGCCCGCGCCGCGTCCTCGCCGGCCAGCCGCAGCGCCTTGCCCTGGCAACTGCCCGGCGCGACGAAGAGGCGGAGCGCCGGCGCGGTCATGCCCCGGGCCGGCGGGCGGTCAGCGCCACCCAATCACCCTGCGCCGCCGTATGGGCCAGATCGAGGCCGGCCGCGGCCAGCGCCGCGCCGACCGCCTCCGCCTGCTCCGCCAGAATGCCCGACGCAATCAGCACCCCGCCGGGGCGGACGCGCGCCGCCAGAGATCCGGCCAGCTCGATGATCGTCGCCGCCAGGATGTTGGCCACCACCACGTCGAAGCCCGGGAGGCGTGATCGCGGCGGGTCGTCCACCCCTGGACCAGGCGCCGTCGGCCCAGACGTCGCAGGCTCGATGGCCTGAGTCGATCTCGTGCCCGGCTCGACGGCCGCGATCACATCCGCGTCCGCCTCAACCGTCTCGATCGAGCCCGCGCGCAGATCGACCACCACGTCGTTCAAGGCCGCGTTCTCGGCGGCGATCTCGACCGCCTTGGGATCGATGTCCACCCCGACCACCCGCCGCGCGCCGAGGCGTGCCGCGCCGATGGCCAGGATGCCGCTGCCGGTGCCGACGTCCAGCACCGCCGCCCCCGGGCGGACCGCGCCCTCCAGCGCTTCCAGGCAAAGCTGGGTGGTCGGATGCAAGCCGGTGCCGAAAGCCATGCCGGGATCGAGCCGGATCACGGCCGCTTCGGCCGGCAGATCCAGCGCCGCCGGATCGATCCAGGCGGGCACCACCCAACAGCGCCGGCCGATCGTCAGCGGCGCGAAATGCGCCTTCCAGGCTTCGGCCCAATTGGCCTCGGCCAGCTCGCGCACCAGCGGCTCGGGCACCGGGTAGATCCGCCCGAGATACCACAGGCCGACCTCGACCTGCCGGCGCGCCTCGACGTCGTCGACCGGCAAATAGGTGCGCACCCAGGTCTCGGTGACGCCGGCGATGCCCCGGTCGCCCGACGTGTCCAGCGTGTCTGACGCCCCCGCCGCATCCTCGCCCGCGACCGGGGAGGCCGGCCGATCGCCCGCGTCATCCCCGGCACCCGCCGCCACCCGCAGCTCGACCACCGCGCCGCCGCCGTGGCGCTCGAACAGCTCGCAGATCGCCTCGGCCGCCTCGCCGTCGACCGCGACGCTGATCTCGACGAGCGGGTCCGGCGACACGATCACTTCAGGCGCTCGCGCAGGCGCTCCCAGAAGCCCGCCCGGCCGCGCTCGACCACGCCCGAGCTGGGCAGGGTCGCGCGGAGCTGCTCGAGGAGCTGGCGCTGCTCGCGCGACAGCTTCTCGGGGGTGGCGACGAAGGTGGTGACGACGAGCTTGCCGCGGCCGGAGCGGCGCAAGAAGGGCACGCCCAGGCCCGCCAGCTCGAAGCTGTCGCCGGTTTGCGTGCCGGGCGGGATGCGCAAGCTCGCCTGCTGCGGCTGGTCGAGCGTCGGCACCTGCACCTCGACCCCCAGCGCCGCGTCGGCCGGGTTGAGCCGCAGCTCGACGAACAGGTCGTTGCCCTGGCGCTCGAAGATCGCGTGCGGCTGCACGGTCAGGCCGACGTAGAGGTCGCCCGGCGGGCCGCCGAGCCGGCCGTGCTCGCCTTCGCCGCCAAGGCGGATCTGGGTGCCGTCCTCGACTCCGGCGGGGATGTCGACCTCAAGCGTGCGCGTCTGCTGCACGCGCCCCTGGCCGCGACAGTCCTCGCACGGCTCGCTGATCACCTCGCCGCGCCCGCGGCATTGCGGGCAGGTCTGGACGTTGACGAAGGAGCCGAACACGCTCTGCTGCACGTGGCGGATCTCGCCCGCGCCGCGGCAGGCGGGGCAGGCGGCCGGCTGGGTACCCGGCTTGGCGCCGCTGCCCTGGCAGCTCGCGCAGGCCTCGCGGCGCACCACCTCGATCGGCCGCGTCGTCCCGAACACCGCCTCCTCGAACGACAGCTTGAGCCGCGTGCGCAGGTCGTTGCCGCGCTCGGCGGCCGGGCGCGAGCGGGCCCTTCCCCGGCCGCCGAAGAACTGCTCGAACAGGTCCGACAGGTCGTTGA
>CAZCJG010000421.1:0-3701 GCA_964498575.1 uncultured Anaerolineales bacterium | reverse complement strand
CGCTCAAGACCGCGCGCTGGCAGGCCGCGACCAAGGCCAAGGTCTACCGGGCGGCCGATGCCGGCGAGCTGCTCGCGCTCTACGATCGCTGCCAGGGCTGGTCCGAGGTCCTGATGGTCCAGGCCTGGGTCGAGGGCACCGACGCCGACCTGTACTCCTACAACGGCTACTTCGACGCCGGCTCGGAGCCGCTGGCCGGCTTCGTGGCGCGCAAGCTGCGCCAGTGGCCGCCCGAGACCGGCACGAGCTGCCTCGGCGAGGAATGCCGCAACGACGAGGTGCGCCTCGTCGCCGAGCGGCTTTTCCGCGGCATCGGCTACCGCGGGCTGGGCTATGTCGAGCTCAAGCGCGATCGGCGCAGCGGCGCGCACTGGATCATCGAGCCGAACATCGGCCGCCCGACCGGCCGCTCGGCGATCGCCGAGGCGGGCGGGGTCGAGCTGCTGTATACGATGTACTGCGACGTGGTCGGTTGGCCGCTGCCCGCCGCCCGCGAGCAGCGCTACACCGGCGTCAAGTGGGTCCACCTGCGGCGCGACACGCAGTCGGCCTGGCACTACTGGCGCCGGGGCGAGCTGGGGATCCGCGACTGGTGGCGCTCGTGGCAGGGTCCCAAGGCCCATGCCCTCTACGATCGGCGGGATCCCACGCCCTTCTGGGCCGATCTGTGGCAGGCGGCCGGCGCCGCGTTCGGCCGGCGGCGGGGCGATTCCTGAGAATCGTTAACCCGCGCGTTACGCATGGGGCGGGTTCAACGTCGTAACAGGCGGTTGCGCGCGCGTTCGCGCGATGCCGGCACGCCATTTTGCGGGGACGCTTCGGGACCTAGCCCGATCGTCCAAGTTTGTGGGGGAAATTTTGCCATGCGCTTTGATCGACGCTATTTCGAGATCTTCGCCCGTTGGTTGTGGCTCATCATCCTGGCCGGCATCGTCGCGGGGGTGGCCAGCTTTTGGGTCAGCCGCCAGGAGAAGGTGGAATACACCGCCAAGGCCCGGCTGATCGTCGGGCCCGGCTACAACAACCCCAAGCCCTCGGTCAACGACCTGCGCACCAGCGGCCAGCTCATGCAGATGTACGCCGAGCTGGCCACCACCCGCCCGGTGATGGACGAGGTGGTGCACGCGCTGGGCCTGGACATCGACCCCGCCAAGCTGGACAACCGGATCGACGTCAAGGCCAATACCGAGACCCTGATCCTCACGGTCTCGGCGACCGACAAGGACCCGCAGCAGGCGGTGGTCCTCGCCAACGGCGTCGCCGAGGCGCTCAAGCGGCTGCCCGAGGATTCGATGGAGAGCATCGACGAGCTGGTGCGCCAGGAGGTCACCGACGTCCAGGTGATGAACGATCGCTCCAACGCGATGATCCGCCAGCTCGACCGCCAGTTGGAGGGTACCACCGACCTGGAGCAGCAGAAGCTGCTGCGCGAGCTGATCCGCGAGGAGCGCAACCGGCTGTCGGAGAACCACCAGACCCTGGCCACCCTGGCCGCGTCGCTCCAGGAGACCTTCACCAACCGCGTCCAGATCATCGAGCCGGCGCTGACGGCGGCGCGCGGCGAGTCCACCCTGCGGCTCAACGTGCTGATCGCCGCCGCGGCGGGCATGCTCGTCGCCGCCCTGATCGCCTTGGCGGCCGAGATGTTCGATCGGCGGGTCAAGAGCACCGAGCAGCTCGCCGAGCTGGTCGGCGCGCCGGTCGTCGCCGGGATCGAACGCCATGCGGCGCTTTCGGGCGACGGGCGCGACCGGCTGATCGTCAAGGCCCAGCCGGATTCCCGCCCCGCCGAGGGCTATCGGCGGCTCGGCGCGAAGCTGGTGCTCGGCGCCGAGACCGGCGCGCCGCGCGCGATCCTGGTCTGCGGCCCCAAGGTTGACAAGGCCGACGACAGCGCCGAGGTGGCGGCCAACTTGGCCGCCGCGCTGGCCGAGGCGGGCCAGCGGGTGGTGCTGGTCGACGCCAACCTGCACGCGCCGCGGCTGGGGGAGCTCTTCGGCGCGCCGGAACGCGGCGGGCTGGCGGATGCGCTCGGCGGCAAGGCACGCCGCCCGGACGGCGTCGCGGTCGCCTGGGCGCCCGGCCTGACGGTGGTCTCGGCAGGGCCGCCGTCGGCCGACGCGTGGCGGCTGCTCGCGGCGGCGCCGATGACGGCCCTGCTGGGCAGCCTCAAGGAGCAGGCCGACCTGGTGATCCTCGCCGGCCCGCCGCTGCTCGCCTACGCCGAGGGCCTGGTGCTGGCCTCCGAGACCGACGGCGTGCTGCTGGTCGTGCGCGGCGGCCGCACCGGCCGCGACCTGGTCGTCGACGCGGCGGCCCAGATCCGGGCGGTGGCGGGCAGCTTGCTGGGGGTCGTGCTGACCGGGGCGCGCAAGGGCGACACGATCGCCCTGCCGCGCCTGGCCAACACCTTGACCGTGCCGCCCGGCGTCACCTCCGCCAACATGCCCGTGGAAGCCGGCCTGCATGCCGGCGGCCAGGGTTGACCACGGGGATGCACGCGCTCGCGGCCCAGGTCTTCCGGGCGCTGGATCAAGCCGGCCTCACCTACTGCCTGCTGCGCGACGAGCACCGGCTGGATGATCTCGACCGGGGCGGCGAGCTCGACCTCGTGCTGCGGGCGGACGAGCTCGACCGCTTCCGGGCGCTGGTCACCGGGCTGGGCTTCGCCGACCTCGACCGCTGGGGGCATGCGCCCCACCACTTCTTCGTCGCCTACGACGCGAGCTCGGACACCTGGCTCAAGCTCGACGCCGTCACCCGCGTGGCCTATGGCATGCCGGACCACGCGCTCGAGACCGACCTGGCCGAGCCCTGCCTGCGCACGCGACGGCGCGCCGGCCCGACCTGGGGCCTCGCCCCCGAGACGGGGCTGGTCACGCTGCTGCTGCACTGCCTGCTCGACAAGGGAGGGTTCCCCGATCGCCACCGCGCGCGCCTGGCCGAGCTCCGCGCCGCGGTCACGGACCCCGCGGAAGCCCAGTCCCTCCTGGCGCGCTACGGCTCGCCCGGCCTGGCCTGGGCGCGCAGCGCGGGCCTGATCGAGCGCGGCGCCTGGGATGCGCTGCTCGCCGAGGGCCCGGCGGTCGCCGCCCGGCTCGCCGCGGGCGCGGGCAGGCGGCTGCGCTGGCGCACGGCCCGCGCCCGCGCCCTGCGCAAGCTGGACCGGGCGCGCGAGCTCGCCCGCCCGCGCCTGCCGACCGTCGCCTTGCTCGCCCCCGACGGCGCGGGCAAGAGCACCCTGGCCGAGGGCCTGGCGACGACGTTTTACTTCAAGACCCATCCGGTGTACATGGGCCTCTACCAGAAGGGCAACCGGCGGTCGTCCCTGGCGCGGGCCAAGGGCCTGGGCCTGGCCGGCCGGCTCGGCACCCAATGGCGGCGCTACCTCCAGGCGCGCTACCAGCAGGGGCGCGGGCGGCTGGTGATCTTCGACCGCTACACCTACGACGCCTATCTGCCCACCGGCCCGGCCGAATCCGCCCTGCGGCGCGCCCGGCGCTTCCTGCTGGCGCACGCCTGCCCGGCGCCGGACCTGGTGGTGCTGCTGGACGCGCCGGGCGCCCTGCTCTTCGCGCGCAAGGGCGAGCACAGCGCCGCCGTGCTCGAAGCCCAGCGCCAGCACTTCCTGGCGCTGCGCGCGCGGCTGCCGCGGCTGACGGTGATCGATGCGACCGCCGACCCCGACCAGGTGCGCCGCG
>CAZCJG010000420.1:0-3749 GCA_964498575.1 uncultured Anaerolineales bacterium | reverse complement strand
TACCTCAACGAGATCTACTACGGCAACCTGGCCTACGGCATCGAGGCCGCGGCGCAAACGATCTTCGGCAAGTCGGCGCGCGACCTGGACCTGGCCGAGACCGCGCTCCTGGTCGGCCTGCCGCAGGCGCCGCGCGACCTGGACCCGCTCAATCCCGATCCCGACATCCAGGCCGACGTCAAGGCGCGCCAGAAGACGGTTCTGAGCCTGATGGTCGCGAACGGCGCGATCACCCGGTCCCAGGCCGATGCCGCAGCCGCCAAAGAGTTGGCCTACGCCAGCCCGGAGGCCGACGAGATCTACCTCGCGCCGCACTTCGTCGAATACGTACAGGACGAGCTGGAAGCCAAGGTCGGCCCCGAGCTGATCGCGCGGGGCGGCATCCGGGTGACGACGACGCTGGACCTGCGGCTGCAGGCGCAGGCCGAGACGGCGGTGCGCGAGCAGGTCGACAAGCTCCGCGACCGGCACAACCTGACCAACGCCGCGCTCGTCGCGCTGGAGCCGCGCACCGGCCAGGTGCTGGCGATGGTCGGCAGCTACGATTACCTCAACGAGGCGATCGACGGGCAGGTCAACGTCGCGCTGCGCGAGCGCCAGCCGGGCTCGTCGATCAAGCCGATCACCTACCTCACCGCCTTGGAGCACGGCATGTCGCCGGCGACCGTGCTGTGGGACGTGCCGATGGAGGTCTGGACCGGCTCCAGCCAGGGCCTGTACAAGCCGAAGAACTACGACGACATCTTCCACGGCCCGGTCCGCCTGCGCAGCGCGCTGGCCAACTCCTACAACATCCCCGCGCTGAAGCTCCTGGGGACCATTCCCCCGGCACCGAAGGACGGCACGGGGGGGCAGGATGGCGCGGAGGCTGCCGACGCCGCGGTGGGTGACGCTGAGGGCGGCGACGATCCGAGCCAGAAGGCGGGCGTCGAAGCCGTCGTCGATACCGCGCACCGCATGGGCATCACCGGCTTGCAGCGCGATCCCTGGGACTACGGCCTGTCGCTCACGCTCGGCGGCGGCGAGGTCAAGCTGATCGACATGACCACGGTGTTCGCGACCCTGGCCAACCTCGGCGAGCGCGTGCGGCCGAACCCCGTGCTGAAGATCACCGACTCGTCCGGGCGGGTGCTGTACGACCTGCACGAAGACCAGCCGGCGCTGGCGCCCGAGCGGGCGGTCTCGGCCGAGGCGGCCTACATCATCACCGACTGGCTGGCCGACAACACCGCCCGGACGCCGGCCTTCGGGTCGTCCAGCCCGCTCAACGTCGGTGTGCCGGCGGCGGTCAAGACCGGGACGACCAACGACTATCACGACAACTGGACCATCGGCTTCACGCCCTACCTGGTTACCGGCGTCTGGGCGGGCAACAGCGACAACTCGAAGATGCGCGGGACCAGCGGCGTCACCGGCGCGGCGCCGATCTGGAACGCCTTCATGCGCAACGTGGTCGCCGACGCGGACTTGCGCCAGATCATCCAGCAGGCGCGCGAGGACTTCGGCTTCGAGATCTCGACCAAGTTCCAGCGGCCCGAAGGCGTGGTCGAAGGCAAGGTCTGCCGCCTGGACAGCCTCAACCAGCTCGCCGCGACCTGCCAGGCCTACGAAACCGAGCTCTTCATCAAGGCCAAGCTGCCGAAGGGCAGCAGCGTCCTGGCCGGGGCGGGTGGAGCGCCGGGCGGCGACGCCGGGTCCGGCCTGGTCCTGGCGTCCGAGAATCCGGCCGGCGCGGGACCCGGCGCCGCGAGCACGGCGTCCGCCGGCGGCGACGGTACCGTGCAGGCGAGCAGCGTGGTCGTGCCACTGCCGGCACCGCCCGAGGAGGCCGTCCGCGCCGCCGAAGAAGCCAAGCGGCCGCTGCGCTGGGCGCCGGCCTTCCTGTGCCTGGCCAGCGGGGATCCCGCCCTGGGCACGAGCTTCGGGCTGGACAAGGCCCAGCCGGTGACCGTGCTGCCGCTGCCGGAGGACGCGGCGGGCAGCCCGATCGGCGAGGAGCGCCGCTTCGTGCTGGGCTGGGCGCGTTCGAGCGGCTGGGCGGCGCTGGCGCCGACCGAGCCTTGCACCCAACCGATGATCGACGCCGCGCTGACAGCCGGCAGCCTGCCGGGCGGTGGGACGCCCGGCCAGGCGGCGCCGGCGATCGCCCCCGGCACGGTCTACCGCCTGAACCTGCGCCCGGGCGCCGTGCTCGCCGCGCGTACGGTCCTGACCGGCACCGTGAGCTATCCGCCCGACCAGATCGAGTACTTCAAGGTCGAGCTCGGCGCCGGCCAGGAGCCGACCGAGTGGATGACGCTGGGGACCACGCACCAGGGGCCGGTGATCGACGGCTCGCTGGAAACGCTCGACGCGCCGTCGCTCGGCGCGGGCGACTACGTGGTGCGGCTGGTGCTGGTGAAGAAGGATGGCAACTTCCTCAATCCGCCCCACAGCGTGCCGATCCGGATCGGGCCTTAGCGCAGCGCCCGCCATGAGGAAGAGCGTCGAGAGAGGTGAGGCAAAGGTGGCCCGTAGCGCGCTTGGCATCGCTGTCATGCCTCGGAGTGGCGGATGTCCACGACGAGGATCGGGCATGATCGCGAGGTGAGACCGGCATGAAGACCGTCGTCGTCGGCGTGTTCGATCGGATCGAGGATGCCGAGCGCGTGCTGGTGCATCTGGCGTCCTCCCCGCTGGACCTGGACACGATTCAGGTCGTCCACGCCGAGACCGATGCCCAGCGCCGCCTCGCCGAGATCGCCGGCCTGCCGCCGCGCCGCTCGGTGCGCAACGGCCTGGTGATCGGCCTGCTGGCCGGTGGCTGCCTCGGCCTGGTCGCCGCCTTGCCCGCCGTGGCCGGCGGGCTGCCGCTGCTCACGGACCTCGGCCCGCTCCTGTCGATGGCCGCCGGCGCGATCATCGGCGGCCTGGCCGGCGGCGCCGCCGGCGCGCTGTCGCACAACGTGCGCCTGCCGCCGGACCATGCCGCTGCCATCGTCGCCGCGCTGGAAGGCGGCGCCACCGTGATCATGGTCCACACCGACAACCTGCCGACCGCGCGCGCCATCGGCGAGCTGTTCCGCGCCGGCGGCTCGCGCGCCTTCGAGCCGGGCCATCCGCTCGCCGCCGCCGACGAGGCCGATGGCGACGCCACGGCTTTCGGCGGAACGACGCTGGTCCCCGACGACACCCTTGTCGCGGACGATGCCCAGGCTGGGGGCCCCGAGCCCGGCGACGAGCCCGCCACGGTTCCCGACGAGCACCTGCCCTACGCCCCGCCCTGGCGCCGCGCCGACGGCGGCGACGGGCTGAGCGATGGTGAGCCGACGGATGGCCTGGAGACGATCTCCGATGGCGCGGGATCCAGCCCGACCGCGGATGAACGGGTGCCGATGGCCGATGGCTCCGACTCCGGCCTCGCCTCTGACAACCTAGAGCCGATCCCTGATGGCGCCGACGCCAGCCCGGCCGCCGATGACTTGATCCGCCTGGGCCTTTCGGCGCGCGTGCTGCGGTCCTTGGATCAGGCGGGGGTTCGCAGCGCGTCGGAGCTGGCGGCGCTGGCGGCCGAGGGCGACGCAGCGCTGTTGGCGCTGCACGGGATCGGGCCGTCGGCGGTGGAGGAGATCCGGAGCTGCCTGGCCAGGGCGAGCGAGACGACCTTCGAGATACCAGACCAGGTACCCGCATCGACGTGAAGCGCCGCACCGCTTGGCGGATGTGAGCGGGTCGAACCTGTGAACAGGTCAGGCCGGCGGCTTCGTCCC
>CAZCJG010000419.1:0-3749 GCA_964498575.1 uncultured Anaerolineales bacterium | reverse complement strand
CTGCGGCTCGTACCAGTGGCGCAGCCAGACCTTCTCCGAGGCGTCGATGCCGCCGGCGCGGATGCGCGCGGCGCGGCTGACCTCGTCGATCCCGGCAAGCCCCGGCCACTCGGCCCGCAGCGCCGGCTCACCCAGGCGCTCGGAGATCCAGGCCGGGTCCCAGGTAACCACGTCCATCTCCGGCGCCTCGGGCGAGAAGGGGTCGTAGGGACCGCTCGGCAGGCTGTAGGGCGACTCCTCGGGAATGCGGCCGGTGTTCGGGTCGACCGCGCTGTTCGATCCCGCCCCGCCCGGCCGGTTGGCGAAGGCGGGCTGGTTCGGGTTGCTGACCACCGGGTAGCCATAGACGCGCAGCGAGCTGTAGTCATGATGCGCGTAGCCTTGCGCCTGGGTGCGCGGCGAGGTCGATCGGGAATCCGCGCCGCCAATCAGGCTTACGAGGAAGGCCACCCCCACCACGCAAGCTGCCAGCAACACATCCCGCAGGCGCGTCGGGCGCCGAGGCATGGCGCGCTCCGTATGCCCGTCATGGGACTCAGGCATGTTCGGCTCCTCTCCAAATCAAGATCGGCAACCCGGCTTCCGAGGTGCGACGGTCATAACGCATCGTTATCAACCAAAGTTACTGTTCGCTATTCGCCTTCGGACCGCGCCGGACCGCTGATCCAGGCGGCGGAAGGCATAGGGTCGGGAGGGCAAGGGCATAGGTGAACGCGAGTTACTATAGCATTAATCGAAGAGGGGACGCAAGACCGGATAGAACCAACGTAACCCGTGGACCGCCGTTGTGCAACTACGCGAGACCGGCCGGGATCGACCGCCCACGAAGCCCAAGACCGCGACAACCAAGCAGGCTATACTTACCCCGTGTCCTCGTCCTCCCGGCCCACCGACATCGACGTGGCGATCGTCGTCCTCAACTACAACGGACGCCACCACCTCGCGCCCTGCCTGGAGTCCGTGCTGGCCTTGGGCGGCCTGCCCGGCCCCGAGGCGGTCGTCGTCGCCGACAACGGCTCGACCGACGGGTCGGTGGACTTCGTGCGCCAGAGCTTCCCGGGCGTGCGCGTGCTCGCCTTCGACGCCAACCTCGGCTTCGCGGCCGGCAACAACCGGGCGGCCGAGGCGGTGGCGGCCGAGCATGTGTTGTTCCTCAACAACGACGCCCGCGTGGCGCCGGATGCCCTGGCTCAGCTCTGGTCCGCCCTGTCTTCACCTCCTTTCGATCGCACGAATCCCAAGCCGGCCGGCGCGGTCTGTGCCGGCGCGCGGCTGCTGAGCTGGGACGGCCGGCGGTTGGATTTCGACGGCGGCGGCGCGGCCGTCACCGGGCACGGCCACGCCTTGGGCTATGGACGCCCGGTGTCTGCTGCGACCACGTCGCAACCCCACCCCACGCTCTTTGCCTCGGGTGCGGCGATGCTGGTCCACCGCGCCACCTTCCTGGCGGCCGGCGGCTTCGACCCCGACTATTTCGCCTACTATGAAGACGTCGATCTCGGCTGGCGGTTGTGGCTGGCCGGGCATCAGGTGCTCCACGTCCCAGCCGCCATCGTCTTCCACCGCCATCACGGGACGGCGGAACGGCTGCCCGGCGGTCTCCAGGCCCGCCTCTACGAGCGCAACGCCCTGGCGACGGTGGTCAAGAATTACGACGAGGCGAACCTCGCGCGTGTCCTGCCCGCCGCCCTGGCGCTGGCGGCGCTGCGGGCGCGGGAGGCGTCACCGAACGGGTCGGCACCGGCCGGACAAGAGGTGGAGGCCTGGATCGCCGGCGCCGCGCCGATCGCCGACCAGAGTCTCCCACTGCCACCCCCCGACTGGCCCGGCTGGCCGGCGCTGGCCCACCTCGATCTGGACTTCGCGGCCCTGGCGCGAGCACGAGCGCGCGTGCAGGCGCGGCGGCGGCGGCCGGATGGCGAGATCGTGCCGCTCATGGTCCATCCCTATTCCCCGGTCCCACCGACCGCCGCGGCCGGCGCGGCCCTGCACGCGGCGGTGGAGCGATTCGGTCTGGCGCCGATCTTCGGCGAGCTGCGCCAAGACGAAAGCAGTCTCGGACCCGGCGCCTGGGGTCGCCTGATCGAACGCGGTGTCGACGCCTTCCGGGCCGGGGGTCCCAGCCATCTCGCGGGAGAGCTGCGCGGTTACCTCGCCTGGCGCCGACAGCAAGCGGAGCGGCGGTCGTGAACGCCCTGCCGGACGATCGCGCCGCGGGGATCGACCGCGCGGCGCACGAGCGCGTCGCCGTGATCCTGGTCAACTGGAACGGCCGGCCGCACCTGGAGCGCTGCCTGCCGGCGCTGGCGGCGCAGACCTGGCCGGCGCTTGAGGTCGTGGTCGTCGACAACGCATCGAGCGATGGGTCGGTCGCCTGGCTCGAAGCGGCCTGGCCGGCGGTGCGGGTGATCGCGCTGGACCGCAATGCCGGCTTCGCCGAGGCCAACAACCGGGCGATCGGCACCACCGACGCGCCCTGGGTCGCCTTGCTCAACAACGACACGCTGCCCGATCCCGGCTGGCTGGCGGCGCTAGTCGCGGCGGCTGCGGGCGATCCGCGCATCGCGTCGGTCGCCAGCCGGATGCTGTTCCTCGACGCGCCGGGGGTGATCAACTCCGCCGGGATCGCCGTCGATCCCACCGGCATCGCCTGGGACCGGCTGGGCGGGGCGCCGGCCACGGCCGGGGACGCGCCGGCGGAAGTCTTCGGCGCGTCCGCCGGCGCGGCCCTCTTTCGCCGCACGGCGCTGGACGATGTCGCGGAGCCCGGCCCCGAAGGCCGGGCGGCGGTCTTCGACCCGCGCTTCTTCATGTATTTGGAGGACGTCGACCTGGCCTGGCGCTTGCGGCTGCGCGGCTGGCGGAGCGTCTACGCGCCGGGCGCGCGGGTGCTGCACCACGGCAGCGCCTCGTCCGGCGAGGGCTCGCCCTTCAAGAACCGCCTCCTGGCGCGCAACAAGGTATGGACCGTGATCAAGAGCTATCCCACCTGGCCGCTGGCCGCCTGGTGGCCGCTGGTCCTGGCCTACGACCTGGCCAGCGCGCCCTACCGCTGGATTGCCCAGGGCCAGACCGCCGCCCTGCGCGGGCGCCTGGATGCCCTGGCCGGCTTGCGCCCGGTGCTGGCCCAGCGCCGGAGGGTCCAGGCGCGCCGTACCGCCGCCTGGTCCGAGATCGCCGCCGCCATGGCGCCGCTCGATCCGCCCTGGGCGGTGCTGCGCCGCTACCGCCACCTGCGGGGCCGCGCGGCGCCGATGCGAGGTCAAGCGTGATCGCGCCCGAAGCTCCCGACTTCTTCGACCGGGTCTACGAGGTCACCCGCCGCATCCCGCCCGGCCGGGTGACGACCTACGGCACGATCTCCCGGCTGATCTCCGGCCGCGGCACCGCCGCCCGCACCGTCGGCTGGGCGCTCGCCGCCTTGCCGCCCGCCCTGGTCGACGAGGTTCCCTGGTGGCGGGTCATCAACGCGCAGGGCCGCATCAGCACCAGCAACGAGCCCCAGGTCGCCGCCGAGCAGCGGGCCCGGCTGGAGGACGAGGGCGTCGCGTTCGGGGCGGACGGGCGGGTGGATTTGGATCGGTTCGGGTGGTACGGGGACGACGCGGGGTAGGACGGCGAAAGGCCGCGCCATAGACGTGGGAGCCTAACCCACCCGCCCCACTCGCAGGATGAGCGGCCAGCGGACGCGCCGCGGGCCCGGCCCCCATGCCGCAGCCAGCGCGTCGCGGATCTCGTCGAGCGGATGG
>CAZCJG010000418.1:0-3753 GCA_964498575.1 uncultured Anaerolineales bacterium | reverse complement strand
CCTCGAGCTGGTAGGGGAGGCCGGCCTCCTGGGCGCGGCGTTCCAAGAGCGCCCGCACGCCGCGGTGGGCGATCATGCCGCCGTCCTTGACCTTGATCGCCGGCCCCGCGCCCAGGCTGACCGCCATCTTGCGCGCTTCGGGCGTGTCGCCGGTGCCGGTGACGTCGATCGCGATCGCCAGGTCCGGCGCCACCCCGAAGGCGCTGGTCGCCGCGCCGCGCACGCCGATTTCCTCCTGCACGGTGAAGACGCCGACGACCTCGTTCGGGCCGGGGGCCAGGCGCCGCAGCGCCTCGACCAGCACCACGCAGCCGATGCGGTCGTCCAGGTTGGGCGTCACCGGCCGCCCGCCGGCCCAGTCCAGCCCGTGCCGGAAGGCCCCCGCGTCGCCGACCCTTTGCGTCACCGCGGCCTTGGATGCCGCGCCAACGTCGATGAACAGCTCGTCCAGCTTGGGCGCCTTGGCCACGTCGTCGCGCTTCTCCGCGCCGATCACGCCGACACTCCCGTCCTCGAACTCCACCCGCGTGCCGATCAGGTTGCCGATCAACACCCCGCCGACTGCCCCGAAGCGCAGGAAGCCCTCGTCGTCGATGTGCGTGACGATCACCCCGATCTCGTCCATGTGCGCCGCGAGCATGATCCGAGGAGCGCGGCGGTCGCCGTTGACGGCATCCGGTACCGGAGCGATCCGCGTGATCAGGTTGCCCATCGCGTCGACGCGCATGTCGTCGACGTGGCCTTCGAGCAGGCCCTGAATCGTCTCGCGGACTTGGCCCTCGTGGCCGCTGGGGCCCCAGACATCGGTCAGGGTGTGGATCAGGTCGTTCATCGGGTTCAGGCTCTCCGGGGAATCAGCGCGCCAGGACGTCCGGCGTCAGGCGGTGGAGCGCGGCGCGGACCAGGGCGATGGCATGGCCGAAGTCGGACTTGCTGATCAGGCTGGCCGGGCTGTGCAGGTAGCGGCAGGGGATCGAGACCACCGCGGTCGGGACGCCCGCGCGCGCCAGGTGGATGCGGCCGCCGTCGGTGCCGCCGCCCTTGGGGGCGCGGATCTGGTAGGGGATGCCTTCGGCCTCGGCGGTGGCGACGAGGTGGCGCACCAGGCGGGCGTCGGCGACCAGCGAGCGGTCCATCACGGTGATCGCCGGTCCGTGCCCCAGGCGCATCACCGGCGTGTCGTCGCGCTTCTTCGGCGTGTCGTCGGTGGTGCCGCATTCCAGCACGAAGGCGGCATCGGGGTGGATGTGGTGGGCCGCGACGCGCGCGCCGCGCAGGCCGACCTCCTCCTGCACGGTGAACACGCCGTAGAGGTCGAAGGGATAGCGCTCGGCGAGCAGCTCGACCAGCATCGCACAGCCGCCGCGGTCGTCGAAGGCCTTGCCGAGCAGGGTCGGGCCGAGGTCGGCGACCTCGGTGGCGAAGGTCGCGTAGCTACCGCGCTTCGCCAGCTTGCCGGCCGCGTCCTTGCCGTCCGCCCCGATGTCGATGCGCAGGCTCTTCACCTCCGGTACCGACTCGCGCTCGCTGCTCTTGGAGAGGTGCGGCGGCTTGAAGCCGATCACCCCCGGCACGCCGTCCGCGCCGACGCACACCGGCTGGCTGGGCAGGATGCGCGCGTCGATGCCGCCGACGAGCTCGAAGGACAACGAGCCGTCGTCGTGGATCTCGGTCACCATCAGCCCGACCTCGTCCATGTGCGCGGCGAGCATCACCCGGAAGGGTCGATCATCCCCACTTCGCCCGGCCTGCGCATCGTCGGGACCGTCCGGGCTTGGCGGCGGCTCACTGCGCCCGTCGTTCGAGCTGCCCGCCTTGAAGGCGATCAGGTTACCCATCGCGTCCGCCCGCAGGCTGTCGGCGCGCTCCCGCACCGCATCGGCCAGCAGCTTGCGCACAGCCCGCTCGTCGCCGGAGACGCCGGGCGCCTCGCTCAGTCGGGTCAGCAGGCTCACGTCCATCAATCCATCCCCCAATCCAGCAGCGCCTCGGCGAAGTCCTCGTCCAGGCCCGCGACGAGCTGGGCGACGAGCCGACCAGTGCGCTCGACGTCCTTGAGCGACACCGTCTCGACCGTCGTGTGCATGTAGCGCAAGGGGATGCCGACCAGGCCGGTGGGGATGCCGCCGCGCGCGACCTGGAGTGCCCAGGCGTCGGTGCCGGTGGCGCCGGCGGCGGGCTCGACCTGATAAGCCATCTCGATCGCGTCGGCCGCGGCGCACAGGCGCTCGAAGATCTTGGGATGGATGTTCGGCCCGAAGGCGAGCACCGGTCCGCCGCCGAGCTTATAGGGGACGTCGTTCGCGCCCGGCTGCTTGGCGAAGGTCACGTCCAGGGCGATGGCGATCGTCGGCTGGACGCCCCAGCCGGCGGTGGCGGCGCCGCGCAGGCCGATCTCCTCCTGGGTGGTCGCCACCGCGACCACGTCCCAAGCGTGCGTGCCGCGCGACAGTGCCTCCAGCGCGACCGCGACCGCCAGCACCGAGGCGCGGTTGTCCAGCGCCTTGGCGGCCCAGCGGTCGCCGGCCAGTCGCGTCGCCCGCCGGCGCATCGTCACCACGTCGCCGACCCGCACCTGGGCGCGGACCTCGTCCTCCGGCAGCCCGAGGTCGATGAACAGCTCGTCGGGCGGCACCGGCTTCTTCTGCGCGTCCGCTCCCAGCACATGCGGCGGCCGCGAGCCGACCACACCGGGCAGCGGGGAGGGGCCGGCGTGAACCCGCACCGGCTGGGCGAGCAGCACGCGGGGGTCCCAACCGCCGACCTGGGCGAAGCGCAGGAAGCCGCCCTCCTCGATCGCGGTGACCATCAGGCCGATCTCGTCCTGGTGGCTGGCCAGCAGCACCGAGGGCGCGGGGCGGCCGGGGCTGACGGCCGGTTCGGACGGCTGCACGTCGGCCGCGCCGAGCGTACCCCGGCGGTAGCCGATCAGGTTGCCCAGTGCGTCCTCGCGCAGGCTGTCGACGTAGGGCGTGAAGGCTTCGCGGATGGCCGCGCTGATCTCGATCTCATGCCCGCTGACGCCCGTGGCTTCGGTGAGGCGCGCGAGGAGGGCGGCGGTGTCCAGGCTCATGGGGTTCCCGGTGTGTCGGTGACGAAGGGGGGCGACGCGATCGGTGTCGGCGGCTCGGCGGTGGCGGTCGGCGCCGGCGCGGAGGTGTTGGTGGGCGGCGGTGGCGTCGTCGGCGGCACGCTGGTCGCGGTCGGGGCGGGTGGCGGAGTGGCGGTGGGGAGGGGCAGTGTGTTGGTCGGCAAGGGCGTCGGCGGCAGGGCGAGGGTCGGTGTCTCGATCGGCGTCGCGGTGGGCGACGGGGGGGGGAGGGATGGGAGCCGTGTCGGCTGGTCGGTCAGGGGCGGCGGCAGGGTGGGCCGCTCGATCGAGGGTCGCGCGCGGGGTGTGGCCGAAGCCGGCTCCGTGGCGGTCTCCTGTGGCGTGACGCTGGCGATGCCGGCGGTCGGGACGGGCTCCGGCGAGCTTGGCGGCGTGTTGACGAACAGGACCAGGCTGCCCAGGCAATAGCACGGCAAGGTCAGCAGGATCAGCGCGATGAAACCGATGTACAGGCGTCGGCGGCCGGGTGGCTGGCGGTTGAGCCAGGTCTCGAATCGGTTGTACAACGTGGCCTCGTGTCAAGCGCGTCGCGCCCGTTTGTGGAGACGGTTCGATTGGGCGGCGTCGAAGGCGATAAGGCGATACGGAAGCTGGGGCGGTTTGAGGCTGCGATGCTAGCACGGGGGCGGGGGATTGTCAAC
>CAZCJG010000417.1:0-3778 GCA_964498575.1 uncultured Anaerolineales bacterium | reverse complement strand
ACCGACGGGCGCTCGGACATCCTGCTCCTCGTCGACACCTCGGGCTCGATGGGCGGCGCCAAGATGGCGGCGGCGCGCAGCGCGGCGCTGGAGTTCGTCGGCCAGCTCGACTACAGCTTGAACCAGGTCGGGCTGATCACCTTCTCGACCGACGTCGACCTCGTCCAGCCGCTGACCAACAACCCGCGCCGGCTGATCCGCGCGATCCCCAGCCTGGGCGACGACTCGGGCACCAACATGCTCGCCGCCATCCAAATGGGCCGCGACGAGCTCTCGGGCCCGCGCGCGCGGCCGAACGCGCGCAAGGCGATGATCCTCCTGACCGACGGCCGGCCGAACAGCGGCCAGGACGAGATTCATATGCTGGCCGACGAGTTCCGCGGCATCGGGCTGGACCTGTACGCGATCGGGCTGGGACTGGACGTCGATCGCGACTTCCTGCTCAGCATCGCCACCGCCGCCAACTACTACTTCGAGGCGCCGACCGAGTACGACCTGGTGCAGGTCTACAATACCATCGCCCGCCGCGTCGCCGCTTCAGTCTTGCTCGAGCAGGCGACCGTGACCGACGTCCTGCCCGCCGACATGCGCTATCGCGAGAACACCGCCATCCCACCCGCACGCTACGAGCCGGCCACGCGCACGCTGACCTGGACGCTGGCGAACGTCCCCTCCGGCGGCCTGCACCTGCGCTATCGCGTCGAGCCCCAGGTGCCGGGGCATCACCCGACCAACGCCCGGGCCCAGGTGGACTTCGTCGACGGCCTGTCCAGGGCCGGCCAGCTCGTCTTCCCGGTGCCCGAGGTCGACGTGATCGCCCCGGTGCGCTGGAACGTCTTCCTGCCGATCCTGCACAAGCAGAAATGCGCCGAGCTGCGTACCGACGTCGCGCTGGTGATCGACACCTCAAACAGCATGCTCGAGGCGACGCGACCCGGCGGCCCGACCAAGATCGAGGCGGCGGTACAGGCGGCGCGGGTGTTCATCGGCCAGCTCAAGCTGCCGCAAGATCGCGTGGCGATCATCGCCTTCAACAACACGGCGCAGACGGTGCAACCGCTGACCGGCGACGCGCTTCAGTTGACGGGAGCGCTGAACCGGCTGCCCGGCGGCGGTGGCACGCGTATCGATCTAGGCCTCGGCGCTGGCGTCGCGGCCCTGGCCGCGCGCGCGCCGGACCATCTGCCGGTGGTCGTGCTGCTCACCGACGGCAACCAGGGCGGCGGCGACCTCGACCAGGTCGTCGGGCGCGCGCGCGCCGCCGGGATCCGCATCTTCACCATCGGTCTCGGCAGCGACGTCAACCGCGAGGTCCTGATCGGCGTCGCGGGCGATCCGCGGCGGGCCTACTTCGCACCGAGCGACAGCGACCTGGGGGAGATCTACAAGACGATCGCGAGCGAGATCCCGTGTGAGGGATAGGGCGGCCGCCAGGCGCCGGTAAGGCGCGGGCGAAGTTGACAACGGCCGGATAGTCCGTGAATAATGGACCATCGTCGGCGCCCCCGTGCGCCGGGTCGCGCTGCTCCCCGATGCCACCAGAAAGCCGCCCGCCATGACCGAGACCTCCGACCTCCTGATCTTCCTGGCCGTCGTCGCGGCCCGCCTGCTCGTGCCGCTGACGATCCCGCGCTTCCCGCTGCCGGGGATCATCGCCTGCATGATTATCGACGGGGTGGATCAGACGATCTTCCAGAAGTACACCAGCCTGCCGCTGGAGAACTACCAGGGCTACGACAAGTCGCTGGACATCTACTACCTCAGCGTCGCCTACATCTCGACCCTGCGCAACTGGTCGAACCGGTTCGCGTTCCAGGTCAGCGCCTTCCTGTTCTACTACCGCCTGGTCGGGGTGGTGGCCTTCGAGCTGACGCAGGAGCGCGCCCTGCTGTTGATCTTCCCCAACACCTTCGAGTACTTCTTCGACTTCTACGAGGCCTACCGCCTGCGCTGGAACCCGGCGCGGATGACCCACAAGTTCCTGATCGGCGCGGCGGCCTTCATCTGGATCTTCATCAAGCTGCCGCAGGAGTGGATCATCCACATCGGACAGATCGACATGACCGACTGGTTCAAGACCAACCTCTTCCACGTGCCGACCGACGCGACGATGGCCGAGATCTGGGCCGCCGCCGCGCCGACCGTGATCGCGATCGTGGTCGGCGCAATCCTGCTCGTGGTCCTGGCCTGGTGGATCGTCACGCGCAAGCTGCCCCCGGCGGACTGGCGGTGGCGCTTCGCCTCCGAACCGCTGGCCCCCGGCGTCGGCGTCGAGCCTCCCGACTCGGACGAGCTCGGCGTCAGCAAATCCGCGCCGTTTTTCAACCGCGTCCTCGTCGAGAAGATCGCCCTCGTCAGCCTCGTCGGCATCATCTTCGCCCAGGTGCTGCCGGACGTGCAGGCGACCAACGTGCAGCTCGCGATCGGCGTGGCCTTCGTCATCGCGGCCAATGCCTTCATCAGCCAGTGGCTGGCCCGGCACGGGACCGCATGGGCATCGGCTCTGCGCGAGTTCCTGGTGATGGCGGTGATCAACTTCGGCCTGGTCCTGCTTTACGCCTTCCTGCTGCCCAACCTGGGCGGCTCGATCCACCTGGGGAACACGCTGTTCTTCGTCTTCCTGCTGACCCTGCTGGTGACGCTGTTCGATCGCTATCACCCGGTTCACGAGCGGTACTTCGCGCGGGCGGGCTAGAAGTCCAACTCCACGCCGGCCCGCCCGCCCGGGTCGTTGTACTCCAGCACCCAGCGTAGCGGGCCGCCGTCGGACGTCACGGTGATCGTCCGGTCGACCGCCGGACCGTCCCAAGCGTCCACCATCAGCCGGGCGCCGATCCAAAGCCGGGCGCCGCCCTGGGCGCGCAGGGTCACCGCGTGGTCACCGGCCCGCGCGTCGAACTGAGCTTGATGCCTATAGGCCTCCTCCTCCAACTACCCTTCGCCCCCGCATGAGGCTATAAATTACACAGCTTGTCAGCCGGGTCGTACGACCCGCACGACCCGCATAGCGCTGCCCAACCCGAGCGAGGTGCGACATGTGGCGAATGGTACCGGGAATCCTTTGCGGGGCGATCACCGCCGCCCTGATGTCGGCCGCACCCCCCGCCCACACGCGGCCCGTCGCGCCGGCGCTGGACAAGGCCGCGCCAGGCACGGTGGCGGAGGGCGCGGCGGGGGTCGCAGCCTTGGAGAGACCAGCGCTCGAAGCGCCGTCATCCCAGTCAGCAGCGCCCACCGGCTACTACCGCCTCATCCACACCTTCCAGAGCAAGATCACCGCCCCGATCGGCGTCATCGAGAACCCGACCGGCCTGCATGTGGCGCGCGACGGCACGGTCTTCGTCGCCGACGCCGAGCTGCACCGGGTGACGCGCTTTACGCCGGAGGGCGACCCGCTGGGCGAGTACGGCCGGGCGGGTCGCGAGCCGGGCCAGCTCTTGCGGCCCAGCGGCGTGGCGACGGACCTGGCGGCCGATCGGCTGTACGTCAGCGATACCGGCAACGACCGAGTCTCCGTGTATCACCTGGACGGCCGCTTCGTCGAGAGCTGGCCGGGCTTCGTCGCGCCGGGCGCGCTGGCGGTGGGTCCCGAGGGCATCGTGTACGTGTTCCAGGGCAGCACGTCGAACAACATCACCGCGCGCCGGCCGGATGGCAGCGAGGTGACCAACTTCACCGCGATGGTCGTGCCGGGCGAGCGCGACCCCAGCGTCGCCAGCGGACTGGCGGTGGACGAGGACGGCAAGCTCTACATCGCGTTGGGGATGGGCGTGCAGAT
>CAZCJG010000416.1:0-3788 GCA_964498575.1 uncultured Anaerolineales bacterium | reverse complement strand
ATGTTCACGTCGCCCGCCCCGCTCACCGCGAAGCCCGAATTGTCGCTCGACGAAACGCCGTTGACGCGGAAGCCGTTCGTGCCGTTGAGGGCGGAGAGCTGGACCGGCGTCGGCACGCCCGGGCCGCCGTAGATCACGTAGCTCTGGCCGGAGCCAGCTCCATTCGCGGTGGTTTGGGGCGCCCCGATCAGGATGTCGGCGAAGCCGTCCCCGTTCACATCGTCCGCCCCGCTCACCGCACGGCCCGTGGAGTCGAGATCAGATATCCCGTTGGCAGTGAACCCGTTCGTCCCGTTCAGGCTTGAGAGCTCGATCGTGCCGGGCAAGGCCGCGTCGAGCTTCAACACGGGCAGCGCCCCGCCATTCCAAAGGCCCGCCGAGCTCCCCTCCAGGCGCCACTCCGCCGCCCGCGTGCGCGCGTCGCCCTCGCCCGTGCGCCACAGCGACACCAGCGACGGCGCCAGGGCACCCAGCGCCAGCGCCAGCCCGGCCGCCGCGCGCGCCAATTGCTGCCAGGCCCGCCGCCGGCGGCCGTGCGCCTGCCCTCGGGTCGCCCGCAGCAACCGCCACTCGTCCACGACCGCGGCGCAGCGCGCCAGCAGGTGGCGGGCAAGGGAGAGCCGCAGCCAGTGCGGCGCAGCACTGCGGAGCTCGCCGGGGATCACGGCGGTCTCGGCGATCGCTGATTCGTCAGGCATGGGGACGGCCGGCGGTTGGGGATGGCCCGGGGCGGTTGGGGGCATGGGAACTCCAGGTACTCGATCGAGGAGCGGCGGATCAGGCCGCGGCGGGTACGGGGATCAGGTTCATTAACGCGGGGCGCCAAGCCAAAGATACGGGGGGCGCAAGGAAGATCCGCTCACGCCGCCATCGGTTTCCGTCTAACAACCCGCCTGTATCATCCGTGCCATCCGTGCCCATCCGTGATACTATCCCTCTATGCAGCTCGAACCCCACCGCCTACCCAGCCGCGCCATCGCCAGCGCCGTCCTGCTCCTCGCCATCACGCTCCTCGCCGCGATCCCGCTCATGCGCAGCCTGACGCGCGCCGACCGACCCGTCGGTGGCGGCCCCACCGGCCTGCTCACATCGCCCCGCGCCGGCGGGATTCCGGCGCCCGAGCAGACGTCGCACCCGCCCACCGCCGCCGCCCCGGATACCAGCGTCACCTACACGGTCGAGGCGGGCGACACGCTCGGCGGGATCGCGGCGAAGTTCGGGCTATCGATCGAGGCGCTGATGGCGATCAACGACCTGACCGACCCCGACGCGCTGCAAATCGGTCAGGAGCTGCGCCTGCGGATCGTGCCGGATCACGCCGGGCCGGACATCCGCGTGATCCCGGATAGCGAGCTCGTGCGCGGGCCGGCGTCGCTGGACTTCGACGCGCAAGCCTTCCTCGCCAACCAGGCCGGCCGCCTTGCCAGCCATGAGGAGCTGGTCGACGGCGAGACGATGACCGGGCCGGAGATCCTCGACCGCGTCTCGCGCGAGTTCTCGGTCAACCCGCGCTTGCTGCTCGCCTTCGTCGAAGCCCGCAGCGGCTGGGTGACCGGCGCGCCGGCCGATCCGGCGGCGGCGGACTTTCCCGCCGGGCTGGTCGACCCGGCCCGCGCCGGCCTGTGGCTGCAGCTCAACTGGCTGGCCGATCGCCTCAACGGCGGCTATTACGACTGGAAGACGCGCGACAACCGGGTGATCACCCTGCGCGACGGCGTCTACCTGGCCGGCTACGAGAAGCTCAACCCCGCCTCCTTCGCCGTCCAGCGCGCGCTCGGCTTCCAGTCCACCGAGGCCGAGCTGGCCGAGCGCCTGGCCGCCTTCGACGCCGCCTACCGCCACCTGTTCGGCGATCCCTGGGCGCGCGAGCGGCCGGTGCCCGCCCAGGCGGAGATCGCCTTCCCTCCGCTGGCCATCCCCTGGGCCAAGGCCGAGCGCTGGTGGATGACCGGCGGGCCGCACGGCGGCTGGGGCAACGGCAGCGCCTGGGCGGCGCTGGACTTCGTGCCGGACGGCGAGGCGCGCGGCTGCTTCGTCGCGCCGAATTGGGCGACCGCGGTGGCGGACGGCGTGATCGTCGCCGGCGTCACCGGCGAGGTCTGGCTGGACCTCGACGGCGACGGCCGGCGCGAGACCGGCCCGGCGGTGCAATACCTCCACCTGGCCGAGGAGGGCCGCGCCGCGCCCGGCACGCACGTCAAGGCGGGCGATCCGATCGGCCATCCGTCCTGCGAGGGCGGGATCTCCGAAGCCACCCACCTGCACATCTCGCGGATGCAGGACGGTGAATGGCTCGCCGCCGCCGGCCCGAGTGCCTTTGCGTTAGGGGACTGGACCGCGACCGGCGCCGGCGTGGTCTACGACGGCGGCTTGCTCCACGCCGACGGCCGTGAGCGCACGGCCTGCGAGTGCCGGTTGGACGGTGAGAACGACGTGGCGTGGTAGGCCGGCCTATCGATGACCCCCCGCCCCTACCCCCAGCCCACCGCCCACACCGGCAAGCAGATCGCCGACGCCTCGCCGGTGGCCGTCCTCGAAGGCACGCTGGAGCGGGTGACCTTCCACAACGAGGAGAACGGCTACACGGTCGCCCGGCTGATGCCGCGCGGGCGGGATTACACCGTGACCATCGTCGGCACGCTGCACGGGGTCAACGTCGGCGCCAGCCTGGAGCTGCGCGGGCGGTGGACGCTGCACGGGCAGTACGGCAAGCAGTTTGTCGTCGATAGCTACACCGAGCGCCTGCCGGCGACGATCGAGGGCCTGCGGCGCTACCTCGGCTCCGGGCTGATCAAGGGCGTCGGGCCGGTCACGGCCGAGCGCATCGTCGAGCATTTCGGGCTGGAGACGCTGGACGTGATCGACCATGCCCCGGAGCGGCTGCACGAGGTGCCGGGCGTGGGCGCGGTGCGGGCGGAGAAGATCGCCCGCGCCTGGGAGGAGCAGCAGGAGATCAAGGCGATCATGCTCTTCCTGCAGTCGCACGGCGTGTCGACCAGCCTGGCGGTGCGCATCTACAAGACCTACGGCGACCAGGCGATCGGCATCGTCCAGGAGGATCCCTACCGCCTGGCGCGCGAGGTCTTCGGCATCGGCTTCCTCACCGCCGACCGCATCGCCCAGAAGATGGGCATCGCGCCCGACAGCCCGCGCCGCATCGAGGCCGGCCTGCTTTTCGCCCTGGGCAAGATGGCCGACGACGGCCACACCTACAGCCCGCGCGATGTCCTGGTCACCGAAGCCGCGCGGCTGCTGGAGGTCGCCGGGGAGGCCGTCGATCCCGCGGTCGACCGGCTGGTCACGGCGAGCGAGCTGCGGGTCGAGGCGATCGTGCCCGCGGACCCGGCGCAGGTCGACGTCATCCCGGCCGAGAAGAGCGATCCCGCCAACCAGGCGGTCTACCTGCCGCCCTTCTTCTACGCCGAGATCGGTGTGGCCAACCGCCTCAGGCGGATGCTGGCCGAGCCGGCGAGTCGGCTCGGCGTGTTCCAGCGGCTGGACTGGGACAGCGCCTTCGCCTGGGTCGACCGCCAGCTCGCGCATCCCCTGGCCGCCCGGCAGCGCGAGGCGGTGCGGCTGGCGCTGACGCACAAGGTCAGCGTGCTCACCGGCGGGCCGGGCACCGGCAAGACCACGACCGTCCGCGCCATCCTGATCCTGCTGGCCGCCAAGCGCGGCACAGTGCGCCTGGCCGCGCCGACCGGCCGGGCCGCCAAGCGCCTGGCCGAGACCACCGGCGACGAGGCCAAGACCCTCCACCGCCTGCTCGAGTTCTCCCCCTCCGAGGG
>CAZCJG010000415.1:0-3825 GCA_964498575.1 uncultured Anaerolineales bacterium | reverse complement strand
GGACCAACACCCCGACCAGCACGCCGACCGCCACGCCGACGGCGACGGACACGCCCACCAGCACGCGGACCAACACGCCGACCGCCACGCCGACGGCGACGGACACGCCGACCAGCACGCGGACCAACACCCCGACCAGCACGCCGACCGCCACGCCGACGGCGACGGACACGCCGACCAGCACGCGGACGGCGACGAGCACACCCACCAACACATCGACCAGCACCCCCGCCGCGGCCCCACCGACCGTCTCGATCACCGATCCCTTCGGCTGCACGGACAATGGGGATACGCTGAACGTCCGGGTCGTTGTCGACAACACCGGCGGCGGATTGTTCACCGGTGTCACCGTCCAATCCGCCCTGCCGGTCGGCCTGACGGGGCTAGCTGGAACCTGTACCTTCGTCGGCGGGTCCGGCACCACCAGCTGCACCGTCACGCCCGGCGACATGACCTGGACTGGTGACCTGCCCGCCGCATCCAGCCTGACGATCGACTACCAGGTCCGAGTGGCCGCGGGCATCGATCCCGGCGTCCCGCTGTGCATCAACACCACCTTCGACAACGGCGCCGGCGGCACCACGTCCATCACCGAGTGCACGACGGTGAACTGCCCGCCGACGGCGGCGGATCTGCGGTTCTTCGAGGCGATCGGCTTGGCGCGGCAGGCACTCGTGGTCTGGGAAACGGCCAGCGAGGCCGGGACATTGGGCTTCAATGTCTACCGTGCGACGTCGTTGGTCGGGCCGTGGGAGCCGGTCAACCTTGCGCTGGTGCCCGGTCGAGGGGCGGCGGCCTCCGGCGCGGACTATGTGCTGCGGGATGCGCCCGGGACGGGCACCTTCCTTTACCGCTTGGAGGAGGTCGATGCAAGCGGCAAACGCAGCCAGCTCGCGACGACGGCGGTCGTGACCGGGCCGGATGCGACGGGGCGGCAGGTGTTCATGCCGAGCGCGGCTGCGCACGGGGCGCTGCAGCCGGCGGGGGATGGGGCGACCGCACCCTCGTCCTCCCAGACGCGCCCGGCGGTCCCGCCCCCTCCCTCTGATGACAGTTGGCTGGCGCGATGGTGGCGGTGGCTGGTGGATTGATCAGACGCTGGGTTCCGGACTGCCCGGCCGCGCTCAGCTAGCCAGGATCAATTCGACGTCGTAGGCGGCGAACGCTCGATCAGCCGTCATGATCGGCAGGCGCTCAACTTGTGCCTGAGCGATGAGCAGGCGGTCGAAGGGGTCGTCGTGGTGGAGCGGCAGGCGTGCAACCTGGAGTACCTGGGGGAGATCAACCCCGAGGCCCATCATTCGATCGCGCGCCATCCGTGACGGAACAAACTCAAGGGGAGGTGATGGGAGATGCAGACGACCGCGCGCATGCTTGATCACCACTTCCCAGACACTGACGACGGATAGATAGATGGTGAGGCGTGGGTCGTTCAGCAGCGCGACAGAATCGTTGCTTAGCCTGTTGGGCGTGCTGATCCACCACAACCAGACGTGGGTGTCAATCAAGATCCTCATCGTCCTCGCCCTCGAAATAGCGCTGGATTTCAGGCGGCAATGGATCGTCGAAATCATCGGCGATCCATATGAGCCCTGCATCGCGACCCGGCACCCGCGGCTCCGGCGGCGGCTCGATGCGCACCAGCTTGGCCACCGGCTTGCCCGCTTTGGCAATGATCACTTCCTCGCCGACCATCACCCGCTGCAGCAGCTTGCTCAAGTGGGTCTTGGCTTCGTGGATGTTGACTTCAACGCTCATCTTGGCCTCCTTAATCATCGATCTTGATCATCCTAGACTAAATCATGGACTAAGTCAACCTCCGCCGCGGCGCACCCTGGGCGGCGCCCATCCTCACAAGCCGGCGACGTCGCTCGTCACCACATGCACTGCCCCCTTCTCGTGCTGGACCGCACCTGTGGCGACCACTACCGTCGCGCCGCGCAGCACGCCCCGGCACCGCACGTAGACCTCGGGGTAGAGCACCAGATTGACCAGCCCGTGCTCGTCCTCCAGGCTCACGAACGCGATGCCCTTCGCGGTCCCCGGCCGCTGCACCACCTCGACGCGCCCGGCCACTCGCACTCGCGCCCCGTGCGGCAGCGCGCCGACCTCGCTGGTCGGGATGGCGCCCAGGCTCGCCAGGTGCGGCCGGACGAGCGCCATCGGGTGTACCGATTGTGCCAATCGGAGGAGCGCTCCGTCGGCCTCGACGGCATCGGCCGTGGTCGTCGACGCCAGCACGGCCGGCGTTGACGCCGGCGGGAGGTCCAGCCCACCTTCATCCCAATTCATCTCGCCCAGCGCCCAGAGGAGCTGCCGGCGGTCCACGGCGCCGGCGCCACTCGCCCCGCACCCGTCCAGCGCGCCGGCGCGGATCAGCCGCTCCGTGCTCTCCCGCGTCGGCCGCACGCGCTGGGCGAAGTCCCACAGGTCGGCGAAGGCGCCGCCCGCCTGGCGCACGGCGACGATCCGCTCCGCGAGCTCCGCACCCATCCCCTTGAGCCGGCCAAGCGGCACGCGCAGCGCGGCGCCGCCCTCTACCTCCCAGACGGCACCGGAGTGATTCACGTCCAGTGGCCGGATCTCGACACCGTGCCGCTTCGCGTCCTCCACCACCACCGCGGTGGAGTAGAAGCCCATCGGCTGGTGATTGAGGAGTGCGCAGTAGAACTCGGGCGCGTGGTGCAGCTTCAGCCAGGCGGTCACGTAGGCGATCCGCGCGAAGGCGGCCGCGTGGCTCTTGCAGAAGCCATAGCCGGCGAAGCCTGTCAGGCGGTCGAACACCAGGTGCGCGCCCGCCGGCTCGATCCCGCGCGCCGCCGCGCCCGCGGCAAAGTCCTCCCGCAGCTTCTCCATCGCCTCGCGCGAGCGCTTGCGGCTCATCGCCCGCCTCAGCCCGTCGGCCTGGGCGCCGCTGAAGCCGGCCAGCGCCATCGCCACGCGCAAGACCTGCTCCTGAAAGACCAGCACGCCCAGCGTCTCGGCCAGCACCGGCTCGAGGCTCGCGTGCCAGTAGGCGACCGGCGCCTCGCCCTCGCGTCGCGCGAGGTAGGCCCTAGCCATGCCGCCCTGCACTGGGCCGGGGCGGATCAGCGCGACCTCGATGATGAGATCGTGCATCGAGCGCGGCCGGAGGCGCGGCAGGAGGCTCACTTGTGCCCGGCTCTCGACCTGAAAGCACCCGATCGAGTCCGCCGCCCCCAGCATCGCCCACACGCCCGGGTCGTCCTCCGGCACCGTCTCGACCGTGAGCGCCGGCCCGCCGCCGGCCCGGATCCGCCCGAAGCACTCGGCGACCATGCCGAGGGTGCGGAGGCTCAGCAGGTCGATCTTGATCAGCCCGGCATCTTCAACATCGTCCTTGTCCCACTGGACGACGACCCGGCCCGGCATGGTCGCCGGCTCCAGCGGCACGAGCTCGGCCAGCGGCGCGCCGGTGATGATCATCCCGCCGGTATGGATCGACAGGTGCCGCGGGCAGCCGTCGATCTGGTGGCAGAGATCGACGAGGAGTTGGAGCGGTAGGTGCGCGTCGATCTGCCCGGCCAAGCCCTCCGCCGCCCGCAGATTCTCCTCGACGTCCGCCGCGCCGCGGGCGTAGACGTGCGCCCGGACCTCGGCGAGCTTCTCGGCCGAGAAGCCCAATACCTTGCCGACGTCGGCGACCGCCGAGCGAGCCTGAAAGGTGACCACGTTCGCCACCATCGCGGCGTGGGTGCGGCCCCAGCGCTCGTAGACGTACTGGATCACCTCCTCGCGCCGGTCGCCGGCGAAGTCGATGTCGATGTCGGGCGTGGCGGTCGAATCCTCCGAGAGAAAGCGCTC
>CAZCJG010000414.1:0-3832 GCA_964498575.1 uncultured Anaerolineales bacterium | reverse complement strand
GAGCCGCCGGCGCTGTACTTCCGCGGCAAGTGCATCGTCGTGCAGGGGACGATCGAACTGTACCGCGGCGTAGCGCAGATGGTGCTGCGTAGCCCGGACGACGTGCGGGTCGTCGATACCGGGCTGCCGGAGGACAGAGGTGGATGATGACGATGACGCGCCACCCCATCCCCGACATTACCGCGGTGCCTCTTTGCCATGCTGAACGTCTTAAGTCGTTGACCAACGACGACTGGAGAACACCACCCGCATCATGCTCGACACCACCCTGGCCACCGAGTTCATCCCCGGCACCAACCGCCGCTGGCAGGTCACCGGGGCCAACTGGACCTTCCTGCTGCCGAGCCTGGAGCTCGATCGCGTGCTGTGCATCGGCGCACCGAGCGCCCCTGCTCTGGCCACGCTCACCCGCGTCGGCCGGACGGTGGATATCGTGCGGCTCGGTGTGGGCGGGGGCGCCGCTGGAGACGACTTACCGGCACACGAGAATCCGCCAGCCCGAGGCGACAGCGCACCGAAAGCCACCACCCAAGTCAACACCATCCTGGCGGACGATCTCGCCAACCTTCCGCTCGCACCCGGCACCGCGGACCTGATCCTCGTCGCCGACGATGCCGTCGCGGCCCGGCTGGATCGCGACCCCGGCGCGCTCGCCGCCCTCGAACGCCTGCTCGCGCCCGGCGGGCGGATCTACTGGGAGGCTCGGGTCTGGCGTCCGCACGCCGGATCATCCACGAGCACCGCGGCATCGCCCGCCCAGTCCGCCCGATCCAACGGCCACACCTCGGGTCAAGAGGCCGGTGTCGCACTGGACGAGGCCGGTTCGGCAAAGGGTGGAGCCGGCGCCGCGACAGGCGGCACCAGCACCCAGCGCCTGTGGCTCACGCCCCTGGCGGGCGAAATGCACACCGCGGTGCCGGCCGCGGATCGCGCCGTGGTCGACTTCTTCTTGAGGAACAATCTGTACAGCCTCTCCGGCGCCACGCTCGGGCGCCAGGCGGTCGGCCGGCTGCGCCGCCGGGTCCGCGGCGGGCGGTCGAAAGCGCGCGGCTCGACCCGGGGTCAGGCAGGCGCCGCCGTCCTGCCCGGCGGGGTCGGCGAGCCTGTCGATGGAACCGCGCCCGCCAGCCCGTCCACCCGCCCGACGGCTCGAGATTTGGCCAAGGGTATCGCGAGGATGGCGGAGCGGAGCGAAGGGTGGCTCGTCGGCCACCGACTCCTGATGCCCCGGCAAGGACTTCTGGCGATGCGAGGCGATGCCTCAAGCGCGGTCGGCGCGCCTCCCGCCTACCTCCGCGCGCTGGCGCAGACGGCCGGCGTGGACATCGGCGCCATGCGCTGGGGGCTGTCGGCACGCGGGGCCTATAGCTCGCGCAAGGTGTTGTTCTTCCTGTTCGAGTCCGGGCAACCCGAGCCGGGCCTGATCGTCAAGATGACCCGCGATGGCGCCTTCAACGCCCGCCTGGAGAACGAGGCGCGCGGCCTCGCCCGCCTCGAAGCGCTCGGCGTGGGCGATGCCGAAACGCTGCCGCGGGTGGTCTTCAGCGGCCAGCACGGCGGCCTGGCGATCGTCGGCGAGACGGTGATCGCCGGCGCCCCCTTCCGCGAGCGGGCGCGCTGGGCGGCGGACTGCCCCTACGCGAACGCGGCGATCGACTGGCTGGTCGAGCTGAGCGCGAAGACGGTGGGTCGGGCGTCGGAGATCTCCGCGGATGTTTTGGTGGCAACCGACGATGGGACATCCGGCGACCCGGCCCCCAGGTCAGGCGAGGCAGGCGCGGCGCTCGGCGAGCTGCTGCGGCGCTTCAACGCGATCTATACGCTCGCGCCGCAGCACCGAGACTTCCTGGAAGCCCAGGTTGCGCTGATCGCGCGGCATCCCGGACCCTTCCCGGCGGTCTTCCAGCATGGCGATCCCGGCACCTGGAACCTGGTCGCGACGCCGGGCGGCCGGGTGGCGTTCCTGGACTGGGAGGCGGCCGAGACCCGCGGGATGCCGCTGTGGGATCTGTTCTACTTCTTGCGCTCGTACAGCGTCGGCGCCGCGCGGGCGGGCGGGACCGGCGACACGCTCGCGGGCTTCCGGGAGCAGTGGGTGGACGAGTCGCCGCTAGGCGCCCTGCTCGCCGCGGCGGTCGCGCGCGGGCGGGAGGCGGCAGGTCTGCCGGCGGCGCTGGTCGAGCCGCTGTTCCACACCTGCTGGATGCACCGCGCGCTGAAGGAATCGACCCGCCTATCGCCGGACGCGCTGGACGGCGGGCACTACCTCAACTTCCTGAGGCTGGGGATCGAGCGACGGGACAGCCCGGGCCTGGCGAGGATCCTGGCGGGGCGGTAGGCGCAGCGGTAGACCGGACGTGGCCGGCGCCGGTCCCTCCCGATCTCGCTTGCCGACGACCCGCTATCCCCCACCGCCCGCCATCAACACTCCCGCCACCTGCTGCGCGAACGGCACGGCCAGCACGATCGCCAGCGCCACCACCAGCGCGGTGCCGGCGACGGTGAGCGCGCTGGCGGGCGGGACATGGATCGGGGCGGTCTCGTCGGGGTCGACGGTGGTCATCACGACCACCGGGCGGAGGTAGTAGAAGGCCGAGAGCACGCTGTTGAGCACCATCAGGATCGCTAGCCAGACCTGCCCGGCGTCGACCGAGGACTGGAAGATGTACCACTTGCCGAGGAAGCCGGCTGTCGGCGGCAGGCCGGTCAGCGATAGCAGGAAGAGCGCGAGCGCGAGGGCCAGCGCGGCGTGGCGGCGGGCCAGCCCGCGCAGGTCGTCCAGCTCGGACGCGTCGCGGCCCTCGGGACCGACCGGGCCGATCGCCGCCAGCGCGCCGAAGGCACCGAGGTTGGTCACGGCGTAGATCAGCAGGTAGAACAGCATCGCGCTGGTGCCGCCGCTGGCCGGGCCGGCGACGACGGCGACGAGGAGGTAGCCGGCATGTGCCACCGCGCTGTAGGCCAGCATCCGCTTGAGGTCCGCTTGCACCAGCGCCGCCAGGTTTCCGGCGAACATCGTGACCACCGCCAGCGCGCCCAGCAGCGGCACCCACACCTCCGCCAGCGGCGCGAAGCCGACCCACAGCACCCGCGCCAGGGCGGCGAAGGCGGCGGTCTTGGTGCCCGCGGCCATGAAGGCGGTCACGGTCATCGGCGCGCCCTGGTAGACGTCGGGCGTCCACTGGTGGAAGGGCGCCATCGCCACCTTGAAGCCGAGCCCGACCAGGATCAGCCCCAGCGCGACGTAGATCATCGCCGGCAGGCTGTGCGTCTGGGTGGCCAGGACCGCACCCATCGCCACCAGGTTGGTCGTGCCGGTGGCCGCGTAGGCCAGGGCGATGCCGTAGAGCAGGAAGCCCGCGGCGAAGGCGCCGAGCACGAAGTACTTCAGCGCCGCCTCCTGGCTGGCCCGCTCGCCGCGCAGGAAGCCGGCCAGCACGTAGAGCGCGATGGAGAAGGTCTCGATGCCGAGGAAGATCAGGATCAGGTCGTTGGCCATCACCACCAGCATCATCGCCGCGGTCGCCAGCAGCAGCAGGACGTAGTACTCGGCGCGCGCCAGGCCCGCCCGGCGGCGCACGTAGTCGTAGCTTAGGAGCACGGTCAGGAAGGCGCAGAGGACCAGGATGGCGCTGGCAAAGGTGCCGTAGTGGTCCCGCCACAACCAGCCGAGCTCCACCGCTTGGCCCGCCTCGCCCGCCAGCGCGTGCTTGAAGACCAGCGTGTCCGCACCGAACCAGGCCGCCGCCAGGCTCAAGCCCGCCGCGAACAGCCCGACCAGCGCCAGCCAGGCAGGCGGGCGCGGATCGTCCGCCGGCAGGAACCAGTCGGC
>CAZCJG010000413.1:0-3857 GCA_964498575.1 uncultured Anaerolineales bacterium | reverse complement strand
AAGACGACCGGGCTTTGAGTAGAGTGAGCCGGCCCATCCCCCTCGTCCTGCTGTCTGCATGCATCGCGGCCGGCGCAACGAGCCCCGCCATGACGCCCGCCCCCCTCGCATCCTCCGACTCCGCGCGGACGGCCTATCCGGGCCGCGCTTGGTCGCCGCCGCCCGCCACCTATTCGGCGGACACCCGGCGCGATGTCGTCATTCCCCTCGGCGACGGCACCCGGCTGGCCGCAACGGTGGCCTGGCCCGCCGACACGGCCAGCGGCCAGCGCGCCGCCGGGCGCTTCCCGGTCATCATCGAGTTCACGCCTTACGTCGGGCTGGGCCAGTCGGTCGGCCCTATCGCCTTCTTCGTCGAGCGGGGCTACATCCACGCCGTGGTGCGGCCGCGCGGCACCGGCGGCTCCAGCGGAGACTTGCAGCAATTCACTTCACAGGACGGCCGCGACGGCGCCGCCGTCGTGGCCTGGGCCGCCGCGCTCGAAGGCTCGGACGGACGGGTCGCGATGGCGGGCTGTTCGTACCCGGCCGCCACCTCACTGGCCACGGCGGCCGCCGTCGGTCCCGGCTCGCCGCTGAAGGCGGTGGTCGCGTCGTGCATCGGCCTGGACATGCAGCATCGGCAGGTCTGGACCAGCAACGGGCTGCCGAACGCCGCGCTCAGCGCCTACGCGCCGTTCGCCGGCACCATGATGGGCAACCAGCCCTCGGTGACGGGCTACTTCGGCGACTTCCTCGAGGGCGTGATGGCGGGCGGTCCGGAGGCCTACGACGGCTACTGGCAGGATCGCCTTCCGCTGTCGCGCGCGGCCGACATCGTCGCCAACAGCGTGCCGGTGCTCCTGTGGACGGGCTGGTCCGACATCAACGAGATCGGCGGCATCCATGCCTATGTCGCGATGCAGAACGCGGCCGCCGGCCGCCCGGTCGAGGCGCCGATGGACACGGCGCGCACCGATCCGCGCTGGCAGATCATTGTCGGCGACTGGTCGCACGGGCAGGGCCTGGACCTCGGCGTCTCCCTGCAATGGCTGGAAACCTGGCTCAAGGGCGTGGACACCGGCATCGGCAAGACGGCCACGCCGATGCACGTGTTCGAGAAGGGCACCAACCGCTGGATCAACCTGGCCGGCTATCCGGTGGCACCGGCGGCGACGCGCCTGTTCCTGGAGTCCGGTGGTTCACTGGCGCAGGCGCCCGCCGCCGCGGGCAGCCTGCCGCTGGCATTCGGCAGCCCCGAGGCCCGCGACGGACGCTTGGTGTTCACCTCGGCGCCGTTCGCGGACGGGGCCACGCTGGCCGGCCCGATCAGCGCCACGCTGTACGCCTCGTCCAGCAACACCAACCTGGTCTTCATCGCCAATCTGTACGACGTGGCGCCGGATGGCACGGAGCAACGCATCAGCCTGGGCGCGCTGCTGGGCAGCCAGAGCAAGCTGGACGCGGATCGCTCGTGGCGCGACAGCGCCGGCACGATCATCTGGCCGTGGCCCGAACTGCGGCGCGACGACTACCTGCAGCCCGGACAAGTGCAACGCTTCGATCTCTTCCTGGCGTCGCGGCAATGGGGCCTGGCGCCGGGCCACCGGCTGCGCCTGGCACTGACCACGCAAAGCCCGGCAAGCGTCTGCCCGGCCGAAGGCACGCCGCCGTTCGTCAGCGAGCCGTGCCGCTTGACGGCGCCGCAGCGGGCGACGCTGCCCGGTGGCGTGTACCGGCTCCGGTTCGGGCCGCAGGAGTCGTCATCCCTAAATCTGCCGTTGCTGCCTTACCGGGCCTTCACCGGCGTCGAAGCCGGGTCGACGCCCACGGCCTGGAACGAGAATCAACGACGCCTGGAGCCGGGCCAGACGACCCTGCCGCTGGATTGGGGCCGGCCATGACGGAAACGATCCATCGACCGAAGAAGGAGAGCTCCGACATGCATGAAGCACTCATCCCCGCATTCGCCCTCAACAATGGCGTGAAGATTCCTGCCATCGGGCTCGGAGTCTTCCAGACGCCGCCCGCAGAGACCACCTCCGCCGTGCTCGCTGCGCTCGAGATCGGCTATCGCCACATCGACACCGCGGCGGCCTACGGCAATGAGCGCGAGGTCGGTGAGGCCATCCGCCGCTCGGGCCTCGCGCGCGACGAAGTCTTCATCGAGACCAAGGTGTGGGTCACCGACTACGGCTTCGACCAGACCCTGCACGCCTTCGACAAGTCGGCCGGCAAGCTGGGCGTCGACACCATCGACCTGCTGTTGCTTCACCAGCCCATGGTGGACATGCTCGACAAGACAGTCGCGGCCTACAAGGCGCTGGAGAAATTGCTCGCGGACGGGCGCGTGCGCGCCATCGGCATCAGCAACTTCACCCCGGCGATCCTGAAGCGCTTCCTGCCGCAGGTCACGGTCACCCCCGCCGTCAACCAGATCGAGCTGCACCCTTACTTCACGCAAACCGCCAGCGTGGCGGCCGACGCCGCAGCGGGCATCCTCACCCAGGCGTGGTCGCCCATTGGCGGGATCACGCACTACCAGGGCCCTAAAGCGACGAGCACGTTCACCGATGCAACCCTCGTGGGCATCGGCCGGCAGCATGACAAGACGCCCGCGCAGGTGATGCTGCGCTGGCACATTCAGCAGGGCCGCCAGGTCATCCCCAAGTCGACCAAGCCCGCGCGCATTGCCGAGAACTTCGACGTCTTCGACTTCCAACTGTCCAGCGCCGAACTCGCCGCCATCGACGCCCTCGACACCGGCTTGCGCGGCGGGCCCGACCCCGACCAGCCCCAGCCGGGATTCCTGGATTACGCGATCCCCGGGGCATGACGCATACGGGAATAGGTAGAACCCCATGCACAACCACTCGACCAATACAGGTCGCCGCAGCTTCCTGAAGGGAGCGGCCGCGCTGGCCGCGGTGCCGCCGACCGCGGAGATGGCCGCAGGCCAGGTTGTCGCGCAACTGCCCGAGAAAACCGATGCAGGCAGCGCACGCCGGGCGGATGCCGCCCACGTGACCGGACGCCGCAAGCTCGGGTCACTGGAGGTCTCCAGCATCGGCCTCGGCGTCCAGAACATGCACCGCACCTACCAGACAACGGTTCCCTACCGGCCCGAGATGATCAACATCATCCGCACCGCGTTCGACCGCGGCGTCACCTTCTTCGACACTGCGGAAGCGTACGGACCGTTCGAGAACGAGCGGATCCTCGGCGAGGCCATCGCGCCGTTCCGCGACAAGGTCAGGATCACATCCAAGTTCGGCTGGAACATCGATCCCGACACCGGCGCGCGCGGCCCCGGGCTCAACAGCCGTCCCGATTGGATCAAGCGGGCCGTCGAAGGCATGCTCAAGCGCCTGCGCACGGACCGGATCGACCTGCTGTATCAGCACCGCGTCGATCCTGGCGTGCCGATCGAGGATGTCGCCGGCGCGGTCAAGGCGCTGGTGGACCAGGGCAAGGTCCTGCACTGGGGACTGTCCGAACCGGGCCTGGGGACGGTTCGCCGCGCGCATGCGGTGCTGCCGCTGACCGCGATCCAGAGCGAGTACTCGATGGCGACCCGCGACCCGGAAGAGCGGGTGCTGCCGCTGTGCGAAGAGTTGGGAATCGGCTTCGTGCCCTGGTGGCCGCTGGACTGCCAGTTGCTCACTGGCTGGATCGATGCGGACACGCGCTTCGCGCCGGGGGATCTGCGTGGCGTCACGCCGAGATTCTCAGCAGAGAACCTGGCGAAAAACATGCCATTGGTGGAGTTGATCAAAGCCTGGGCGGAGCGCAAGCAGGCCGCTCCCGTGCAGATTGCCCTCGCGTGGCTGCTGGCGCAGAAGCCCTGGATCGTGCCCATCCCGGGAACGACGCAGATG
>CAZCJG010000412.1:0-3875 GCA_964498575.1 uncultured Anaerolineales bacterium | reverse complement strand
GGCCGGGGATCGAGGTGCGCATCGTCTCGGGACTCCGACCCGGCGCGGTCGCGGCGGCGCTGGCGGGGGACGCGGCGGCGGGGGGGACGGTGATTCGGGCGTAGGCGTGGGATGCCGGGAGGCCGGGCGTTGGACGATCGACGTGCTCGCGACGTGCCATGGCCGCGAATGGGGAGTAGACTGACGAAGTCGCGAAATGTCGTAGAACGGGCGAGACGCCCGTTTCTTCACACCTCAGCGCCCACAGCTCGGGCTTCACGCCTCGAACGCCTCCATCACGCCCAAAGGAGCTTCGATCATGCGCACACTTCCCGCCCGCGCCGCCCGCCTCGCCGTCGCCGGCGTCACGATCGCTTGCCTGTCGGCCTGCGCCCGGCCCGCTCTGCCGGACGAGATCGCGGACCAGGCCACGCGGGCTGCCGCCGCCGACGGCCCTCCCGAGCTGATCACTATCCGGCCGGGTGCCGGCAGCTTGATCGTGCAGAACCTGGACGCCGCCCGGCCGGTCACGGCCTCGATCGAGCTGCATTCTCTGGAGGATGGGAGCCGGGCATCCATTGCCGTGGACGCCATCGCCCCCGGCGCCATGCGGCGGCTGGACCTGGCCGAGCGGGCCGAGCTCCCGCTCGGCGTGTTCAGCGCCGTGGTGCGGTCCATCGCCCCGGTCGGCGTCCTCGCGCGCACCGAGTGGCCGTCCTCAGGCGGGCTGGCGGATTGGGCGGACATGGCGAACGCGGCCGAGCCGGCGATGGACCTCGTGCTGCCCGTGGTCGCCAAGCGGCATGAGGGCGCGACCTCGGTGATCGTGCTCCAGAACTCCGACGGCGCGGCGCCCGCTTCGGTCGGGCTGGACTTCCGGCCGATGGGCTCGGCGTCGTCGGCCTGGCGGGGCGAGGTGGGCATCGAGCCGGGCGCCTCGGCGCTGCTCGACCTGGCGGGCGCGCGGTTCCGGGATCTGCCGAGCGGCTTCTTCGGGCAACTGCGCATCACGTCGAGCGTGCCGCTGGCCGTGCGGACCCTCATGCGGGTCGAGGCTTCCAAGGCTTTCGCGGCCTACAACGGGATCCCGGTGGCCGAGGCCGAGCGGCACATGTACGCAGGGTTCCGCACCCCCTTCCTTTCCCCTCGGCATTCCACCGCGCTGGTGATCACGAACCCGGGCACGGCACCCGCGCGCGTCCAGGTGACCTATCATGGGGATGTCGGCACCACCTGTGAGGGCCGCACCTTCTTCCATCCCGAGGTGACGGTCGAGGCCGGCACGAGCGGGATCATCTCGCAGGCGCCGGGCGGCGGATCGGGGTTGCCCGAGAACTGCGCCGGCAGCTCCGTCATCGCCGCCTCAGAGCCGATGCTGGCCACGGTGTACGACGCGGACTTGGCGGAGTACCCGCCACAGCTTCTTGGAATCGGCTCGGCCTTCCACCTACGATCCGCAGCGACAAGGCAGGGTTTGCCCTGGGTGGTCAGCCGGGGTGACGCCAGTACCGCGCTGGTCGTGCACAACATCGGCGACGGTCCGGCCAGCGTGTCGCTCCAGCTTGTCGATCGCCAAGGGCAACGCGTCCCCGCTTGTGGCGGCGCGTGCGTGGCCAACCTGGCGCCGCTTCGATCCCAGGTCTGGTGGTGGAACCTGAACCTGCCCCAAGGGCTGGAGGGGTCGGCGGTGATCAGCGCGACGCGCCCGGTCCTGGCCTACGGCTCCGAGATCGCCAAGGGAAGGGGATCAAATTACGTCGGCATCCCGGTGCCGGGTCATCCCGGCCCGCACTTCGTCCCCTTCCTCGCCCGGATCGAAGCAATCCCCACGCCGACGCCCTGGATCGCGGTGACCGAGACCCCTGCGCCCGGCTTCCCGCCCGCGCCGACGCCGCCGGCGGTCCTGCCCGAGCCGGCGCCGCGCTTCGCGCTCAGCTTCGGTAGCCCGGATGAGACGGGCGACGGCAGTCCCGCTCAGCCCTTCCCCACCACGTAGGCCGTGACGCTCCGCCAACCCCGCTCCGGTCCGCCGACGAGCGCTGCCAGCCGTGCCCGGACGGCCGCGATGTCGTCGGGGGCCAACGACTCCGCCAGCCGCGCCGCGTAGCCTGCTCCGGCGTCGAACCATCGGGACACCAGGGCGTCCGTGACCAGCAGCTCGGCTGTCTCCTCGACCACCTCCACCTGGACCTCGGCCAGTCCCGCCGCCGCCAGGCACGTCGCAAGGTCCTCGGGCGACCAGCCCAGCCGCGGATCGCCCACGTACATGCCCGCCTCGGCCGCGCGGAGTCGCTCGATCAAGCCATCCGCCGCCGCATCCGGCCCAGCGGCACCGCCGGACCCACCCGCACCTTCCATCGCTTTCGGCGCCGCCAGCAGGTCCGACGGCCGCCCGCCGCAGCTCGGCAGGTTCTCCGCCAGGCTGAGCCGGCCGCCGGGCGCGAGCAGCGCGCGGATCACCGCCGCCGCCGGCGCCCACTCGGTCGCCGAATCCAGCGCGCCGAAGATGTTGCGCCCGATGATCGCGTCGAAGCGCAGCGCGCCCTCGCCGCGCAGGGCGATGAGCTCCGGCAGCTCGGAGATCGGCCCGATCAGCACCGTCGGCCGGTCGGTCTCCGCCAGATGCGTCGCGCCAGACTCCAGCACCCGCGCCGCCTCGGGATCGCCGGCCAGCGCCCAGACGCCGCCCTCGGGCGCCTGGCGCGCGGCTTCCCAGGTCAGGAGCCCCGTCTGCGCCCGGAGGTCCAGCACCACGCTGTGCCGGCTCAGCCTGGCGGCACCCAGCACCCGGTCGCGCAGCGCGCCCAGCCGCTCGCCGGCGCCCTCGACCGCGCGCGCCAGCCAGCGCTCGCGATCCCGCCCCGCCGCCGCGCCGGTGAAGGTCAGGCCCTCGCCCGCCGCGTCCAGCGCGCCTTCGACCATCGCCGCGAGCTGCGCCTCGCGCCGGCGGGCCGTGGTCAGTCGCACCGCCCCCTCGTAGCCCTGGTCCGACGGCTGGTAGAACACCCGCCCCTGCAGCGCGCCCGGCAGGTACTGCTGCGCCACCCAGTGGTCCCGATACGCGTGCGGATACAGGTAGCCCGCGCCGTGCCCGAAGGCCTCGGCGTCGCGGTTGCCGTCCTTGAGATGCCGCGGGATGTCGTCCACCCGTTCCTGCTGCACCGCGCCGAGGGCGTCGAAGTAGGCCAGCGTGGAGTTGGATTTCGGCGCCGTCGCCAGGTAGAGCGTCGCCTCGGCCAGGTGGAACTGGCCTTCGGGCAGCCCGATGTAGTCGAAGGCCTGGGCGCAGGCGGCGACCACGCGCACGGCGTTCGGGTCGGCCAGGCCGATGTCCTCCGCGGCGAGGATCAGCAGGCGGCGGAAGATAAAGCGCGGGTCCTCGCCGGCGTAGACCATGCGCGCCAGCCAGTACAGCGCGGCGTCGGGATCGCCGCCGCGCACGCTCTTGATGAAGGCGCTGATCGTGTCGTAATGGGCGTCGCCTTCCTTGTCGTACAGCACCGCCCGGCGCTGGATCGACTCCTCGGCCACCGCCAGGTCGATCACGATCCGCCCGTCCTCCCCTGCCGGCGTGGTCTCCGCCGCCAGCTCCAGCGCATTCAGCACCGCCCGCGCGTCACCGTTCGCGACGTCGACCAGGTGATCCAGCGCTTCGTCCCTGATACCGACGTCGCGGTGACCGTAGCCGCGCTCGGGATCGGCCAGCGCGGCGCGGGCCAGGGCGGCCAGGTCGGCCGGCTCCAGCGGGCGGAGCTGGAACACGCGCGAGCGTGAGACCAGCGCCTTGTTGACCTCGAAATAGGGGTTCTCGGTCGTCGCGCCGACGAAGACCACCGTACCGTTTTCGACCCAGGGCAGGAGCGCGTCCTGCTGGGCCTTGTTGAAGCGGTGTACCT
>CAZCJG010000411.1:0-3893 GCA_964498575.1 uncultured Anaerolineales bacterium | reverse complement strand
CCTGCCTTGGGGATCGCCGGGCTTCAGCGCGCTGGCGATCAGCTTCCTGATGTTCGGCGTGCTGGGCGGCATCAGCGGGGTGATCATCGGCGGGATGCAGATGAACATGCTGGTGCACAACACCATCGGCGTGCCGGCGCACTTCCACATGACGGTGGTGGCGGGGACGACGCTGGCCTTTATGGGCATCAGCTACTATCTCGTGCCGCTGATGGTCCGGCGCGACCTGTTCCTGCCGGGCCTGGCGCGATGGCAGCCCTATGTGTTCGGCCTGGGCATGACGATCTTCACGCTCTCGATGCAAATGGCCGGCCGGCTCGGCGTGCCGCGGCGCACTTACGACATCACCTACAACGGCCTGCCGATGGCCGGCGACGTGTTCCAGAACCCGTTGATCGCCACGGCCCTGGCCGGGTTGGGCGTCGGGGCGATCATCGCGGTGACCGGCGGGGCGATGTACATCCTCATCGCCGCCGGCACGGTGTTCCTGGCCAGGCGCTCGGACACGCCCGCGATCCCGCTGGTGGACCCCGGCGCGCTCGCGCCGCCCTCGCCGCCGGCCCATCCGGTCGCGAGAGACCAGCTCGAAGCGCCGGGTACGCTGGCGCTGGTCACGGTCTGGCTCCTCGTGTTCATCGCGCTCTACGCCGCGGCCTGGCTGCAGCTCGCGCGGGTGCCGTGGATCATCAGCTAGCGCGGTAGGCGTTCGGTGGGCGGGGATTGCCAGCTCAAGGTGCGGAACATCAGGGCGAACCAGATCAAGCCGCCGAGCCACATGATCGCCCCGCCGATGCGCTGGTCGGTCAGGGGATCGATGCCCCAGGGGTTGCCGGTGACGAGATAGGGGGTATACAGCACGCCGCTGGCGAGGACAAGCGTCGCGGCGATCAGGTCGCAGACCATGAAGGACGCGAAGCTGCCCGCGAACACCGCGTGCGGCGCCAGCTTGGCATGCCGCGGCAGCGGGTCCAGGATCAGCCACCACAGCCACAGCGCCAGGCCGAAAAAGCTCAGGTGCTCGATGACGTGGAGCGCCTCGTATTGGAGCGCGGCATCGTAGAGCGGCGGCAGGTGCCACAAGACCAGGTTGGCGTTGAAGAGGGCGAAGGCGACCAGCGGCAGCGTCAGGAGCACGTAGAACCGGTGGCCCAGGCGCGGCCGCAGCGCCCAGCGCAGCACCTGGCGGGTGGCCCGCGGTGGGACCACCGACAGTGCCACGTGCGCGGCGCGCCCCAGGACGAGGCAGAGCGCGGCCACGTCGATCAGCGCGAGGTGCTGGAGCATGTGCAGGCTGAACAGCTCGTCGTTGAAGGTATCCAGCGGTCCGACGAGCGCAACGGCCACCCCCGCCAGGCCGAGGTAGTAGGCGGCGACGCGCCAGGGAGCCGGAACGCGACGCCCGCGCGCCTGCATCCGCGCCAGACCCACCGCGTAGCCGGCCGCGGCGAGCGCCAGGCCCAGGACGATCAGCGGGTCGAACCGCCAGGCGGCGAGGAGCTCGGGCGGGGCGGCGGTGGGCGTGCCGACGGGGGTGTGAAGGGGGAACATGGGCGAGCCTGATGCCAGGCGATGATACCAGCCGTGGTCAAGTCGGGCCAGGGCAGGGGGCTACGTGTTCAATGGCCATCGTCACGGATTCGGCCACCATGGCTGCACCAGGAGCAGCGCGCCGTACATCGCCCGCAGCGCCATCGACCGATGACGGCCGGTACGCAAGCTGTAGAATACCAGCACGACGTTCACCGCCCACAGCGCGAGGAAGACTTGGCCCAGCACGGTCGCCCGGCCGGCGGCGAAAATCAGTGCCTCACTGACGCGATCGGCCACCACGTCGACCTTGTAGCCGGTCGGCGACTGCCAGCCGAAGCGCCGGGCGGTCGCGCCGTCGAGCCAGTCGGCGAGGAGGATCGCGGCGATCAGCGCGACCTGGATCCAGCCCATGGGCGTGAAGAAGAACAGCGCGGACAACACGAGGCCGGCGGCGGTGTAGACCATCGGCGGGATCGGCGGCAGCGGCAGGCGCGGCTCGAGGCGAGCCAGCACCCCGCGGTAGGGGCCCGCGATGGCGGGCCGGTGGGGGACGGGATCGGGCGGCGGGTTGGTCTGCGTCACGCGCCTGCCGAAAAACCGGCGCCGTGCAGCCGCCCCTCGATCCACGCCGCGTCACCTGCCCCGAATGCCGGCGGCGGGGGTGGCTTGCGGTAGTCCAGCGTCCGCTCGTAGCGCGACTCGGCGTAGACAATGGCGAGCGCCGTTTGGAGATCCAGCGGCACGTCCGAATCGGGCGGCCGCAACGGCACCGGGAGGACGGGCAGCGGGGACTGCAGGGTGATCGGCCAGACCTCGGCCCGAGCCTGCCCGCCGCGGGTGACCACCGCGAGGTAGGAGCAGGATGGCGGCACGTCGCCCGCGGGAAGCCAAGGTCGCTCGCCGCGCCGGATCAGGTCGATCTCGACCAGATGCACGCCGGCCTGTATCAGATCAACACGCTTGCGGCGATAGGCATCCAGTCCCGGCCGGCGCTTGTTGACCGGCGAGAGGATCTTGATCGAAGTAACCAGGGTGTTGTCGGCACTGTCGTGGACTTCGAGTCGTGTCAGCCGTACCCGCACGGGGATGGCCGTGGGGACGACAAGCGCAGGAGCGGTGACGGCCAGTGCGGGAGCCGTCTCGGCGACGGCCGTGCTGCTCGGCCCGGACGGGGCCGGCCATGGCTCGACGACCTCGACATCCGGGTAGACGATGCCGATCTCCTCCACCGGCACCAGGTCGTTGACGAAATACACCCCCAGCCGGGCGACGTAGCGCTCGCCCAGGAGCGGGCCGAGCTGCCGCTTGAGCTGGCTGGCCAGCGATTGATGCACATCCGGCCAGAGATACCCTTCGAGATACGGATCCATCCCCGGGAAGGGCGATGGCATGACGGCCTCCTTGGTGGGCGATTGGGGGTGATTATAGGTATGCGCGGGGCGGATCGGGTACTCAGGCCGTCGCGAGCCTGGGCCGCACATGCCGTATCCGCATGCCAACCGTCCCGTCGGCGTCTTAACATCGGATGTTTGACAGCATTGCCCACAATGCCTACAATGCTGTCAACTCTAACGAAACGGCGCATCAAGAGCTAGGAGAGGCGAACGATGGCTGTGCTCAATATCCGCAATCTGCCCGACGACGTGCATGCCCGCCTGCGAATTCGAGCGGCGATAGCCGGGCGGAGCATGGAAGCTGAGGCGCGGGCGATCTTGACCGAAGCATGTGAGGATGGCGATGGTGCTGATGAAGCACTATCGTCCCTTAGCCTCCCGGACTGGGTCGACCAGCTCTTCGGCCCAGACAAGCCAAAGAACGTCGTCGATGATCTGATTGCGGAACGCCGGGCAGAGGCGGCACGCGAATGATCGTGCTCGACGCCTCCGCCTTATTGGCCTACATGTTCAGCGAGCCTGGACGTCCTCAAGTCGCGGCCCACCTCGGATCAAGCTGCCTTTCCACGGTCAACTTGGCCGAGGTGCTCGGCCGTTTCACCAGGCTCGGTCAGAGCTCACGGCCTGTCCTACGGCAGTTGCTGGCCTCGCCCCTCGAGATCGTGCCCTTCTCCGCCGCCGACGCTGCCCTGGTGGCATCCCTGCTACCCCACACCAGGTCGCTCGGCCTCTCCCTCGCCGATCGTGCCTGCCTGGCGCTGGCGATCCGGCGCGGCATCCCGGTACTGACGGCGGATCGGTCGTGGGCCAACCTCCAGGTCGGTGTTTCGGTTGAGGTCATTCGATAAGGATGAAGTGAAGCACCGACGTCATGCCTCGGTCCCTACCCCATATTCGCCAAAAACACCGCCACCGGAATCCCCAACAACCCCAACAGCACCAGCACCCCGATCGCGATACCGATCACCG
>CAZCJG010000410.1:0-3896 GCA_964498575.1 uncultured Anaerolineales bacterium | reverse complement strand
CGGTGGATACGGCCCAGCTCGAAGCGCTGGGCGGCGACACCGCGCTCGGCCAGACGGTCGGGCGGCTGTTCTCGGACTCGGTGACCGTGCTGCACGAGCCGGCGCCGCCGCGGGCGGTGGCCGACGCCGCCGAGGCCGGCCGGCTGGCCGGGTTCGAGTTCCGCCTGCCGCCCGGCGGCCCATCCGAGCCGCGCTTCAGCGTGCATGAGGGCGGGGCCTTCGAGTTCACCGTCAACCGCGAGCGGGCACAGGCGGTCCTGGACGGTGTGCGCGAGAGCCTCACCCAGTCCGACGCCGCGGCCGGCACCGCGCCCGACCTCGTTCTTCCGGAGGCGATCGACGGCGCCACGATCAGTGTCTCGATCCCCGCCGGCATCTCGGCCGCCTATGGTGATTGCCCCGCACTGGAGGGAGAGGATGAGGGCGAGGCCGAGCATCCCGACGACCAGGTGGAAGTCTTCGGGCAGCCGGTTGGGGACCAGGACCGGGTTCAGCCCGGCGACCGGAAGGACCCGTCGAGCTGCATGATGCTGGTCCAGATGCCGAGCCCCGAAGTCGCCGCGCCGCCGGAGGTCGACGTCGCCGCGCTGGCCGAGATCGGCCTGCGCTTCATGGGCTTCTCGCCGCAGGAAGCCGCGACCTTCAGCCACACGGTGGACTGGACGTCCACCCTGGTTCTGCCGATCCCGCGCGGCGAAATGGACTCGAAGCCGATCACGGTCGACGGGGTGGATGGGGTGATGCTCCAAAAGGTGGGTGACAGCGGGCGCCCGAAGAAGGGCTATACGCTCCTGTGGGTCAAGGATGGCCGCGTCTACGTCCTCTTCGGCGCCGGCGCCAACGCGTTGGAGGGCCTCGCCTTCGCCAACACCCTGCCGTGACCGACGCGCTGGCGATCGAGACCGAGGATCTGCGCAAGGTCTTCGGCACGACGGTGGCCGTGCAAGGCCTCACCCTGAAGGTCCGGCGGGGTGAGGTCTTCGGCTTCCTCGGGCCGAACGGCGCGGGCAAGACCACGTCGATCAAGATGCTGCTCGGCCTGATCGCGCCGACCGCCGGCCGGGCGAGGCTGCTCGGCGCGCCGCTGGGGGATCGCGCGACGCGCGGGCGGATAGGATTCCTGCCCGAGCACTTCCGTTTCCACGACTGGCTGACCGCCGCCGAGTTCCTGGCCCTGCACGGCGAGCTCTACGGCATGGCGCGCGAGCGGCTGCGCGAGCGGCGGGCGGCGCTGCTGGACTTGGTCGGCCTGACGCCCTTCCAGGACAAGCCGCTCAGGACCTTCTCCAAGGGGATGCTCCAGCGCATCGGCCTGGCCCAGGCGCTGCTCAGCGAGCCGGAGCTGGTGATCCTCGACGAGCCGACCAGCGGGCTGGACCCCGTCGGCCGGCGCCTGGTGCGCGATATCATCCGCGATTTGAAGGCGGACGGGACGACGGTGCTGCTCAACTCGCACCTCCTCAGTGAGGTCGAGATCACCTGTGACCGCGCGGTCTTTATCAAGCAGGGCGCGGTCGTCGGCGTCCACGAGCTCGGCGCGCTGGTGGCGGGCGAGACCAGCGTGGCGATCCGCGCGGGTCAGGTGGCGCCGGAGGTGCTCGCAGGACTGGCCGCCTGGGGCGACAACCTGCGCGTCGATGGCGAGCACATCCGCCTGACGGTGCACGACGAGGCGGCGCTGCCGGCGATCACACGCCACCTGGTCGGCGGCGGCGCCGAAGTCTACGCCGTGGTGCCGGAGAAGCTGTCGCTGGAAGACCTGTTCCTCGAGATCGTCGGCACGGACGGCGGCTTGTGAGCGCCATTCTGATCATCATGCGCCTGACCTTCCGCGAGGCGGTGCGGCGGCGGATCGTCCTGGCGGCGCTCTTGCTCGGGATCGCCTTCCTCACCATCTACAGCCTGGGCTTTTACTTCGTCCACACCGAGATGCAGGAGCCCGGCGACAGTGGCCCGATGCCGGCCCTGCTGCGCGAGCAGGTGCTCAACTTCTTCATGATGGCCGGCCTATACGCCGCCAACTTCCTCGGCATCGCGATGGCCGCCCTGATCACCGCCGACACGCTGGCCGGCGAGATCGCCAGCGGCACGGTGCAGACGCTGGTAACCAAGCCGGTCCGGCGCAGCGACCTCGTCCTGGGCAAGTGGCTGGGGCTGGCTGGCCTGCTGGTCCTCTACAGCGCGCTGATGGTCGGCGGCGTGATGCTCTCGGTCTACTTTCAGTCCGGCTACCACGCGCCGCACCTGGCGCGCGGCATGGCGTTGATCTTCCTGAACAGCCTGCTCATCATGAGTGTGACGCTCGCGTGCAGCAGCTCGCTCTCGACGCTGGCGACCGGCGGCGTGGTGTTCGGGCTGTACGGCGTCGCCTTCGTCGGCGGCTGGGTCGAGCAGGTCGGCGCCATCCTGCAGAACCAGACCGCGGTCAAGGTGGGGATCCTCTCCAGCCTGCTCCTGCCCAGCGAGGCGCTGTGGAAGCGCGCCGCCCACGAGATGAGCCCGCCGCTGGCCCAGGTCCTCGTCGGCTCGCCCTTCACCTCGCCCTCGGTGCCCAGCCCGCTGATGGTCGCCTACGCCTGCGCCTACCTGGGGGTGGCGCTGCTGCTGGCGATCCGGTGGTTCGGGCGGCGGGATTTGTAGCTCGGGGAGCGGCGGACTGCCCGATCTGACAAGCAAAGGATCGGGGTGTATCATCGGCGCTTGAACCGCGCCCGTTGACAGGCAAGGTTTCGCCGCCGCCAGGGATCGCCCCGAGCTTTGCCCCGCATCTTCGACAACATCGACCAAGCCTTGCTTCCGGCGCTCACGCAGACGATGGGCGTCGCGGAACGCGCCGATTTTTGCGTCGGATACTTCAACTGCACGCCAAGCTGTACCTGCTGTTCCGGCCGGACCCGGACAGCCCGACCGTGGCCTACCTCGGTTCGAGCAACCTTACCATGGCCGGGCTATGCCGGCAGGGCGAGCTGAACGTCGACGTGGTGGACCACGACGCCTGCGCCAAGCTCGCGCGGTGGTTCGAGGATCGCTGGGCAGACCGGTGGTGCCTGGACATCTCGGACGAGCTGTGCCGGATCATCGACGAGACCGGCAAGCCTGTGTTCCTCGCGATCGCCCAGGGCAACGCGACGCTAGCCGGCGCAGGTGCCGCGGGTGCCGACGTTGCGCAAGTCCGGGCGGCGGTGGGAGCGACCTAACGGCGCTCGTTGATCCCGCCCACATGGTAACGGCCCGGCCCTGGCATCATCGTCCGGCGCGGCGGTTCATGTGGTGGCAACTGATACAATAGCGGTATGCGTTCAGGTCCCCGGGCGACCACCTTCCCAGCGGCTGAACACTCACCCATAGCGCGTTTGACCTGTTTGCTCGATCTCGCACAGGAGAATCTACCGTGATCCCAATCAAAGCCGCGCTGGCGGTGGTCCTTACCCTGCTGCTCGCGCGAGCCGCCATCACGGCGCAAGGGGTGGTTGCCACGGCCACCATCGCCCAGCTCGGCGCCCTACCCGGTGCCGCGCCGGCACTGGATATCGCCTACTCCGACGGCTACGCCTACATCGCGGCTCACAGCCGCGGCGTTCATATCGTCGACCTGGCCGATCCGGCCCGGCCGAAGCTGGTCGCGACGGCGCCGACCGCCGGGGCGGCCTACGACGTGGCGGTGGTCGGCGACCGGCTCTACGTCGCGGCGTGGAGCGCGGGCCTGGAGATCCACGACATCGCCGACAAGGCCAACCCGCGCAAGCTCGGCGCCATCGCCTCGCATGCCAACGCCCAGGCTGTCGCCGCCGCGGGCGGGGTCGCCTTCGTCGGCGACTGGTCGGCCGCCTTCGAGGGGCCGGATCCGGATTACGGCGTGGTTGCCTTCGACGTGTCGGATCCGGAACAACCGCGCG
>CAZCJG010000409.1:0-3901 GCA_964498575.1 uncultured Anaerolineales bacterium | reverse complement strand
CGTGGGATCGCGGCGCTGGCGGCGGGCGGTTCCGGCGGCGGGGACATCATCGGCGGCGAGGTGGCACGGCCGGGTGCTTGGCCCTGGCAGGCGGCGATCCTCGAGGCCGGCGTGCCCAGTCATTACCGCGGGCAGTACTGCGGCGGATCGCTGATCGACCCCGAGTGGGTGATCACCGCCGCGCATTGCATGTTGCTCGACGAGGATGGCAACCTCAGCCATGCGGGTGAGATCGAGGTCGGGCTGGGATTGCACGACCTGAAGCAGGACGCGGGCCAGGTCATCCCCGTGGCCCAGGTCTACGTCAATCCGGACTTCACCGATCCCAACGTCGACGGCTATGGTGACATGGCGCTGTTGCGGCTGGCCAGGCCGGCGGTGCTCGGCGCCGGCGTGCAGACGATCGGCCTGGTCGAGGCGCTGGACGATCCGGGCATCCAGCCCGACAAGCCGGCGATGATCACCGGCTGGGGCGAGACCGACGACGGCCCGACCGCGCTGTTGCACCAGGTGCAAGTGCCGATCGTGCCGATCGAACGCTGCGACGCCAACGCCAGCATCGTCTGCGCCGGCGCCCTGGGCCGCGATACCTGCTATGGCGACAGCGGCGGTCCCCTGATTGTCGCCGGGCAGGGCGGCGCCTGGCGCCTGGCCGGCCTGACCAGCCAGGGCACGACGGACATCTGCGGCGGCCCGAACAACTACACCTTGTATTCCAGCATCCCCTACAACCTCGCCTGGATCCGCGCGGCGATGGCCGACACCAGCCCGGCGCTGGAGATCGTAAAGCACGCTCCCGAGACCGCGATGCAAGGGGCGGAGATCACCTACGAGGTCGTCGTGCGCAACGTCGGCCGCGGCCCGGCGACCGGCATCCAGATCAGCGACCGGCTGCCGCGCGGCGTCACCTTCGTCTCGGCCGACCAGGGCGGGAGGCTGGCGGGTGGGTCGGTCGCGTGGACGGTGGATCGGATCGAGGCCGGCGCGGCGGCAATGCTGCACTTTACGGTGCGGGACAATCCGACATGGTCGGCCCAGGCGGCGGAGACCGAACGGTTCCTGGAAGCATGGGGGCCGGTCCTGTCTGATGGTCGCGGCTCGAAGCCGATCGACATCATCGGCGGCGCGCCGGCCGCGCCCGGCGCCTGGCCCTGGCAGGCGGCGCTGTTCGAGCGGAGCGGGCCGGGCCGGGCTGGCTCGATGTTCTGCGGCGGGTCCTTGATCGCACCTGAGTGGGTGTTGACCGCCGCGCACTGTGTGGTCGGCGGAATGCCGCCGGAGGCGATCGAGGTCAAGCTGGGGTCCAACAAGCTGTCGGACAACGCCGGGGAGCGGATCGGCGTGGTGTCGATCCTGATCAACCTGCGCTACATCGCCGATGGCGTGTCGGACATCGCGCTGCTCCGGCTGGCCCGCCCGGCGACGCTGTCCAGCACGATCCAGCCGGTGGCGCTGGCGCAGCCGGCCGACATGCGGCTGCTGGACCCCGGGATGTTGGGCACGGTGACAGGCTGGGGCACGCGCTCCGATCCCGACGAGGACTATCCCGACGACCTCTACCAGGTCGACCTGCCGATCGCGGCCGGAAGCGAGTGCCTCCACCACGCCGACACCGACTACGAGCTCTGCGCCGGTCCGACGGAGGGCGGCAAGAGCGCCTGCTACGGCGACAGCGGCGGCCCCTTCGTGGTGAAGCGCCCCGACGGCAGCTTCCTGCAGGTCGGCATCGTCTCCTACGGCACGGGCAACCTGTGCGGCGATCCCGACGCCTACAGCGTCTTCTCGCTGCCTGCCGCTCACACTGCCTGGATTGCCGACAAGATCGCCACCGGCCTGCCGGACGAGCTGATCGCCAACGTGAACTACAACGCCCGCGCCGCCGGCGGGCTGGAAGCCACCGGCAACGGCCACCCAGGGCTGACCGTGATCAGCGGCGGCCCGGCCATCGTACCGACGCCGACGCGCACGCTCCCGACACCCGCGACGGCCACTCGGACGCCGGGAGGTCCGCCGACCGCCACAAGGACACCGGTGGGTCCGCCCACCGCCACCCGCACCCGTGCACCGGGCGAACCGACACCGACGGCGGGACCCGATGGGCGGGGGATGGTGTGGTTGCCGGCGTTGCGGAAGGAGGGGGGGCGGTAGGCGCTGGACCAAGGGAAATATCCAACACTGGGATCCAAGGCGTCGCGCCCTGGCTCCCAGCTTAGTCCACTACCCCCACCACCCCCTCCGCGATCACCCGCTCCTCGTCCGTCGGGATCACCCAGGCCGATGCGCGGCTGCCAGGGATGGTGATGCGCGGGCCGTGGCGGTCGTTGGCCGCCGCGTCCAGCGCGATGCCGAGCCAGCCCGCGTCGCGGCAGACCCGCGCGCGGATCTCGGGCGCATGCTCGCCGATGCCGGCGGTGAAGACCAAGCCGTCCAGCCCCCCCAGCACCGCCGCCAGCGCGCCGAGCTCGCGGCCGACGCGGTAGACGAAGTAGTCGACCGCCCGCGCCGCTCGCGGATCGTCGCTGGCCAGGAGCACGCGCATATCGGGGCTCAGGCCGGACATCCCGAAAAGGCCGGAGCGGTGGTAGAGCAGGTCGTGGACCTCCGGCACCGACATGCCCTTGGCCTGCATCAAGTACAACAGCGCGCCCGGGTCGATCGCGCCCGAGCGCGTGCCCATCGGCAGGCCGTCCAGGGCGGTGAAGCCCATCGTGCTGTCGATGCTCCGGCCCGCGCGCATCGCGCACATGCTCGCGCCGGCGCCGAGGTGCGCCACCACCACCCGTCCGCCGGCGATCTCGGGCGCGACCACCGGCAGGGCGCGGGCGATCGAGGCATAGGACAAGCCGTGGAAGCCGTAGCGCCGCAGTCCTTCGGCATGGTAGGACTCCGGCAAGGCGAAGCGGTCCGCCGCCCAGGGATGCCCGCGGTGGAAGGCGGTGTCGAAGCAGGCCACCTGCCGTACGCCCGGCCACGCCTCGGCGACCGCGCGGATGCCGGCAAGGTTGTGCGGCTGATGCAGCGGCGCCAGCGGTACGAAGCGCTCCAGCGCCGCCAGCACCGCCGGCGTGACCTCGACCGGCGCGCTGTAGTCCGACCCCCCATGCACCACCCGATGGCCGACGCCGAGGAGGACCGGCCGCTCGGTCCGGTCATCGATCCACTGGCTGACCTTGCGCAGCGCCTCGACGTGCCCGGAGCTGCCTAGATCCGGCGCCCAGCGCGAATCCAGCACCACCTTCCCCGCGCCATCCTTGATCCGAAGCCGCGGCGAGGCGCCGATGCCGTCGACCTCGCCGCGAAAGGCCAGCGCGAGGTCTTGACCGGCTTCGGACGCATCCCCCACGCGATACACCGCGAACTTCAAGCTCGACGAGCCGGCATTGAGGACCAGGATGGTGCAGGTCATGAGGACCTGCAATATGTCATCCCGCCCACCATGTCCACTGCGTCCACCGCCCACTCAAGCCAGCGCTTCCGCCAGCGCCGCTCGCCGCGCATGGGCCACCAGCACCGCCACGGCGCACGAGGCCAGGCGGGCGCGGGCGCTGTCGGCGCGGCTGGTCAGGATGATCGGCACGCGCGCGCCGAGGGCGATGCCGGCGGCGTCGGCCTGGTTCAGGAAGGTGAGCTGCTTGGCCAGGATGTTGCCGGCCTCGAGGTCCGGCACCAGCAGGATGTCCGCCCGGCCGGCGACCTCGGACCGGATGCCCTTGGCGCGCGCCGCCTCCGGGCTGATCGCGTTGTCCAGCGCCAGCGGCCCGTCGAGCAGGCCGCCGGTGATCTGCCCGCGCTCGGCCATCTTGCACAGCGCGGCAGCGTCGATGGTCGAGGGAATCTCCGGGTTGACCGTCTCGACCGCCGAGAGGATCGCCACGCGCGGTTCCTCGATGCCGATGGCGCG
>CAZCJG010000408.1:0-3935 GCA_964498575.1 uncultured Anaerolineales bacterium | reverse complement strand
TCGGCCGGGTTGCCCGCGGCCGGGTAGCCGTGCAGGCGCAGCGTGTTGAACTCGAGGTTGACCTGCTGAGTCTGCGCGCTGGCCGCGGGCGCCGGTCCCGACAGGCCGATCACGATCCCGACCAGCAGCACGGCGGCCATCGCCGGCGAGGTCAGCGCGAGCCGGCGCATTCCCGTTCGGGAAACGCGGCCACGCATTCGGAAGAAGGGCAGCGAGTGCAAGTCAAACATCCTTCGAGACTCCTCTCAAATGCGACCGCCGGTCTGCGCCGTGGGGCTGGGCAGAGGGGCAACCCGATATAGATAGATGCGATGCTCAGACGCCAAAGTGCACAATCGTGCGTGCCACGTGGTAAGACGCGCGGGTGCTGGTCGCGTTACGGCCAGCACCGGCGGCCGGCGCCTGGTGACGGTGGGCAGTTAACGCGATTATAACCATCAGGCATGAAACGTGCAAACCGAGCGGGCCAGGCGGCCGGACGTGATATCGAGCCCTGTTTGTGATAGGATTAGGCTGAGCCGGCCGTCGCCGCGATTTCAGCCCCCTGCTGCGCAAGAGCAGCGTCACCCGCACGACGAGGAAGGAGCCCGATGGACACGCTTTCCCGAGACGAGCTTCGCGCGCTGGCCGCCGACCAGGGCGGCCCCTGCGTGTCGCTGTACATGCCGACGCATCGGAGCGGTCCCGAAACCCGGCAGAACCCGATTCGTTTCCGCAACCTGGTCGAGACCGCCGAAGCGCGCCTGGTGGCGCGCGGCCTGCGGTCGACCGAGGCGAAGTCCTTCCTGGCACCGGCTGAGCGGCTGATCGCCGACAGCGATTTCTGGCGGCGCCAAGGGGATGGCCTCGCCGCCTTCCTCTCGGCGGGCGGACTGCGCAGCTTCCGCTTGCCGATCGCCTTCGACGAGCTCGCCGTCGTCGGCGATCGGATGCACATCAAGCCGCTCTTGACCTTGTTCACCGGCACCGGGCGCTTCTATATCCTGGCCCTCAGCCAGAACAGCGTGCGATTGCTCCAGGCGACCGCGCAGCGCGTGGGCGAGGTGGAGCTGGACGGCGTGCCGACAAGCCTGGCCGAGGCCTTGAAGTACGACGAGATCGAGAAGTCGCATCAGGTGCGCACGCCGGCCGGCTTCGGCGGCCCGGCGATCGGGCACGGGCACGAGATCGACGAGAAGGATCGCATCAAGCGCTACTTCCAGCAGGTGAATCATGGCTTGCACGCTTATCTGAGCGACGCGCACGCACCGCTCGTGGTAGCGGCGGTGGAGTACCTGATGCCGATCTACCGTGAGGTCAACAGCTACCCGGCGCTCCTCGCAGAAGGCATCGTCGGCAATCCCGATGGTGTCGGCGCCGACGAGCTCGCCCGGCGCGGGCGCGAGATTGTAGCCCCGCTCTTCCGCCAGGCCCAGGCCGACGCCGTGGCGCGCTACCAGGCGCTGGCGGGTACGGGCGGGACGGTCAGCAGCGTGGCGGAAGTCCTGCGCGCGGCCACCGAAGGCCGCATCGACGTCTTGCTCGTCGCCTCCGGCAAGTACCTGTGGGGCCGTTTCGACCGCGCCAGCCTGGCGGCCGAGTTGACCGACGGCGCCGACACGGATGGCGAGGATCTGCTGGATCTCGCCGCGGCCGAGACCCTGCTGCGAGGCGGCTCCGTCTTCGCCGTGCCGCCGGAGGAGATCCCGGCCGACTCGGCGGTGGTGGCGGTGTTGCGGTATTAGGCGGGGTCGCGTAGGGGCTGCCCCTACACGGAGGTGTGCTTCAATCCTCGGGCATCAGCCCGGCATCAGCCAGCCCGGTTTGGACCAGGGCGAGCAGGCGCGGGCGGAGGTCCGCGCCTGCGCCGAAGCGGGCCTTGGCGACCAGGGTGAGCTCGGTCTGCTGGCCGATCTCGCCCGACTCGCTGATGATCTGCCAGGGTTCGAGCAGCTCGGGTAGGGTGTCGGCGGCGTCACGGCCGAGCGCTTCGAGGATCGGCAGGGCGGTGACGAGGTCCGCGCTGCGCACGCGGACCTTGATGTTGGCGGGCGAGAAGCGCCCGCGGCTGTAGTTGCGCAGCACGCGGATCTCGCCGTTGGGCACGACGCAGAGCTCGCCGGTGGGCGCGCGGATTAGGGTGGTCCGAATCTTCACCGCCTCGATCACGCCCTCGATGATCTGGTCGCCGGACTTCATCCCCACCTTTTCGCCGACCGCGAAGGTATCTTCGAAAATGAACCCCATGCCGGAGAGCACGTCGCTGATCAGCGGCCGCGCGCCGAAGCCGAAGGCGGCGCTGAACAGGCCGATGGTCCAGAAGATCGTATCCGCGCTGAGGTGGAACAACCGCTGCACCGCGATGATCCCGGCGAGAATGATCGCCGTCGCGCTGATAATGTCGGCGACCAGGCTCTCCAGTGTCTCGCTGCGCTCGGGCCGCTGGTCGCCCGGCCGCCGAGCGTAGCGGCCGACATGCACGAGGCGACGGGAGATTGGCCGCGACAGGCGGTGGACCAGCCAAGCCATGAGGACCAGCGCCACGACGACGGCGAGGTCGCTGGCCAGGAAGGCGCGGCCGTCGAAAAGGTTGGTGGGGACTTTGGACACGGGGGGTACTATATCGATGGCGGGGTGGGGGTCAACTGTGCGGCCCGCCCCCGCCGCGCTACAATCAACCCGTGCATCTCTCCCCTCAACCCCTGGCCCACCGCCGCATCCTGGTCACCCGCCCGCGCCGCCTGTCGCCGTCCCCAGGCGACCCGCTCGTCGCGGCCCTGACCGCCCTCGGCGCCGACGCGATCTGGTTGCCCGCGATTCGCATCGCCCCACCGGACGACCCTGCGCGGCTTGATGCGGCCATCGGACGGGCCGAAGTCGGGGACTTCGATTGGATCGTCTTCACCAGCGCGAACGCCGTCGATCCCGTGCTCGATCGGCTCCCAGCGCCACCTCCCGGCATCCGCGTCGCCGCCGTCGGCCCGGCGACCGCGGCGGCGCTGGAGGCGCGCGGCTGGCCGGTCGATGTCGTCCCACCGCGCCACACCGCCGAGGCCCTGGCCGCCGCGCTGGGCGATGTCGCCGGCCAGCGTGTCCTTTTCCCGAAGGCGGACATCGCTCGGCCGGCCATCGAGAAGGACCTCGCCGCCCGCGGCGCGATTGTCGACGCGGTGATCGCCTACCGCACCCTGATCGCCGAGCCCGGCCCCGCCGCGCTGGCCGAGCTGCGTGCCGGGGTGGATGTGGCGACCTTCGCCTCGGGCTCGGCGGTGTGGGCCTTTGCCACGCTGGCCGGCGGCCGGCCGGTGGACCTGCTCGGCCCGGCCCGTGTGGCCTGCATCGGCCCGGAGACGGCGCGCGTGGCGATGGAGGCCGGGCTGAGGGTTGACATCCTCCCGGACGAGCATACGATTCCCGCCCTGGCCGCGGCGATCGCGGCCCACTTCATCGCACCAGACGTCGGCGGACCCGAGGCGCCCGGCGTGTTCGAGCCCGCTACCCATCGATCACCCACCTGACAAGGAACTCCCCCATGACCCCCCCGACCTTCGACCGCGATGCCTTTGAGCGCGACACCTACGTCCTCTCCGTCCCCGGCGACGAGGCCGCCGGCCTGATCGAGCGCCCGCGGCGCCTGCGCCGGACGCCGGCGATCCGCCGCATGGTGCGCGAGACCGTGCTGACGGTGGACGACTTCATCTGCCCGCTCTTCGTCGTCCACGGCAAGGGCGTGCGGCGCGAGATCGGCGCGATGCCGGGCCAGTTCCACCTGTCGGTCGACACGCTGGTCCGCGACGCCGAGGCGATCGCCGCGGCGGGCATCCCGGCGGTGATCCTGTTCGGCCTGCCGGCGGCCAAGGACCCGGTCGGGCTGGAGAACTTCGCGCCGGATGGCATCGTGCAGCAGGCGGTCCGCGCGCTCAAGGCCGCTGTGCCGGAGCTGCTGGTGATCACCG
>CAZCJG010000407.1:0-3993 GCA_964498575.1 uncultured Anaerolineales bacterium | reverse complement strand
GGCGCGGGCGGGTAGATGTAGGTGTTGCGGACCATGAACTCCTTCAAGATGTCGTTCTGGATGGTCCCGCTGAGCCTTGCCGGCGGCACGTCCTGTTCCTCGGCGGCGACGATGTACAGCGCGAGGATCGGCAGCACCGCGCCGTTCATCGTCATCGACACGCTGACCCGGTCCAGCGGGATGCCCTCGAACAGCACCCGCATGTCCAGGATCGAGTCCACCGCCACCCCCGCCATGCCGACGTCGCCGACCACGCGCGGGTTGTCGGAGTCGTAGCCGCGATGGGTCGCCAGGTCGAAGGCGATCGACAGCCCGGTCTGTCCCGCCGCCAGGTTGCGCCGGTAGAAGGCGTTGGAGTCCTCGGCGGTCGAAAAGCCGGCGTACTGGCGGACCGTCCACGGCTGGGTCGTGTACATCGTCGGGTAGGGGCCGCGGACATAGGGCGGGAAGCCGGGCGGCGCGCCGAGATGGGGGAGATCCTGGATGTCCGCGGCAGTGTAGCGCGGGAGGAGGGCGATGCCTTCGGGGGTCAGCCAGGCATCGTGCGCCCGCACGGCGCCGTCGTCGGGCGGCGGCATGACCTCGGGCGCGTCGTACGCGATTCGGGCGAAGGAAGGGGGATCATCCATTGTGCTCGCCTCAGGGTGCGCGACATCATACACCGTCACCTATAACTGTCAAGGGCCGTTCCCTTGCAGCCGTCTACCGACTACGCTCGGCAACCCCATGGGAGGTTTGGGCAGGGCGCTGGCGACGGCTCGGGCGGAGTAACCAACACCCCACCGGGTCGTCATGTATAAGTGTTCAGCGACCGCGCCCTTGAGAGCGGCTGCCCTTCCCTCGCACCTCGGATGAAGAGATGAACGCCAAGCATTGGAACGATTCCATTATCGCCGCCCTATTCGCGGCCGCCGCGACGGTCGCGACAGGCGGCGTCGCGGCTATGGCGGAGCCATCCTCGCCGGCGCCGGTGATCGGCGCGCCGGTCGCCGTCGATGCGCCCGGGCCGCCGTCGCCCCGGACCCGCTTGGGGCCGCAGCGCGACCCACTCGGTCCCGACTATTCCGGCTGCGGCGGCGTCACGGCGCCGGTGGTCAACGCCGCCTTCGAGCAGAAGGTGGTCGAGCTGACCAATCTGGCGCGCTACTACCAAGGCAACCTGCCACCGCTCAAGCGTCGCGCCAGCCTGGACGACGCCGCGCGCTACCACAGTACGGACCTGGGGCAGGACAACTACTTCGATCACGACTCCTACGACCGCGACGGCGGCGGCAACCTGGTGCTGGCTTGTGGTTGGGTGACGCGGGTGCAGTCCTACTACGGCAACTACTCGGCCCTCGCCGAGAACGTCGCCGGAGGCCAGACCTCACCCGAGGCCGTGATGCTCGCGTGGCTGAACAGCACCGGCCACAAGAACAACATCATGAGCACCTTGAATTGGGAGATCGGCGTGGGCTACTTCTGCTGCGCCGGCGCCAACACGCGCTACTGGACGCAGGACTTCGGGCGCAAGCCCGGCGTCTACCCGCTCGTCATCAACCGCGAGGACGGCACGACCACCTCCCCCGACGTCAGCCTCTACCTCTACGGCAACTGGGCCGAGATGCGCCTGCACAACGACAGCGATCCCTGGGGGAGCTGGACGGCGTTCAGCACCAACGTCGCCTGGACCCTGCCCAGCGGTGCGGGCGCGCACACGGTCTACGCCGAGATGCGGACGGGCTCGACCACGGTCTCCGCCGACGACAGCATCGAGCTGGTGACGGGAACCCCGACGACCACGCCCACGTCGGTGGCCTCCAGCACGCCGACCGCCACGTCCACCCCCTCCCCCTCATTGACCGCGACGGCCACGAAAACCCCAACCCGCACACCGACCCCGACCGCCACGAGCACCCCGACCGCCACGAGCACACCGTCCGTCACCAGCACACCGTCCGTCACCCCGACCGCCAGCCCGACGCCGACGTCGGCCCCCGGCGACTGCAACGCGGACCACGTGGTCGACGCCGCCGACGTCTCGGGGCTGGTGATCGAGATCTTCGACGGCGATGGCGACGACCCGGCCGACGTGCCCGGCGGCACCTTCGCGGGCAACCCCATCGGCTGCAACCCCAACGGCGACGCGCAGGTGGACGCCGGCGACACGTCGTGCGCGATCCGGTTGATCTTCGGCACGGGCGGCTGCCCGCCGTGAGCCCTCACGCGAACGGTCCATCGGCGTAGGGTCAGGGCGCTCGTAGCGGCCGATCCTGTGTGTCGCCCGGCGATCCGACGGCGGCATCCGCCGTGGGATCGATGGCCTCCTCCTCGCGTTCCGGCGCGATCGCGGCGATGCGCGCGGGCACGACCGCGTCCCCGCCGGTGAAACAAGCCCACCCGAAGGTCGCCCCGGCCGCCAGGGCGCGCTGGAAGCCGATGGCATCCACCGCGGGATCCGCGTAGGTGCCCCAGACGATCGCGACACGATCGATGTCCTTCGCGTCGTGGGCCGCGCGATGCGCCGCCATGCGCTCCATCGCGGCGGCACGCAGCGCGGCGAGATCCGGCGCCGGGCGCGCGAGGGGAAGCTCGGCGGGATCTCGATGCAGGCTGACCCCGATGATCGGGGCCTCACCGTCCCGCAGGCGCCGGCCGGCGAGGCGACCGTTCACCTGGGTCGTCCTGTGCATCCGCCCCATGAACAGCGCGCGCGCCATGCCGCCCTCGGCTTCGACGCCTTGCAGCTCCCGCCAGGCCGCGCGTGCGATGCCGTCGGTCAGCGCTTCGAGGAAGCCGCTGCCGCCGGCCGCGTCCGCGATCCGGTGGAGTTGCGCCTCGGCCTGGAGGATCGTTTGGATATGGGCGGCCAGGCGGCGGCCGAAGTCCTCGGACGGGCCGATCGCGCCGTCGAACGGCAAGGTCGTCACGACTTCCGCCCCGCCGAGGACCGCCGCGATGGTCTCGACCGTCGCGCGCACCTGGTTGAGCAAGGGATCGCGCCGCGCCTGGCTGCGCGGCGAGGTCACCGCGTGGATCGAGATCGCCCCGGCCGGCGCGTCCCCGCCGCAAGCATGCACGACCTTGGCCCACACCCGCCGTGCCGCGCGCAGCTTGGCCACGGAGGTCCAGAACTCGCGCCCGACACCGAACACGAAGCGCAGTTGGGCCAAAAGGCCGTCCTTGTCGTAGCCGTAGCCGGGTTGGACCCTGGGGTACATGTCGCGAAAGTACTCTAGCCCGGTCGCGACCGCCCAGGCCACCTCGTGCTCCGGCGCCGCGCCCGCATTGTGGTAGGGCAGGCTCGAAACGGTCACCGACCGGACGGCGCCGAGCTTCTGCACGCTCCAATGGGCGAGGCTGACCGTGTGATTCAAGGCGTTCGCCACATCCGTGGCCAGGCCGCCGACCTCGACCAGCGCGCCCAGGGGGTCCTGGTGGAACGCGCCGCGAAGCCGATCCAGCGGCACGCCACGCCGCTCGGCCAGCACGGAGAGCGCGAGAGCGACGGCCGCCGTGTTGCCGCCGGCATCGAGGCAGAGCTCGACCTGGGCCAGGTCCACCCCCGCCAGCAGCCGATCGAGATCGTCGACCGTGTAGGCCATGATCCCCCCGACGCCGCCGTGCTCGGCGTAGCGCGGATCGTCGGGATCCACCCCCAGCCGCGCGGCTCGGTCGAAACGGAGCCAGAAACCTTGGACTCCGCGCGCCAGGTCCGCGCGGATCTGCGCGTTGGCCTGCTCGGGGTCCGAGTGATCGATGCACTGGGCCATCCGCCAGCCGGCGGTCGCGCGGCCGGCGTCGCCTTGGCCGGACCGGTCCGAAGCCGGTTGCTCGGAGCCGCCGAGGATGGGGACCTCGACGTCGCTGGGGAAAGCCGAGAAGCGCCAATGCGGCCCGCCCGCGTCGCCGAACACCCGCGCGGCGGCTGCGCGCCAGTCGGCGTAGGCGACCGGCGGGAAGCCGGCGAGGAGCTCGGCGAGGGTTGCGGGTAGGTCGGGTTCTGGCATGGCG